>CALWKV010000074.1 GCA_944381355.1 uncultured Christensenellaceae bacterium | reverse complement strand
GACAACATGACGAAGCCGCTCGGAGATTTCGTCAACGCGCTCATCAAGAAGGACAAGGCGTTCGTCACCGACGTGATCAACAGACTTTTCCCCGCAGAAGGCGACTGCCTGACTATCAACAATTTCGTCAAGGAACTCGAGAAGATACTCGGCGAAAACGGCATCATCTTCTCTCTCAAGAGCGTGATGAACAGGATCCAGACGGCGAGCGGACTTACTACTCAGCAGATCGCCGACGCGCTCAATCCAGTGCTTAAATCCGTATTGCCCGAGGGCACGTCTGTCTCGATAAACCCGCAAGAAGGCGAGACGCTTTACGATACCCTCACAAGATCGGCATTCGACATGCTCGGCATTGACACGATACTGTCGATAATTTCGCCCGCGGCGACCGATGAGACTACGGGAGAGACGATACCCGCTCTTACCGGTGCGGGCCTCAACGCGAAACTGACGGCGGCTCTGTACGGAGAAACCGACAGTCTTACGTTGGAGTATATCATCTCAAACTACAGCATTTTCGAACCGCTTATCATGATCTCGGAGTACAGCGCGGAGTCTATGAAAGCCGATCTGAAGTTTGGTTTTGACAAGGACGACAAGATCGCTTCGCTCGCAGCCGCCGCAGATATAAAAATGCCGATGGTATTGCCCGACGACGTAATACTGCCCGAAGGTATGGAAACGCCCGTGATCGCAATAGAATTTAACGGTGCCGTGCTGGCGACCTATGAAAACAACGACGACAAATTCGCGGTGACCGACTGGAAAGTAGAGCACGTGACTTATACTTTGCCGCAAGCGCTCGAGGTACACGTCAATTACTACGTCAACGATATCCTCAGCGGAGCGGGAATCACCGTAGGCGAAGGAACTGAAGTTAAGATGACAAGCGATTCGTTGGTGATGATCAAAGACGGAGGACTTGTATCCGCCGCAGATATAAGTGTGGGCAACAATAACGGGGCGTGCTATTTCTACTTGTTTGAAGTGCCGTCGGATTACGTCGATATGTACGTCAGCATTTTGTGCGGCGACACGAACTATATCGTCAAATTGCTCCCTCCCGCAACTCAAGGATAAGGCGAGCGCATTCAACGGCTGTTGACGGCTGAATAAAAATGACTGCGGACGCGGATAACCGCGTCCGTTTTCGTCGACGAAAAAATGTTCGACAAGCCGACTTTCCGTGCATGCAAAATAATGCGTATTGCAAAATACGGGGGTTTATGTTAAAATAAAATCAACTTAACCAGGGGAAGTTTATGCTTGAAATAAGAGGGATAAAAAGATCGTTCGGAGCAAAAGAAGTCTTGAAGTGTGTAGATCTTACCGTCGGCGACGGCAGGATATGCGGGCTCCTCGGACTTAACGGCGAGGGCAAAAGCACATTGATGAAGATAATATGCGGTCTGATCGTTCCCGACTGCGGAAGCGTGTCGGTCGACGGCAGGACGATGAGACCGGGAGACGCGCCGCAGGGCATAGGCGCGATGATAGAAGCGCCCGCGTTTTATGGCGGACTCAGCGGCTACGACAACCTCGAACTTATGAGAAAGCTGTGCGACGACGTGCCGCCCGCGCGAGTGGCGGAGGTGCTTCGCGTCGCAGGTATCGCCGACAATGCGACTAAAAAGTATAAGGATTATTCTCAAGGCATGAAGCAACGCCTTTATTTTGCGTTCGCGCTCCTCAAAAAACCGCGCGTGCTCATACTCGACGAGCCGTTTTCCGGAGTGGATCCCGTCAGCGTCAAGCTGTTCGAGGACGTGATAAAGGCAATGGCTGGCGCGGGTTGCACCGTGCTCGTATCGGGACATATAATAGCGGAACTCAAAAACGTCTGCGACTGCGCCGCGATACTCGACGACGGCGTGATAAAGGCGTATTTCGACGACCTGTCCGTGGTCGATCTCGAAAAAGAATTTCTGTCGACGGTCTCGTCGAGCGGTGACGTCAGATGAAAAAGGTTTTTTGCGCGTCCTTTTTGCGCTTCGGCAAGAGCAGGCTTCTTTATATCCTCATCGCCGCTGTGGCAGTCGTCTTTCTGATCGCGACCGCGGTGATGATATCGCGTATGGGCAGGAGTCCGCTCGGGTCGGAATTCGACGAAGACAGTCTAACGTATCAAAAAACCATGATAGAGACCGCGCTCGAAAATCCCGATCTGACCGACGCGGAACGTCACGACCTGATGATGTCGTTGTCCAAGACGCAATATTATCTCGCTACGAGAACGGGAAGCAACGACTATTATCTCGAGAGCTCGTCGGACGGCGGCGCGTATTGGATGCAGGTGTATTTCCTTTTCGGGGGAATAACCGCCGCGATCGCCGCGATAATCCTTTCGGTATGGTTTTTCCCCGGCATAAAAAGCGGTGTGCACAGGACGGAATTTCTGACGGGGCGGTCTCGTTCCTCGCTGTGGCTGGGTAAAAACTCGGCGGCGGCGCTCACGTCTCTCGCCGTGCCTTTGTTTTTTTCTCTGATAACGCTTGTGTGCGCGGCGGTTTCGCCCGAAGTGCGCTTTATGTCAGAAGATCATATCGCCGTCGAGGTGTACAGCGTGTCCGCGTTGGTTCAATGGGCGGCGCAGGCGGCGGGGATATTCGCCGTCGGACTTTTGGCGTCCGCGCTCGTCGGCATAGCGATTTCGCTTTCAGGGGATACGGCAGTCGGCATCGCCGTGCCCCTCGTCGCAGTCACGGCATGTACGCTCGGGCTGTTTTTCGCGATGAACGTGTTCGCGCCCGACAACGTCAGCCCTACGGTCTGGTATTTCGTGCCCTTCCTCGGGCTTACGGTCACGTCATTTAAAGACGGCGTGACAACGGCTTATGCGATCTCTCTCGCAATGCACGTCGTTCTGGCGGCGGCGTGTTACGGCGTGTCGTACGCGACGTTTGTGAGGAAACCGCTGTGAAGGGGCGCGTCAGGGGGATATTTTCGCGCGAGGGCAGACTTTTTGCCACTCCGCTCAACATTTTTCTTTACGCTTTTGTGACGTTGATCGTCGCGCTCGGCATCTTGTTCGTCGCTTCGCATTTTTCTTCAAACATCGCCGATCCCGCAAAGGATACGGCATATTACGAGAATAAACGCGCAGAGACGCAGAGAGAACTCGACGTGCTGAGAGATCCCTCTCTCGCAGACGGACCCGTCCTCGATTATCCCGGCAGAGCAGAAGATTTGCTCGCACAGATAAAGCTATACGAAGAATACATACGAAAAGGAACGTCCGAGGAGAATTATATCGATATATCCACCCGCACCGACGACTTCGACATGATAATGACGGGTGCGAAAAGCGAGGGTGTGTCCGCCGCAAGAGGCGCGCTCAACGCCTTCCCGGCGCTTGCTCTCGGCTTCGCGTTGGTCTGCTTCGCGAGCGGTCTGCACAGGACAGCCACGCTTTGCGGCGGCAGAGCGGCAAAGACCGTCCACCTCTGCGACTGTTCGAGAAAGGAATTGTATTTCTGCTCTGCGGCTTTCGACTGGACGGTGCTCGGCGTATGGATCGCGGCGCTTTCTCTGTTCCGCGGTATCTTCGCGTCAACGGGTACTGTCAGGTGGTTTTATACGGTAAGAGGTGCAGACGTCGCTTTCGGCAGTATACACGAGTTGTTTTTCGCGCAGTTCCTCGCCTCTGTCGCGCTCGGCGCGGCATGCTATTTTCTCGGTTCGCTCTTTGCGACGGTCGCAGGTAAAGGACGCGCGTTTTTCGGCACGGCGGTCTCTTTAGTTGCGGTCGGCATTGCGGTCGGCATCGGTTTTATCGTCGAATACGTGACAAAAGGAGAGACGCTGTGGTTCATTGCCGCGCCGCTTTTCGGCATATCTTTCAGCTTCCCGGGCTTCAGGACGTATATTTATTTTATTCATCTCGCTTTGTGCGTTGCGGTAACTCTGTTATCTTGCGTTGCAGCGTATACGCGCTATTCAAAGACCATTCCCGTAAAACAAAATTTCTTTACCCGTGTAGGTTAAACCTGCGGTATGGCAGAGCGGTGCGACCGCCTGCATAAAAAGGCTTACGCTCGTGTGACGAGAGCATATATACGCAAAGCTACCACGGCAGTCGCCCCGCGACCAAAGCTACCACGGCAGTCGCCCCGCGACCAAAGCTATCATGACAGTCGGCGGTGTGACCGCGGCATTATAGACCGGTGCACTTCGAGCGAGGAAAATAATTAAAAAATAATCGTTAGTTATCTTTACATTTAATTTAATCAGTGTTATAATCAAAAAGTCGCGCGTCGCGACAAGTCGTGCAAGTTGCAGTTGCCGCCTCTTACAGAGAGTCGGCGGGCACAGCGATTTACGTACGGCGGTCGCGCATGCGCGCCGAAAAAACGCGGCTGTGCCGCAAAGGGGAGAGACGGATGATAGAACTCAAAAACATCAACAAGACCTTCAGGGTAGCCAAGCGCAACGCGGGGTTCAGAGAGGCTGTCAGGGCGCTTTTCAGAAAGGAGTATTCTTACGTCAAGGCGCTCGACGACGTGTCGTTTAAGATAGGCGACGGAGAAATGGTCGGCTATATCGGACCAAACGGCGCGGGCAAAAGCAGTACGATAAAGATAATGAGCGGCATAATGTCTCCCGACGGCGGCGAGTGCGTGATCAACGGGCGCGTGCCGTGGAAGCAGAGAAAGGAACACGTGCGCGAGATAGGCGTTGTATTCGGGCAGAGATCGCAGCTCTGGTGGGACGTACCCGTCATCGACAGCTTCGAGCTTCTCAAGAACGTCTACAAGGTGCCCGACGCGCAGTACAAAAAGAATTACGGGGAGCTTGTGGAGCTTCTCGACATCGGCGAGATAGTCAGGACGCCCGTGCGTCAGCTCTCGCTCGGGCAGAGAATGAGGTGCGAGATCGCGGCGTCGCTTCTCCACAGCCCGAAAATACTCTTTCTCGACGAGCCGACGATAGGCCTCGACGCGGTGTCCAAGATCGCGGTCAGAGAATTTATCAAGACGATCAACAGAGAAAACAAGACCACGGTCATACTCACCACGCACGATATGCAGGACATCGAGGCGCTGACAGAGAGGATCATTCTGATAGGCAAAGGGCGCATACTTCTGGACGGGTCGCTCGACGAACTCAAGTCGAGGAACAGCGGAAAAAAGACGCTGACGATATCTTACGTCGGAGAGAAGATACCTTCATCGGACAAGCTGACCGTAGTCAAGGATATGGGCGGACACGCTGAGATAGTCATCGACAGCAGCGAAATATCCGTGTCGGACGCGATCGCGGCGGTATCGGGCGCGGTCGAGATCAAGGATATTTCGGTAGAGGGCACAACGGTGGACGAGCTGGTCGTCTCACTCTATAAGGAATTCAGAATATGAAGCAATACCTTTCGTTTTTCAGAATAAGGTTTGTCGGAGGGCTTCAGTACCGCGCGGCGGCGCTGGCAGGGATCGTCACGCAGTTTGCGTGGGGTTTTTTGTCCGTGCTGATGTACAAGGCGTTTTACGAGAGCAATCCCGACGCTTTTCCGATGGAGTTCTCGCAGCTTTCCACTTATATATGGTTGCAGCAGGCGTTCCTCGCGCTGTTCATGCCTTGGCTTTTCGAGCAGGATATCTTTGACAGCATAGTCTCGGGCAACGTCGCTTACGAGCTTTGCCGCCCGTGCGATATCTACAATATGTGGTTTGCGAGGAACGCGGCGATAAGGCTTTCCAATACCGTTCTCAGGTGCATGCCGATACTGCTGGTTGCGGCTTTTCTGCCTGCGCCTTTCAAAATGACTCTGCCTGCAGGCTGGCTCAACGCGGCGCTGTTCATAGTGTCTATGGTGTTGGGATTTTTGGTACAGGTGTCGATTTCTCTCGTAATTTACATATCTGCTTTCTATACCGTTTCGGCGCAGGGCATCAAGATGTTGTCGATTACGCTGACAGAATTTCTTTCGGGCGCGGTGATACCCATACCGTTTTTCCCCGAGGCGGTGCAGAAGGTGTTCAACGTCCTGCCTTTTGCCTCTGTCCAGAATACGCCCTTTCTGATATACGTCGGCTACACGGGCGGTGTGCAGGCGGGCATAGCTATCGCGTTGCAGGTCGCATGGCTGATCGTGCTGTTCGCGGCGGGCAGACTTCTCGTCAGGCGCGCGATGAAAAAAGTCGTGGTGCAGGGAGGCTGATATGAGACTGTATTTTAAGTACGTGGCGATAATCATCAAGTCGCAGATGCAATACAAAGCATCGTTCTTTATGACGGTGGCGGGGCAGTTTCTCGTTTCGTTCTCTGCGTTCTTCGGCGTGTATTTTATGTTCGACCGCTTCAACGAAGTCGAAGGGTTTTCGTTTGCAGAAGTGCTGATATGTTTTTCTACGGTGTTGCTCGCGTTCTCTCTTTCGGAGTGCTTTTTCAGAGGCTTCGACACTTTTCCCAAGCTGATAAGAAGCGGCTCGCTGGACAGATTGCTTCTGCGCCCGAGAAGCGTAATTCTGCAGGTGCTGACCTCTACGATCGAATTTTCGAGAGTGGGCAGGTTTCTGCAGGCGGTGATAATGCTCTGCATTGCGATACCGACGTGCGGGGTGACCTGGACGTTTGCCAAGGTGATGACACTCTTGCTTATGGTGATCGGCGGCATGGCGGTCTATTGCGCGCTTTTCATACTCTATGCCGGGATAAGTTTCTTTACGATAGAGGGGCTTGAGTTCATGAACGTGTTCACGGACGGTACGCGCGAGTTCGGCAAATATCCTCTGTCGATCTACGGCAAGGGCGTGCTTTCGTTCTTCACCTACGTGATACCCATCGCGCTGTTCCAGTATTATCCGTTTCTTTACCTCATAGGGCGCACGGACAACGCATGGTACGCCTTCCTGCCCCTTATCGGCATTGTTTTCATACTGCCGTGTTACGCGTTTTTTGCGTTCGGACTGAGCAGGTACAAGTCGACGGGGTCGTGAGGTTGCAATCCGTTAATAGCGGTGGTATAATAATTGACACAGAGGAGACCGATATGTTGAAAAAGAAAAGAATTTTTATTTGGATAGCGATTGCCGTTGTGATCGTCTGCGCTCTCACGGCGGCTGCTTGTCAGGCAAAGGAATACAAAATAGAAAACTACGACTGGCAACTAAAATGGGTGCAGGCGTTAGAAACGGGAGAAGTAATTTTATGCTCTGAAAGGTTTTCGCAATCATTTCCCCAAGCGGGCATTTTCGAGATGACTGCGAAGGCGGAAAACGGCAAGCTGACGGCTACGGACGGGGAAAAAGAAATGGTATTCGATTATACCGTAGAGAAAGCCGTTGCAGGGGAGTCGACTATCTATAACATAACAGGCGAAAACGGAGAGAAAGGCAACGCCGTCGTCGGAAAAACGACTTACGCAGACGGCAGTGCGGAATATACCCTTATAATCACGTTCGAGGGGCGGGCGTTTTATTTCAAAGCGCCGACAAAATGATATGTTCTGGCTGAGCGGACTCAAATAGAGGATGAACGTCAGCTGCGTTTATTCCCCCTTTGAAGCGAGAAATTTTCTGAACCAGGCGAGGTTGCCGAGGGCGATCTCGTCCTCTTTTTTATAGGAGAGCGCGCGGGTTGTGAAGTCTATCGCGGCGTTTATATCGCCTTTTCTGTACGCGCAAAGCCCCAGTTGTATCAAAGGGTAGTAATTGTAGCAATACACGTCTACGAACGCGAGGGTGGTCTCGGGCAGAGGTCTGAGCGCGGCTTTGTACCAGAAGGTCGCCGCGTCCGTTTTTTCGACGGAGAGAAAGGCGTTGCCCAGCGCTACGCAAAGTTCTGCAGACGGCTCGCCGACTGCGAGGGCGCGCGTCAGTTCTGCGAGAGAGCCGCTAAGATCCTTTTCCGCCGCAAATATCCTTGCGAGATTTATATGCGCCTGCACCTTGTTTTCCGCCATTCCGTCCGAGTCGAGAAAATCGCGGTACGCAGGCACGGCGAGCGATGTCAAGCCGTTCTGATACAGTTCGTTGGCAAAATAAAACTTCTGACGCGGCGAGAGCGTTGCGCCCGACGAGAGCAGACCGAGATATATGTCTAGATTGCGCCTTGGCGGAGACGGACGCGTCTTTTCGTGCCGTACCGTAACGTTCTCGAACGCACGCGTCCCGGTCGCATGGAAAACTTCGTGGACGGGATCTGTCCACCTTTCGCCCAACGAGCGGCGGAATACGCGTTCGCGCCAATATTCAAACGTGGGTCTGCCGTCCTTGTCAAAGGCGGTCGCGTACTTGAAATACCATATATCGCGGGTGTCGAGCAGAGGCTTCAGGGCGATTATCCTGTCGACGTTGTCGTCGATTACTACGTCGTCCGCGTCCAGCCACATGACGTAGTCGCACGTTGCTTTGGAAAAAGCGAAATTGCGCGCCGCCGCAAAGTCGTCTGCCCATTTAAAATGATATACTTTCGCGCCGCGTGCACGGGCGATATCGCAAGTATTGTCCTTGCTCCCCGTATCCGCGACGATTATCTCGTCCGCAAACTTCCGCGCGCAGTCGAGGACGCGGCCAATGACGTCCTCCTCGTCTTTCGCTATTATAGTCACACTCAGCGTTGCCATGCTCCATTGTATGAAAGGACAGCCGTCCGACGTTACGCTTTTTCGCTAGCGCGTTTGAAGCAGATCAGCTATCGCGTCAAAAGGTATCAGGCTAAAGGCGGGAGGCAACGGGACAGGAGTGAGACAGCGGGTAAGGCAAGACGATTGTCGCATTTGCCTGATAAAGATATCGTTGCATAAAAAAGCCGCTGCCCGCAGGAGCAACGGCGATGATGCGTTATGCAGAAACCGCGAATTTACTTTTCTGCCATCGCTTGGACAGGTAAAATCCGACCGCGAGCGCTGTGCCTATGACCCAGCCTATCGGCCATGCTATGCAAACGCCGAGGAAGTCGAGCGACGGGGCGAGTGCGTAACAGAGCGCTACTCTCAGGATGAGATCCACGAAAGTAGATATCATGAACTGGAGAAGTTTGCCTGCGCCTTTGACTACTCCGTCTGCTGTAGTCTTTATTGCGATGAAGATGTAAAACGGACATGTTATCCACAAAAATTTCGCGCCCGTGTCGATAACAGCACTGTTCGATATCGTATTTCCGCTGTCGGTATTTATAAAGAATCCGGTAAGGGGCTTTGCGAATACGGCAACCAATGTAATTATTATCAGCGCGAAAGAGCATAGCAGAACCGTTGCCGAACGCATACCCTGTTTGACGCGTTTCAGATCGCCGGCGCCCATATTCTGTGCCGTAAATGCGGCAACGGCATTTGCCATTGTAACTATGCACTGTATGCAGAACGTGTTTATCTTCATTGCCGCGGTATAAGCCGCGATCGTCTGTTCTCCGAAGCCGTTGATAAGTCCTTGTACGAAAAGCTGACCGATAGATACGAACGATTGCTGGCATACGCCGGGTATAGATATCGCGAGTACCGATTTGAGAAGTCTCAGGTTGAAAGTGCGTTTAAGGTAGGGCAGGGGCGGTTGTGCGGCTTCTTCGCCGTCAGACAGTTTTTTCATTTTGATCATCACGAGCACGAACGCGACGATGCCCGCGACCGCTTGTGCGATGAGCGTCGCGTAAGCGAGACCCGCTACGCCGAGGGGCTTTGCCATAACGATGTCGAGAATGACGTTGCCTACCGACGAGCATATGAGAAGTATCAGCGGGGTCACGCTGTCGCCCATGCCCATGAAAACCGCGTTGGACGCATTGTATATGAACACGAACACGAGACCGAGAGTGTATATTTTGAGGTACGCAGAGCTGTCGCCTTCTATTGAAGCGGGAGTCTGCAGAAGTTTTACCAGAGGAGTGGAAATAAAATAGCCTACGAGTGTCAGCACTGTCGCGAGCGCGAACATGAACGCGAGCGAAGTGGAGGACGCCGTCTTTACCGAGCGGTATTTGTGCTGACCGAACAGATTGGCGATGACTACGCTGATGCCGCCGCTGCATCCGACGGCTATCGCGACGTATATCATCGTTACCGGAGTGGATACTCCTATCGCCGCGAGTGCGTTGTTGGAGATCATCTTGCCCGCGATAATACTGTCAGCCATATTGTAGAGTTGCTGGAACACCATTGACAGCAGCAGCGGGAGACTGAACATCAGTATGACTTTGGAGGGTTTGCCTTGAGTGAGATCTTTTACCATACCGTTACTCCTTTAAACCGACTATATTGTACGCTTGAGTTTGTGAGTTGTAAAGGATATTTGATACCCGTATGTGTAAAATATTGAGAAAATTTGAAAAAACAAATAAGGAGTTTTAAACTACGGAAAAGGGGTCGAAAGGAGAGACAACGGTCATTCTCTTTCCCGTCGCAGGGTGGGGGAACGATAAAGAGGAGCAATGCAGCATGAGTCTGTCAAAGCCGCTGCCCGCGTTGTAAAGTTCGTCGCCCGCGAGAGGGTGCCCGATATACGCCGAGTGCACGCGGATCTGGTGAGTTCTGCCCGTCAGCAGAGTGAATTGCGCGACTGACCTGCCGTCTTTTACGGTCAGGCGTCTGAAAAGCGTTTTTGCGGGCTTTCCGTTTTCTGACACTTCGCGGTGTATGCTGTCCGCGGAGAGCGCTATCGGCGCGTCTATCTCGCCGCTCTCAGGGAGAACGCCTTCCGCAAGCGCGGTATATATCTTATCTATACCGCCTTCCAGCTGGAGCGCGTGCATACGGCTTGCCGCGAGCGCGTTTTTCGCGATTATCATAAGTCCCGAAGTGTCCTTGTCAAGTCTGCCGACGGGGCGGTATACGAACTCTCCCCATACGCAGGCGAGCATGCTTGCGAGGCTGTCCTTGAAGTGGGAGCGCAGAGGCACGGCGGCTATGCCGCACGGCTTTACGACCACGGCGATATCGTCGTCCTCGTATGCGAATACGGGCGGCGCGTCGGCGGAAGGGTACGCAACGGGCGATATCGGCAGAGTAAGCGCGAGCGTGTCTCCCTTTTGCACGCGATCGACGGCGTAGATTACTTTGCTCCCGCCGTCGCTTCGTATCAGCCGTATAAGACCTTCTTCCTTGCGCAGTTCGGTCACAAAGGTGCGTGAAAAACCTGCGGCGCGCAGAACGTCCGCCGCGCTGCCGTCGAAAGCCGCTTTCACTTGGTATTTTTCTACCGCTCGAGTCCCTCTTGCCATTGATATTTTTTCAGATCCACTATATAATTTTCGTCGCATGGCACGCCCTCTTTTGCGAGAAGTTCTGCCTGCGCTTCTATCCCGCCGAATGCGAACGCTCTCGCGAGCGAGCCGTAGCGGTTGACCACTCTGTGACAGGGGATTATCACCGGGGTCGGGTTGTCGTGAAGGGCATAGCCCACGGCGCGCGAAGCGCGGGGAGAGCCGAGGATCCTCGCTATCTGTCCGTACGTCGCGACCTTCCCGCATGGGATCGCCTTCACTACCTGATATACGTCGTCGTAAAAACTCATAAAAACTCCTTTCCATATTATAACAGACTTGCGCGCAAAGAGCAACGCACGGTTATCGTGTGCAGAGCGATAATAAATTATTTTGTTACATAAATCAGCGCGCGAGCTTTTCTTTCGCTATGAATTTTACCTGCGACGTGCTTTGAAAAAGAAAAAATCGCTTTACATCCTCGCCTCGGTTTGCGTTGGAGGCGCGTCGTGTGATAAACTTCAATGTGAACTTTCGGCAAAAAATATTTTTTCGCCAATAAAAACAAAAAAATCGTTGTTTAATATTTGAACAGGGAGAGGGATTTGGATAAAAAAGAGCTGGACTTGTGCTTGCAGGAAGTGGCAAAGGGCGACAATTCCGCATTCGAGAAGCTGTACAAAGACACCGTGAAAGGTATTTTCGCGTTCATCTACGGCTTTTGCGAAAACTACCATACCGCGGAAGACCTGACCCAGACCGTATACCTGAAAGTCAAGGCAAATATAAGTAAATACAATGCGGGAACGGACGCGAGAGCGTGGCTGTTCCAGATAGCGAAATATACGGCGCTTAACGAGATCAAGAAGATCAAGCGCGAAGTGGTCGCTTCTGACGAACAGACGGGCAGGTTTGAAGCCAAGTCGTACGAGATGCAGGATTCTCCTGTGTTCGACGCGATAAACTCCGTGCTCGACGCCAAGGAGAGACAGATCGTGATAATGCACGTACTCTGGGGATTCAAACACCGTGAAATTGCAGATATGTTGTCGCTGGCGCTGGGGACCGTTCTCTGGAAATACAACGTCGCGATAAAAAAATTGCAGACAAAACTTAAGGAGGGCTGAGCTATGGACGAGAAAGAACTCAAAAAACTGCTTGAAAAAGAACTCGACGCGCTGACCCCTTCTATGTCTGAAAAGGTCAGAAAAGCCCGCATAATCACCAAGAGCGAACAGTGCGAAAAGAGCACGCAGAAGATAGATTTCGTCACCGCGAAAAAACGCAATAAAAAGCCGTATCTATTCGGTGCGATAGCTGCGGTGCTCGTCGTCGCGATCGCCTTGGCGGTCATCATACCCCCGATGTTTGGCGGCACTTCCGACACTCCCGCGACATACGAGGCGGGTTATCTGAGAATGGACATCAATCCGTCCGTAGAGATAATTTACGACGAGGACAACAAAGTCACGTCGGTCAAAAGCTCCAACGGCGATGCGGACGTATTGCTCTCGGCAGAGCTAAGGACAGAGGTCGTCGGCAAACCCGTCGACGAAGCCGCCGCAGTCATCGCCGAAGAAGCAGGCAAGCTCGGCTTTTTGAGTACGGACAACGACGGAGCCGTCAGGATAACCGTGGTCGCAAATTCGGATAAGCAAAGAGAAGAAGTGCTGACAAAGACTTCTCTTGCGATAGAAAGCAACTTTATGGAAAGAGGCATTTTCGTCGCGGTCGTCGCGGTGGAGAGGACGGCAGACTGGCTCGCAGATCAGTACGGTATCGCTTCTGACAAACTCGGCGAAGCGGTAAAGACGGTCGCATCAAAGGCGGACAGCTACTTCGCTCAGCTCGCTCAGGCAAACGCCGACAGCCTCGAACAACTCAAGGCGTACTACGAAAAAGAAGTGTTCGAGTACCTCAAAGATCTGCTCAATGCAGAGTGCAACAAGATTGCCAAGACGAGAGAA
>CALWKV010000073.1 GCA_944381355.1 uncultured Christensenellaceae bacterium | reverse complement strand
TGGGCATAGCTTATGCGGTGATGGGCATCATAGGCGCGCTTGTGACGATGAAACTCAAGAAGAAAAAGCTGAACGTGCAGACGTCAGGAGTGTCAACGGGCGCGATGATCGACGCCGAGGTCAGAGATTTTGTTTTCAGAGCAGAAAAAAAGGCGCTCGACCATCTCGGTGTGGACGAGGACGAAGTTGCAGAGGCAGATCCCATCACGTTCGAACAGTACGTTTTCGGCGACGGCATAGCCGCTATAGCCGATGCGATGGACGGCAAGTGGCGTTCTGAAAAATACAAAGTGGTCAAGCTCTATTTTTCGGCGCACGAAATGCATTGTTACGTCTGCGAATTCAGTCTGACAGAGCCCAAGACGACTTATTCGACCAAGGTATATTTCTACAAGGACATCATATCCATTTTCACAGAGGCGGAGGAGACGAAGCAGGGCGCGGCGAGTTTCACTTATGACGTGATAAAACTGACGACCGCCGGCGGCACGACATTTACGCTGGGCGTCAACGAAGGCGAGGAGACGTCGAGGTCTCTGCGCGCGCTCAAGTCTTTGCTCAGAGCGAAAAAGGCAGAATGATTCAAAGTAAATAAAACTTTCGAGAGTGCGCTCGGAAGTTTTTACTTATCTCCGTACGGTTTTATCGCAAAAGATATAGACAAAACAGTTTATAAAGTATATTATATAAATACAGTATATCCGAGGGGTATGTCGGAGGAGTTTTATGGACTGTAAAAATTGCAAGAAAGAAGTGGACGATTCTTTCGTCTTTTGCCCTTATTGCGGTCACAGGACCGACGGCAAAAAGGTGTGCGGCAAGTGCGGCGCGCTGATCGACGAAGAATTCGTCTATTGCCCCGTATGCGGTACTAAAAGCGTCGGCGAAGGAGAGAACGTAAAAAACGCTTCCGCGAAAAGCGCGACAGCGGCTTACGACAACAAGGCAGAAGAAGCGGCAGAAGCAGAAGTTCTGATCAGTGAGGATACAGGATCTTCAGAGGCGGTCGACACGAAAAAAGCAGACAAAGCGGGATCTAAAGGGACGATGACGTGGGTCAAATCCGCGCTGTCGCGCATCAACGGCGGACTTGTGAACAGGATTGCGCTTGCCGTGATAGCCGCGGTCGTGCTGATCTGTTCGTTCTTCGGGGTGATCAATTACGACGCGACCGAATTTATCAACGATATGGTCGGTGAAGAAATCAAGTTTGACGGCAAAATTAAAGTCGAGCTCAGCGCAGTCGACCTCGCAAGTATTGGTTTTTTTGCGATGACGCTCGATTACGACAAGGCGCGCGAATACATGAAAGAAAGCGATTATAACGAAATCACCTATGATATAAAAGACATCTTTTATGACGACGAATATACAAAAGTCACGTCGGCGCGCATCACCGTCAATTCAAAGGGATGCAGAAAGATATCGTCGCTGGTGTCCGACGTGGATGTATTCAAATACAGTTACGCTCAGTCGGTGTATAGAATGGGAGACGACGATGACTCGTCGGTCGGCGTTTCCTTGCAGGTGCTCGGCGTGCTCGCGCTCGCCAATATACTGTGCGCCTCGGTAGTCTTTATACTTGCAATGATCAACCTCTTCAAAGAGATCTTCAAAGAGGGCGTGGGGCTTATAGCCGCGGCGTTTTTCGCCTCTGTCGGACTGTGGGCGGTCGCTTCGGGCACAGGCTCTGCAAACATCTTTGACGGACTGCGGGTCAGTATGGGCGGCGCGCTTGCCACGATCGTCGCTTTTGCCGTGATCTTCTTTGCGTACAGGCTTGTTGTTAAACTGACAGGAAGCAGAAAGATAAACGTCAAACAGCTCGTAGCGGGTCTTGCGGCAGTCGTCACCGGTGCGATCGTGCTCGGCACGGCAAGCGCTTCTGTGATAAACACTACGCTTACATACGAACAGACAGGTGACCGAGACGTAGAATTTAAGTATTCGTTCTCTCAGTTCGAGACTTTCGACGAGTATTATTTCGATCTCGGCAAAGGTAATTATGTCAATGACAGCGTGATCAAGGAAAATTTCGACAGCGACGCACAGTATTATATACAATACGATTACGAGGAAGATAGCGATCTGCTTATGAAGAGCAATTTCGGACTGAAGGCATTCACGAACAACAGTTTCTTCAGCAAGACAAACGCGTTTGCCAAGCCGTTGATAAGGCTTCAGCCGGTGATCTCTTTGTTCGCGATTTACGCCGCCGCGCTGATGTTGTCGGCGGGACTTGTAGGACTGTGCGGCAAAGAGGGCAAAGTCAGACTCAAAGTGCTTTCGATAATCCTGTTTATATTGGCGGCAGGCTTCGGTATCGCAATACCGATACTGTTGAACGCCGTGTTCGACGCATCGACCAAACTGACGATGATAGAGCTGTCGGTCGGCGCTGCTCCGATCGTGATGCTCGTCTTTGCGGTGATAGGGGCAATCGGTTTCGGTGTTGCAAATATCTTTAAGAATAAGGAAATAACATTTAGCAAAAAAAGCGAAAGAAGCGATATTTAAAGGTTTTTCGTCAATAAAAAATCCGACTACGGTCGGATTTTATTTGCCTTTTTTCGTTATTTTTTCAAGCAGACGAGGAAAAGCCTTCTAAACGTGAACAACAGAGATCCGTCTTGTTCCCGCGGATAAGAATTTTTCAGATTGCTCGTGACCCGTTCGATGAAAGCCTCTTGCTGGCTTCCGTCCAGCCTTTCCAAATACGGGCGCAGGGCGGAGCCTTTGAGAAATTCGAGGATATTTTCGTGCGAGTCCATTCTGTGGTAATAATCGGTCTGCCACATCAGCGCGTTGCCGAATACCG
>CALWKV010000072.1 GCA_944381355.1 uncultured Christensenellaceae bacterium | reverse complement strand
AGACGTAACAACTGTTCATCCACCACTTGATGAGTTTGTTCTTTACGGTATAGAGCAGATTGCCCTCCATATCGTAAATGCGTTTTTTCTTTCTCCACGAAATCAGCTTGCCTTTGACGACGAATCTATCGACGTCGTTTTCGTCTTTGACAGTAGAGCTTCCCCTCAGGGAAACCATTTTGTTTTTGATCTGAAGCGTTATCATAATCCCTCCGTCACTTATAAAATATTTGCCGCCACCGCTATCGCCGTACCGATTATCGCGACCCATGCGGCTATTTTTATCAGAAGCGCGATCTTGCGCCTTCTTTTTACCGTATCGATATCAATGCTTGGGTTCTCAGTCATTTCCGCGTCAAAATTGCATTCAAGCTCTGCGGCGGGTCCTTCTCCGCTCTTGCCGTTGAGAAGCCTGATCAGCGCGCTTGCGTTTTCTCCGGGATGAAGAACGATCGTCAGATCGACAGGGCGCAACAATTTCTCCCTGCCTATCGCGAATATGCCGAAACAACTCAGCACGAAGTGTATCATCTCCCATACCAGCCACAACGGACTGAGTATGCTGTCCCAGCATACGAGCCTGAGCTGCGCCCCGTCCCTGACTTCGACGTCCGCGTAGCAATTGCCGAAGCTGTTGGTTTTCATCTTCAGCTTTTTCCCGTCCAGAGTTACTACGGGATTGAGAGACCTTATTCCGTTTATCTTGATATTCAGCCTGCTCATTGCACCACCGCCCTCGACAGCACTGCCACGATCGCCGTCAACGCGATAATCACCGCGCAGCATGTGATCTTCGCCTTGTCTTTCTTCGCTCTGGGATCAAAAAACAACAGGACGCCCGCCAGCGCCAGCAAGACGACCGCCGCCACCGCAAAATACGGCATTGCCGCATAAGCCGTCTGACTGAATCCCGCAAACGTCTCTGTGGAAGACGAAAAAAAGTCTTTGTATCCGTCAATGAGAATAAATACCGTACCCAACGTGATGATGACGGGAATGACAAGCAAAAACAGATATAACGCCATAATAAGCGGAGAAAACGCACTCAGCAAAGTGACGGCCGCCATGACGATGCCCATGCCGAAAAACGCTTTGCCCGTTTTTGCGCCGAATATACGCAATTTATCCGACAACCCCATGTGTTTTTCTCCTTACGTTAATAACCTTTTAAATTATAATAACATATGACTATGCGGGTGTCAATAGACATTTTTTTACAATAATGTATAAAAACCGCAACAAGGCTTTGCTTTTTGCTTCCTTCTGCCCGTTTTCACGTCTTTGTAAAGTTTTTATTCGACGTCGAGGGAACCTGCTGATATCGATTTACCTAAACGGACAAAAAAACTGTAAAAAATGCCCCCGCATAAGCGAGGGCGTAAAACCAATTCAAAGTTCAAAGTACAAAGTGCGTATCTTGTATTTTCCGAAGTCCAGCGAAGCGTTGTCCACCTTGTCCCCTTTTTTCTCCAGCATGTCGGCGTGATACAGCGCCTTGTATCTGAAGCCTGCGCGCACGCTTGCGGTCGCGTCCTCTCCGTATCTCTCATAAATTCTCGCGACAATGCCTTTGCCGTCGTGCGCGGGCTTGACCGTCTCCACGATAACGCTCTCGTTGCCGTCGTCGACCAGTCTTTCGAGCGAAGGCAGAAAATCGCTTATTATGAGCGGATAATTGTAGCAATACGCTTTTTTGACCAGATCGCTCTGTTTCCAGTTTCCTTTGTGCGGATACATCGCAAAGCCGAAATAGTGTTTTCCTCTGTCGCACTCGGGATCGGGACGTTTGGGACTTCTGAGCAGATTGAGAGATATATAGCCGTCCTTTACGCGGTAGCCGTATTTACAGTTGGACAGCACGGCAAAACCGCCGTTGTCGCCGTCCACGTTGACGAACTTGTGCGCGCATATCTCGAACTGCGCTTTGCGCACAGGAGTATCGTCGAGCGTCGACCTGTCCACGTTGCCGAACTGTATATCGCAGTTGACCGTGTCGGAATAGTCTACGGGCTTAAATTCTGCCCTCAGCATCTTGTGATTTTCGTGCCAGTCTGCCGTATTGTCAAACTCAACAAAAGCCTCTCCCGCCTTGAGCACCGTCCTCTGCACAAGCGTGGAAGCACCGTATGTAAACGTCGCCTCTCTGACCGCAGACGGACCGTCTACGTAGCATCTGCTCTCGACGAGCGTCATCGTCGTTGACGGCAGGGAGCGGTAATCCTCTCTGATATCCCATGCGTTGTAGAACAGTCTGGGATCTTCATATACCGCGAGCTTATCAAAGTAACCTCCGCAAATTTCCCTGCCCGTGTCGATTTCGACCACAGATCCTATCCAGCCTTCTTTTACAAAAGTCACCTTTATCCTGTCGTTGGCTATCCAGTTTTCGCCTGCCGACACCTTGGTTTCTCCGCACTCTTTCAGCTTTGCCGCCGAGTATGCGTCAACTTCTGCGAAATACCATTTGTCGCCGTCTTTCACATATTCTTTTCTTTCGAAGTCCGCGGGGTTGATCGCGCTCTTGACGCCGTCCTCTTTTTTCATTTCCAGCAAAAGTCTGTCGCGCTCCTTGACAACCTGAGCGTGAAGCGCCTTGTATCTCGCCACGCTCTCGTCGAACACGCGTTTAATCGAGCTACCCGGGATTATATCGTGAAACTGATACAGGAGCACCTCTTTCCATATTTCGTCAATAGCCGCCTTGTCCCACTTTATGCCCTTTATCAGAGCGAGCGAGCACAGCCACTCGAGCGTATGAAGTTCCTGCTCCATAAGTCTGTTGTACAGTTTGTTCTTCGCCTGCGACGTATATGTGCCCTGATGTTTTTCGAGATAAAGCTCTCCGTCGTATACGGGTATCTTTGCTTCTTTATCCGCCGCAAGCTCCTTGAAAAAGCCTCCCGCAGTGCCGAATTTCACGGGTGCGAGACCGTGCTGATCCCGCTCTCTCGTCAATAATTCGAGAGGCGCTTCTCCCGGACCGCCGCCGCCGTCTCCTATGCCGAAGATCATAAGCGCGTGCTTGACTTCTTTGCTCTGAGGATTTCCTTTGAACGACTTGACGAACGCCATCGGCGTAGCGGAAGAATTGTAATTGCCCTGCGGCGCCATGTGAGAGAGTATCTCTGTGCCGTCTATGCCCTTCCATACAAAGGTCTTGTACGGGAATTTGTTGTGGTTGTTCCAGGTGAGTTTTATCGTAGCAAAATAGTCTCTGCCGCACCCTTTGAATATCTGCGGAAGCGAAGCGGGATAACCGAAAACGTCGGGAAGCCAGACGACCTCGCTCGACTTGCCGAACTCTTTCATAAAGAACTCCTCTCCGTAGAGAAACTGACGGATTATGCTCTCTCCGGACGGGATGTTGCAGTCGTTTTCCGTCCACATTGCGCCCTGTATTTCTATCCTGTCTGCGGCGACCGCTTTCTTTATCTCTGCATACAGATCGGGATAAAGATCTTTCATCCATTGAAAAAGCTGTGCCTGACTTGCGCCGAATACGTAATCGGGATATTTTTTGAGATTAACGAGCTGATTGGCAAAAGTGCGCGCGCCCTTTCTCTTTGTTTCCCTTATCGGCCAGAGATAAGCAAGATCGAGATGAGCGTGACCTATAGCCGTGTAAGCGGGAGCTTCATAATCTATGCGTCGTTGAGCCGTTTTCTTCAGCAACGTACGCGCTTCCTCTCTTTTCTTGCCGAAATACAGCGCAAATGCCTTTTTCAGCGCCGCGTCTGTCTCGTCCGCTCTCTCTTTGGTCAGATACTCGTTTTGTCCGAAAGTGAGCAAGAGCATAAAAAGCTGAAGCGCGTCGTAATAAAACTCTCTCGCTTCCTCGTCGACGACCGCCATGTCTGCACGGCGGAATTTCGCATACGTATTCGCTTTTTTCTTCTTGCCGTTGTAACCGGCATCGATATAAAAGCGGACGTTTTCTCCTCCCTCGGCGCAATCCGATATGACTATTTCCTGTTTGCCCGGGACACTTTGCACCCAGTCAATACCGTCGGTGACGTGCGTAATTCCTGTTTCCGGCGCTCCGTCTTTCATCACGAGTCCTTCGCCCTGAATATCAATAAGCACTACCACCTTGCGACCCTTTGCACTCAACGGTACGATGCCCGTAACCCCGAATACCGCGCAACCGTAATCCGTCGCCCACTTGTCTCCCTTTTTTATGGGTATATAACCTTTTTTTTCTGCATCTTTGAGAGTGATCGGCTCGTCGTCTTTACAAACCTTGACGTCGAGTGCGCCCACAACCTTGAAAATGCCACTTCTGACGCGCATAAGCGACGCGACGTGAGCGGGATAAAGCAAAAACCTTTCTACCATATTTACCTCACAAAACGGTTGTCGTCCTTAGTATAAATTATTTTAAACCTCCTTGTCAATGCAGGTTTTGAAAAGCTCGCGACCGTTTTGTCCATATTTTATACACAGATTAGCGTTGACAAGGCCATATTGTTGATAATATAATATCAGGTGTAGACGGACAAGTTTCGTCCGACATCAGGAAACGTACGGCTTTTGCCGAACGAATAAACAATGAGAAGAGGATTATTATGAAAAAATTTATTCCGTTTATTGCGGTTGTTCTCGTGATCGGTCTCGTTGCCGCATGCTTTGCAGGTTGCGTTGACCCGTACGTAGGTCCTATTTCCGAAGGTCTTCCCCAAGACATACTCAGCGGCGTTGACACCGCTCCGTCCGACGAGATCAAAAACAGTATTACCGTAAGCATTGAGGACATCGTCAACGACGCTACCCTCGCCGACAACGAAAAGGTCAGACTCATCATGGACGCGATCGAGGAAAACGAAACCAAGGTCCTGCGTTACACCTATTTCAAATACACAAAGGGTCAGACCACCCTCAGCGAAGAAAACGACTTTATGATGATCTACCAGCGCATAAAGAAGCAGGACAGAGACATCAAAGACGACATCATTCTCAAGTTCCCGATCAACGTGGGCACCAGCGATGTGATGTTCAGTCTCTACGCTGCTACGGCTGCGGGCAGTAAAGGCATTTACGCAGACGGCAAACTGTGGAGACTCAAGGTCGATATGGCAGATCTCGTGTATGACGGCGAAGACACGGGACTTCTTTCCGTCAAGGAAGGCGCATGGGAGAAGGGTTCCGACTTCGGCGACAAGGACGAAACGTCTCTTCAGACTCAGAACAGAGAGGAATCCAAAAAGACTGCCCTCAACTTCTCCTGCGAAAACATAATCAGCACCGAAGGCGTCAGCATCACCCACAACGAAGCGGGTTACTACGAGATCACCTTCAAGGCTAACCTAGAAGTAGCCAATGCCGACGCAACGACCATCTCGAGACTCGAACAGGACAACAGCGCAAGCGGCATGAGCTTCAACAAACTCGAAGTGACCGTTCAGGTATGGGACTGCGGTCTGATCAAAGAGATGGATTTCGTAGAGAGCTGGAACGGCAAGATCATCGGTCTGACCGGCACCGCAAATGCAGAGACGCACATCGAGTATTCTTACACTCTCGAAGATTGCGATCACACCGAAACGCAGGCGATCCTCAACTCGCTTAAATAATAATCAACAAGATACAGCGTTAAGCGCGGCTTCCTTCGGGGGTCGCGCTTTTTGCGGTGTGACCGCTGCATTGGTAAGCTGGCGCGCATTACACTTATTACGATACGCGAAGCCTGTACAGCTTTTTGCGGTGTGACCGCTGCATTGGTAAGCTGGCGCGTATTGCACTTGTTACGATACGCGAAGCCTGTACAGCTGTCTGCGGTGTGACCGCTGCATTGGTAAGCTGGCGCGTATTGCACTTGTTACGATGCGCGAAGCGTATCCGAATACAGATCGTGAAAGTGTATTTTGATCAAAACCGATAAAAAGATCCGCCCGCGTTTGCGGACGGATTTTTATTCGGCTTATTTACCTTTGATTTGCCGACTATTACTTTTTCGACGGATCGCATGACTCAAGGTCTTTTATCCACTCCGTCTTGCATGCGTCGCTGGGCATACGCCAGCCGCCTCTCGGAGACAGATCCACACTACCAACCTTTGGTCCGTCGGGCAGACACGAGCGCTTGAACTGCTGTGCGAAGAAGCGCGAAACGAATGTCTTAAGCCACTTGTATATCGTCTCGTCGTCGAAGTCGCCTTTAAACGCATATTTTGCGAGTCTGAACGTCTTGGAAGGTTTGAATCCCCATCTGACGATATTGTAAAGGAAGAAGTCGTGAAGCTCGTAAGGACCGACGATCTCCTCCGTCTTTTGCGCTATTTCTCCGTCCTTTGCGGGTATAAGCTCGGGGCTGACGGGAGTGTCGAGAATGTCGAGCAACACTGCTCTCGCCTTCGCGCCCGCGACGCTCTCTGCATAAAAGCGTACAAGGTGTCTGACGAGCGTCTTGGGTACGGAGCCGTTGACGCCGTACATCGACATGTGATCGCCGTTGTATGTCGCCCAGCCGAGCGCAAGCTCTGAAAGATCTCCCGTGCCTACGACGAGTCCTCCCGTCCTGTTGGCGTAGTCCATCAAAACCTGCGTGCGTTCTCTCGCCTGCGCGTTCTCGTACGCAACGTCTCCCGTCACGCCGTCGTGACCGATGTCCTTGAGATGTCTCTGCACCGTCTTGCCTATGTCTATTTTTTTAAAGTTTACGCCGAGAGCGCGCGCAAGTTTTTCCGCATTGGAGCGAGTGCGCCTGGTCGTACCGAAGCAAGGCATAGTGATCGCGGTGATCGCGCTTCTTTCCAGCCCCGCTACTTCTGCCGCTCTGCACATTACGAGAAGTGCGAGAGCGCTGTCCAGTCCGCCCGAAAGTCCCACTACGAGGTGCTTGCACCCCGTGTGTTTCATACGCTTTGCAAGACCGTGCGCCTGTATCGCGAACACTCTCTCGCATCTTGCCGCCCTGTCCGATTCTCCTTCCGGCACAAAAGGCGTCTTTTCTATCCTCACGGTCAGCTGCGTCTCGCAAAGCGCGCAGTCGAAATACACCTCTTTGATCGGTGTTGACGGGGTCGTATTCTGTTTTATCCTTTCCGCCGACAGCTTCTGAACGTCCACTTCGGCAACGACATAGCCTTCGCCGAAAGGCTTGCTTTCTGCGATCACGGCGCCGTTTTCCGCGATCATGTCGTGCGCGGAGAACACCAGATCCGTACTGCTCTCACCCTCTCCGCAGTCGCTGTAAACGTAAGCCGCGTTACATTTGCCCGAAGCCGATTTTACGAGAAGTCTGCGGTAATCGTCCTTGCCGACCGTCTCGTCGCTTGCGGACAGATTGCATATCACCGTCGCGCCGCCCGCGCAGAGCAAGTCCGCGGGACCGCCCGCTATCCACATATCCTCGCAAATCTCGATGCCTATGCAGAAGTTCCTCATATTGCGGCATCTGAACACGGCTCTTGAACAGACCTCGACTTCGCGGCCGCAGTAAACGGTCTTATCCACGTTGTCGAGCTTGTCACCCGTCTCGAAATATCTGCCTTCGTAAAATTCGGTATAAGACGGCACGTTGCGTTTGGGTACGATGCCGAGTATCCTGCCGTCAAAAATCGCGACCGCCGCGTTGTACAGCTTGCCGCCTACGACAACGGGAGTGCCGACTGCGACGAATATCTGTTTGCCCGTACAATGTTCCGCTATCCTTTCGACCGCGTTTTCAGCAGCTTCCAGCAAAACGCTTTGCAGAAGAAGATCGCCCGAGGTATAGCCGCATACGCTCAGTTCGGGAAAAACGACAAGTTTGCAACCGTCGGCATAAGCTCTGTCTATGCCTTTGCAAATACTCTCTGCGTTGAAAGCGCAATCCGCGACTTTTACTTCGGGACTGACTGCCGCAACTTTAACAAATCCGTCTTTCATTTTACACTCCAAACAATTGATTTTTAAATTGCAAATATATATACTGTATATGCGCAATAAAGACTGCCGCGCGCGTATCCGCACGCGCCTAAAATTTAACCGTCCGTAGTTATTATTGTATTTTATCAGCAATAAAATGTCAATATTTGAGAGTGAAAATGAAAAGATTGGCTATTCATCTGAAGAACTACAAAGCGCACCTCGTGTGGGGTCCGTTTTTTAAATTGCTTGAAGCGATTTTCGAGCTTATAGTGCCGCTCGTCATGGCGCAGGTCATCGACGAAGGCATCAACAACAATGCAGGCACGGGCTATATCCTGTCGCGCGGCTTTCTGATACTCGCCCTGGGAGTGGTCGGACTGTGCTGCGCGCTGATATGCCAGTACGTAGCGAGCAAATGCTCGCAAGGTTACGGCACTCTGCTGCGCAACGACCTGTTCTCGCACGTCAACAAATTGTCTTACAAAGAACTGGACAAATTCGGCGCGGCGACCCTCGTCAACCGCCTCACCGCAGACGTCAATCAGATGCAGAATTTCGTCGCGATGATGATAAGACTTTTTATCCGCGCGCCATTCCTCGTTATAGGCGCGGCGGTCATGGCGATGATAATCAACTTCAAACTCGCGCTGGTATTCCTCGCGGCGGCGCCGCTGATAGCGCTTGTGTTGTATATTATCATGTCGCGCACCGTGCCCCACTACAAAACGGTGCAGAAAAAGCTGGACACGGTGACGGGCATCACACGAGAAAACCTTTCGGGCGTGCGCGTAGTCAGAGCGTTTGCGAACCAGGACTACGAGCGCACGCGTTTTAAGGCGGCAGCGGAAGATCTCACACGCACGAGTAATACCGTGGGCGCGATATCCGCTCTGCTCAACCCTCTGACTTTTGCGATAATCAACGTCGCGATCCTCGCTATATTATACTTCGGCGGCGGCATCGTCAACGACGGCGAAATGACTCAGGGAGAGATAATCGCGTTCGTAAACTATATGACCCAGATATCTCTCGCGCTCGTAGTCGTCGCCAACATGGTCATTCTGATCACCAAGTCGTCGGCTTCAGCTTCCCGCGTACTCGAGGTGCTTGACACTCAACCGTCAATTACGGACGAGGGCAATACGCAGGTCGTGCCAGACGACGACGCGCCCGCAGTCAGCTTCGATCACGTCTGCTTCGGTTACGGCGACGGCGAATACGCGCTCGACTCTCTGACGGTCGACGTGCGGCGCGGAGAGACTGTCGGCGTCATAGGCGGTACGGGCAGCGGCAAATCCACGCTTATCAATCTGTTGGGCAGGTTCTACGACGTCAGCGAAGGTAGCGTCAGACTGTTCGGCACGGACGTCAGAAAATATCCGCTCGAACAACTGCGCACGACGATGGCTTACGTGCCGCAAAAAGCGGTGCTCGCAAGCGGCACGATACGCAGCAATATGCAATGGGCTAAAAAGGACGCGACCGACGAAGAAATATGGCGCGCGCTCGAGATCGCGCAGGCGGCAGACTTCGTCCGCGGCAAGAAAAAAGGGCTGGACGAAATAGTGGAACGCGACGGCAGAAACTTTTCGGGCGGTCAGAGGCAGAGACTTACGATAGCGAGAGCGCTCGTAGGCTCTCCGAAAATACTCGTATTCGACGACAGTTCCAGCGCACTCGACTTCGCTACCGACTACGCTTTGAGAAAAGCAATAGCCGAGAGCAAGGGCGACGCAACCGTGTTCTGGGTCTCGCAACGCGCGACTTCGATAAAGAACGCCGACAAGATAATCGTCCTCGACGAGGGCGAAGTCAAAGGGATCGGTACTCACGAGGAGCTTTTCGACTCCTGCGAAGTGTACCGCGAAATATGTCTCTCGCAGGTCAGCAAGGAGGAAAACGCAAGATGAACATGTCGACCAAAGAACTCGTAAAACGCTTGCTGAAATACGTGAGACCTTACCGTTTTCTGCTGTTCGTCGCGGTGATAAGCTCGTTCATCAGCGTCGCGGCTTCTCTGCTTACGCCCGTGCTGATCGGCGACGCTATAGACTTCATCGTCGGCAAGGACAACGTGGACTTCTCTCAGGTAATACGCTATATCGGCTACCTCGGCATAACGATCGCCTTTGCCACGATCTTCCAATGGCTGCTCTCGTGGAGCACCAACAAACTCTCCTTCTCGACCGTAAAGGATATGCGCGAAGACCTGTTCAACCACATCGACAGGCTTCCTCTCAAGTATATCGACTCGCATGCCCACGGCGATCTGATCACCCGTATGGGCAACGATATCGAGCAGATCTCGACAGGTCTCCTGCAAGGATTTTCACAGCTTCTCAACGGCGTGTTCACGATACTCGGCACGCTCGTCGTGATGTTTATCGTCAACTGGATACTTGCGCTAGTTGTCGTGCTGATAACCCCCGTGTCTCTGTTCGTTGCGGCGTTCATAGCAAAGCATACTCACGATATGTTCATAAAACAGGCGACCGTGCAGGGTAAACTCAGCGGCTTCGGTGAAGAAATGATCTCCAATGCGAAGGTCGTGCAGGCGTTCTCCTACGGCGACGACGCCGACAAATACTATGCCGAGGTCAATCAGGAGCTGTACAATTACGGCTACAAGGCGCAGTTTTACAGCGCGATGAGCAACCCGTGCACCCGCTTTGTCAACGGTCTCGTCTATGCGGCTGTCGGCATTACGGGCGCTTTGCTTGCGGTAAACGGCATAGGCTCGGTCAGCGCGGGACTCCTGTCCACATTCCTTATGTACTCCAACCAGTACACCAAACCTTTCAACGAGATAACAGGCGTTATTACAGAATTGCAGACGGCTATGGCGGGCGCGCGCAGAGTGTTCGCGGTGCTTGACGAGCCGACGGAATCGGACGACTCGCTTCTCCCCGAGATAAAGGAGTGCGACGGAACGGTGCGCCTCGACGACGTCAGCTTCGGATACACGCAGGACAAGATACTCCTTCAGCACATAAATCTCGCCGTAGAGAACGGTCAGAAAATAGCCATCGTAGGTCCGACGGGTTGCGGCAAGACCACCCTCATCAACCTGCTGATGAGATATTACGACGTGACTGACGGCAAAATACTCGTCTCCTCACACCCAGTGACCGACGTAAAGCGCGACAGTCTGAGAAAGTGCTTCGGAATGGTATTGCAGGAAACGTGGCTGACCGGCGGCACGATAAAGGAAAATATCGCTTACGGCAAACGCGACGCTACCGACGATGAGATAATAGCGGCGGCGAAGGCGGCGAACGCGCACGGCTTCATCACCAAGATGTCCAAGGGCTACGACACCGTCGTCTCCGAGGGCGGCGACAACCTCTCGCAGGGACAGCGGCAGCTCCTCTGCATAGCGCGCATAATGCTGACCCATCCGCCCATGCTTATACTCGACGAGGCTACTTCTTCGATAGACACGCGCACCGAAATCAAGATACAAAAAGCGTTCGGCACGATGATGGAAGGGAGAACCAGCTTTATCGTCGCGCACCGACTGTCTACGATAAAAGAAGCCGACCTGATACTTGTGATGAACGACGGCAACATAATCGAACAAGGCACGCACGACGAGCTGCTCGCAAAAAAAGGCTTCTATTACAACCTCTACAACAGCCAGTTTGCGCCCGTCTGATCCGACGCGGCAAAATGCCGTTGATAAAAGTGCAGAATACCGATGCGCATCTCTTTTAAATCGGCAAAAAACCTTGAAATGATAAAAGCCTCCCGAACAATTCGGGAGGCTTTTATCGCGTGTAAAAACCGTCGTATGCAAGATATTTTGTTTTTTTCACCCCGATCGCACGCCTGTCTTTCAGGCGGAGACGAACCAAAGCAACGTCACCCCTGCCGTCACGGCACTATCTCGAAATACAAAACGATCGGATCTCCGTAAAACGCGTCCGAATCCTCCGTCGGGTAAATCGTGATCGTCGCCGTGCCCACCTCGACGTTGTTTTCGTAAACGGCTTCATAGTCGCCGTAATCCACATTGTAACCGTCTTTGACAAAATAGATCGCGGGTTTATGAGCCGTTCCGTCATACTTATATGTATCGTCAGACAGAGAGATCTCAAACTCAGTCAAAGGATATCTGCGGCTGATATAGTTTATCGCATTGCCCGTGATGTCGCTGTCGGTATAAAACTTGTTTTCGGAACTGTTTTTCACATCCCCGCCGTTTGAAAAAGCGCCGTAATTGTAAAAATCAACATATCTGTTGAACGTGACGATCCCCTCATTGCCAAAATTGCCGTAATTGCGCGCTACAAGTCTGTTGCCGTCCTCACCGTTGAGGTATATCTCTCCCGTATTCAGCAATTTGCCGTCGTTGACAAGCGCTTCCCGATTTTCCGTCGACACGTAAAGCAATATCTTGCCTTTATTGGTCAACGTGCCGTTGTTGTCGAGGATATTGCCTTTGCCGTATTCGTTGAAAGCGATCTCGCCCTTATTCTCCAAGTTGCCGTTATTGACGAGAGCGTAGCCGCAGGTATCGACGACGACGCCCTTTTCCACGGTCAGACTCTGCCCCTCGGGTACGGTGACGTCGGCTGTCAGGACAACGTTGGCATAACCGCCGTCCTTGAGGTATTTCTTAAGGGTCTGAAAATCCCCCGCACTCACCTTTTTTGTCTGTTGAACTATCTGAAATTGTCCGATGACGCGCCCCGTGTATTTTCCGCCATTAACGGCAGTCACCGTGACCGTTGCCGTCCCTACGTACATATTGGCGTCGTAAGTCACAATAATATCGTCGTTGTGCTCGCCGAAATTATACTCTTCGATCACGTCGTAACCGTCGACGATCTGAAAGCCAGGATACTGAGGCAAACCGTTGTATTCAAACTGAGATTTTGAAAACACGATATCGATATTGTCACCCGAAAGATCTGTCGTCTCGTCCTTGCCGATATCGCAAGAAGCGAGCGCAAAAGCTGTCGTAGTCAAAGCAAAAACAAGCAACACGAATAAAACAAACCGTCTTTTCATAATCCCTCCGTTTTTCTGTCATTATATCTTATAAACGGTTTATTGTCAATACCCAGGGCTTTTGCGGCGATTGGCACGACTTTGCTTTTTATATACCGGACCTGAATAATACGAACAAGGTTTTAAGCGGCATATTTCAATAGCTACTGCGTTAAATGCCTTGCCCGTGTGACGGGTGCATTGAAAGGCTTCGCATTATGCAACTCCGTCAGGGTAATAAATACGGCTTAAAACTGCATGCTACCGCAGGCAATGATTTTTAGTGAGTGTTTCGGAAACCTATGGCGTAAAACAAAAACGGCTTCGCATTGT
>CALWKV010000071.1 GCA_944381355.1 uncultured Christensenellaceae bacterium | reverse complement strand
GGCGATTCCGACACTTTCGACGTCGACGCGTTCAAGGGCGCAAAGATATGGGCGGGTCATGCGAAAGACGACGACGTCGTGCCGTCCGACAGCGACGTCAAAGTCTGCGGCAGACTCAAAGACGTATGCGACGTGAGGCTGAGTCTGTATCAAAAAGGCGGGCATAAGATGATGAAAAAGTTTTATGCGGGCGAAAAGTGGCAGGAATGGCTTTTTGATCAGAAACGATAACGGCGGCTTGTTTACGGCTTGACCTTTCAACGGAATAAAGGAAAAGAGGACCTCGCAAGCGTTGGCTTGCGGGGTCCCGTCTATATAAGGATTTTCTTGTTCAAAGCACTTTTGACAAAAACTCTTTGAGTCTTTCGTTTTTCGGGTCGCCGAACAGTTCTTTTGGCGGCGCGTCCTCTTTTATAAGACCTTCGTCGATAAACAGCACGCGGGTCGCGACTTCTCTTGCAAAACCCATTTCGTGAGTGACGATCACCATGGTCATGCCGTCGTCCGCGAGCTTTTTGATGACCTGCAACACCTCTCCGACCATCTCGGGGTCGAGAGCGGAAGTCGGCTCGTCGAAAAGCATTATTTTGGGATTCATCGCAAGCGCTCTGACTATCGCGATACGCTGTTTCTGACCGCCCGACAAAGTGACGGGATATACGCCTGCTTTGTCCTTAAGTCCCACGCGGTCGAGCAGTTCGTAAGCCTGCTTGCGCGCGTTTTCTATAATCTCCAGCTTGTGAGGCAGAGAAAGCAGTTCCGCTTTTGCGTTTTCGTCGCCCTTTCTCGCCGCGGCTTTGAGTAGCTTTTTGCGCTCCTTTACCGCTTCAAGACCCGTCTTTATCGGCGCGAGAGTGATGTTGTCGAGTACGCTGAGGTTGTTGAACAGATTGAAGTGCTGAAAGACCATGCCCGTCGTCCTTCTGTGCGAGTCGATCGTCTTTTCCATCTGCGCGATAAATTTCTTGTGACGCGCTCTCGACTGCGCCGTGATCTTTCTCTGCTTGTCTATCTCCGCCTGAAGGCTTGCGGTAACGCTTGCGTCCAGCGAGGATCTGACTTCTGCTTTGCGCGCTTTTATATCCGCTTTTGCCTTTTTTATTTCAACGGTCAGAGCAGCCGTCTCCGCCTTTGCCGCGCTTATCTTTGCGGCAGTTTCTTCCGCTTCTGCCTGCGCGCCGTCGCGGTAGGACGTCGCCTTGAGCAGTTTCAGATGATTTTTCAGCTCTTTGGTCAGTCTTTCGCTTTCTTTTTTGTCGTTTTTGAGCGTTTCGAGTTTTTCCGTCAGCTTTTCGACTTGTTCGTCGTCCGAGCCGCTCGTGTAAACGCGCTTTTTGGCTTCGAGTTCTTTCAGCTTGTCCTTTTGCGCGTAATAGTCGCTTTCGTAAATGATCTCGTCGCCGAACGCGATCGTGCCCGCCGTCGGTATCTCGAGCAGATTGAGACAGCGCAGGAAGGTGCTTTTGCCGCTTCCGCTAGGACCTATTACCGCGACTTTTTCACCCTCGTATATGTCCGCGTCTATGCCGCGAAGCACCGTCTTGCCGTTGAACTTTTTGACAAGACCGCGCGTCGTAATTATCGGATTTTTATTTTCTGCGCTTGCCGCGCTTGTTTTCAAAGTTTTATCTTGCATCGCTTCTTCTCAGCCTCTTTTCGAGTTTGTTAAGTCCGAACGACATGATCGCAACCGTGATATAGTAGACGACAGCCGCGAACAGGTAAGGGGTGAGCACGTTGTAGGTGCTTGCCGTAAGTCCTTTAATGACATAGAAAAATTCGTTGACGCCGATTATCAGCGCGACCGACGTGTCTTTGACGAGTGTTATCGCTTCGTTGCCGAGGGGCGGGATTATGTTCTTCGCCGCCTGAGGCAGGATAACGTTCCACATCGTCTTACCGTAAGAAAGTCCGAGAGCGCGTCCCGCTTCCATCTGTCCTTTGTCAATGCTGAGTATGCCTGCGCGTATGTTTTCGGATACGTACGCCGCAGAGTTGAGTCCGAAGCCTATCACCGCGATAAGATATGCGCTGACTTTTGAATTGATGAAGATCACATTGGCGAAGATAACAAAAGAAAAGATAAACAGCTGCACCATCAGAGGAGTGCCGCGGAATATCGAAATATACGCTCCTGCTATCTTGTTGAGCGCTTTACTGACGATATTGGTCTGAGGAATCACTCTGCATACCGCGAGCAGTGTGCCTAGTATTATTCCTATCAGCAACGCAAATACGGTGATAAAGATCGTCCAGCCGTACGCTTCGGCGAGCATCTTAAAAGTTTTTGCGTTGAATATAATGCTTAGATCGAGTTTCATAAATACCGTTTGCGCCCGTCCGCGCAATATACGCGGACGGGCGTAAAATTATCCTATTTGTTTCTTGATTACTCTATGTCCCACTTTTCGTTGAGTCTTGCGATCGTGCCGTCGTCAACGAGTTCCTGATAAGCGGCGTCGATCCACTCTTTGAGTGCTTTGTTGCCTTCGCCGATAGCGAACGCGTAAGCGTCGCCGTAAACGCTGTCATCGAGAATCCTGAGTTGAGTTCCGCCTTCTGCGTTGAGTTTTTCAACTATTTCCTGAGCGGGCAGTTTGTCGAGGATGACCGCATCAGCCTGATAACTGTTTGCGGTGCCGTTCTTCAGCTGCTGGCAAGCGAGCATGCCGCTTTCGAGAGCGTTGACGGAACCGGGCTTGCCGAGGATTGCAACGGTGTTGCCGTCGTCATCGGTGGTGTAAGCGTAATTCTCGTCCATATTTGCAAGCAAGTTGCCTATCGTGCCTGCCTGTACGGCAACGGTCTTGCCGGCAAGATCCATAGGACCGGTGATGGAAGTGTCATCGGCTCTGACGATGATCATCTGCTGGCTGTCGTATACGTTGACGCTGAAATCCATCGTCTCGTCGCGCTTAGCGGAGTAGCTTATACCCGCCATGCCCATATGCACTTTGCCTGTCGCGACGGCGGAGAGAACTGCGTCAAAACTCATGGACTGAATCTCAAGTTCTACGCCCAGTTTTTCGGCAAGAGCCTTGGCAACGTCGATATCCCAACCTACTATCTCATCGCCTTCAAGGTTCTCAAACGGGGGAAAATCGGGGGAAGTCGCAACGACGAGTTTACCGTACTCTTTGATGTCTTCGGGACCCGCCTTGGACATATCGACGGTGGTGCAACCTGCGAGAAGTACGCTCAGAGAGAGCGCCGCTACGATCGCAATGACTGTAAACAAAATCATTTTCTTCTTCATAAAATATCTCCTTACGCGCAAAAAGTTACTCACGCGTGAGTACATTATAATCCGACTCGAATATTTATGCAACAAATAGGTGTAAAAAAAACGCAATTTTACATTAAAGTGAGTATGACTATAACGTTAAGTATATTTTATGCAATTATGCATGAATAACCTGTTGCAAATGTATAAAATATGTAAAAAATTATACAAATGTGGCAGAAAACATTAAATTGTGTTGTTAAAAGTTTGACAAAAAACGACAGTGAAATTATAATTATCTTATTGTCCGACTGCAGTCGGTTGTGTGGATGGAGGTTTTGTTTATGAAGTATGCGGTTTTTACCGGCGTAACCGGAGGTCTCGGAGGAGCCGTCGCAAGAGAGATGACAAAGAACGGCTGGACGGTCTTCGCTCTCGGAAGAAACAAGAAAGAGCTTGAGGAACTTGCCAAGATCGAGAATATGGTGCCGATGTCGTGCGACGTCATCGTGCAGGAAGATCTTGACAGAGTAAAAGAGGAGATCCTCAAAGTTACGGATAAACTCGATGCTGTAATCAACTTTGCAGGTTATCAGAAAATGTGTTCTATGATAGAAGGCGATTGCGTCGAGCTGATAGAAAAGAGCCTCAAGATAAACGTTATGGGTATGGTCAGAGTCAACCGCACTTTCATTGATATGATAATGAAAGGCAAGGGCAGGATTGTCAACTGCGGTTCTGAATGCGGATATCTTACCCCGCAGCCGTTCAACGGTCCGTACACGATGTCCAAATATGCGGTAGACGCATACTGCGACAGTCTGAGGAGGGAGTTGATGTTCTTGGGCATTCCCGTTATACAAATCGTTCCCGGTTCTTTCAAAACGCGTATGCACGACAGCGCTGCGGCGTCATTTAAGGCACTTTACGAGGGCACGAAGCTCTATCAGGGAATACTCGGCAAAATGAAACCGATCATGGAGCACGAACTCAAGAACGCGCACGATCCCGTGCATCTGATCAAGGCGACGATGAAGGCTCTCAACAAGAAGAAGCCGAAGGCACGCTACAGGGTCAAAAACAGCTGTATGCTCAGAGCTTTGGAGCTTTTACCGCATCAGCTGCTCGATCCAGCGTACAAACTGTTCCTTTCGTAATACATAGATACGATACGTTACGGCGACGGATTTATCCGTCGCTTTTTTTATCATCAAAGCCGAAAATCGCGATACGTATCAGGAAAACGGGCGCGAGATATCGCAACGCGGGCGCGGCGACGACGCGACGGCAAAGACGCCCTCTCTGCACAGAACGTGCTTTTCGCGCAGAGTAAAAACAGGGAAAAAGCGACTATTGACAAGAAATATGCTTTATTGTATTATTATATAAAGCTACCGCGCGGGCACAAGCGCGGTACGGAGGTAATAAAAATGACTTTCTGGCAAGAATTCGCTTTGGTGTTTTCCGAGATAGGCTGGGCGGCGGCGATATGTCTCATAGTGGGACTTATCTTTATCGTCGTCGAGATTTTTCAGCCCGGGTTCGGATTTTTCGGCATAACGGGTTCGGTGCTCGTGATAGTCGGCATTGTCATACGCGTGTATAATCACGGCGGCGGCAATCCGATAATTCAGCTTTTCATTCTGCTCGCGGCGGTAATGCTCGTGCTCGTCGCGGCATTTACCGTGATGGTATTCTCGATGAAGCGCGGATATCTGTCGCGTACGGGCTTTGTCAACAAGGATACCGCGGTGTCGGCAGGTCATACTGCGGGCACTGCCGATTACGATTTCCTCGTAGGCAAGGAGGGCGTGACTCTTTGCGCGTTGAGACCTGCAGGAAGCGTCAGGATAGACGACAAGATATACGACGTCGTATCCAACGCAATGTTTATAGCAAAAGACTGCAAGGTCGTCGTCGATTATGTCGAAGGCGGCAAGATTGTGGTAAAAATAAAAGAATAATTCGGAGGAGAATAACATGTTAATGCTTCTTGCAATGAGCGGTGGCGCGATCACGGCAATAATAGTCGCCGTAGTCGTCGTTCTGGTACTGCTCGCGGTCATACTCGGAGTCCTGCCGATCAGGATATGGTTCAGAGCGCTTGTTTCGGGCGTGAAAGTTTCTATGGCAAGACTCATAGGTATGAAGTGGAGAGGCGTCAAAGTCGCTACGATAGTCGACGCGTATATAAGCGCGATGAAAGCGGGGCTGGACGTTACGATAGACGAACTGGAGACCCACGTGCTCGCAAAGGGAGACGCGATAAAAGTCGTCAACGCGCTTATCAGCGCGCACAGCGCCAACATTCAGCTCGCTCCCGAGACTGCGAGAGCGATAGACCTCGCGGGCAGAGACGTGCTCAATGCGGTAAAAGTCTCCGTCAATCCCAAGGTCATAGAGACCCCCGGCATATCCGCGATAGCCAAGGACGGAATCGAGTTGCGCGTAAAAGCGCGCGTTACGGTGCGCGCCAACATCACCCGACTTATCGGCGGTGCGGGCGAGGATACCATAATAGCTAGAATAGGCGAGGGCATCGTCACCACGGTCGGCTCTGCAGACAGCCACAAAGACGTGCTTGAAAATCCCGATCAGATATCCAAGACCGTCCTCAACAAAGGTCTGGACAACGGTACCGCATTCGAGATACTGTCGATAGACATTGCAGATATCGACGTCGGCAGGAACATAGGCGCGCAGCTGCAGATGGATCAGGCAGAAGCGGATAAGAGAATAGCAGAAGCAAAGGCAGAGGAACGTCGCGCTATGGCAGTCGCGCTCGAACAGGAAATGAAAGCGAAGTCTCAGGAGATGAGAGCCAACGTCATCGCGGCGGAAGCGGAGATCCCCAAGGCAATGGCGGCTGCGCTTAAAGACGGCAAGATAGGCGTGTTCGACTATTACCGTATGCAGAACATACAGGCGGATACCGCGATGAGAAATTCTCTGACGGGAGGTACGGATACTCCAGCGGGAGACGGTAAAAAGAAGAAATGACGCTGGCAACTTTTATACCGATATTCGTGTTTTTCGTGTTCGTGATGATAATCGTCATCGTTTCACAGAGCATAAAATCGGAAAAGAAAAAGAAAGAAGAAGAAAGTCGGCGTGCGCAGAATACGCGCACGCGGCTTGACGACGAGCCGTTTTCAGAAGTTACAGGCGGCAGCGCTCCCGTGAGGAAGTACATTGCTCCGATGAAGTCGGTCGACGTTCGTGCCGCGGAAAAAGCGCCCGTAAAGATTGATGGTACAGATCTGTACGAAGCCGCGCCAAAAGTGCGTACTTCCGCAAGGGTAGTCGGGATAGCGAGATCGCACCACGACGAGCACTGCGACGTCGACCATTCGGACGACGATCTCTATATCGTGGAAAAAGTGCCCGTATCAGGCAGTATCGGCGGTAAGAGTGACGAAGGATGCGGGGAACATTACGGTCTGCGTTTTGTCAAGATCGACGCTTCGGACGACGGCAACGGCAAAATAGAGGTTACGCCTGACGATGTCAGAAGGGCGATAATTCTCGGAGAGGTTATCAACGACCCCGCGTATAAAAAATAACGGTTTGAATACAAAAAAACCGTCGCTGAAAAGCGGCGGTTTTTTGTTCTACGTAATAGAAAGGGCGCATAAGTAGGCTGTCGCCCCGCGGCCGATGTGACCGGCGGCATTAGTAGGCTGTCGCCCCGTGTGACGGGGAGCAAAGGTAGGCTGTCGCTAAGCGTAATAAGTTACATTATGTGAAGCTACTTTGGCAGTCGCCCCGCGGCCGGTGTGACCGGCGGCATTAGTAGGCTGACGCTAAGCGTGACAAGTTTCAATACGCGAAGCCCACTTCGGCTGTCGCCCCGCGACCCCGTGTGACGGGGAGCAAAGGTAAGCTATCGCTAAGCGATACAAACCTCGATACGCGAAGCTACTTCGGCTGTCGTCCCACGACCCCGTGTGACGGGGAGCAAAGGTAAGCTATCGCTAAGCGATACAAACCTCGATACGCGAAGCTACTTTGGCTGTCGTCCCACGACCCCGCGGCCGGTGTGACCGGCGGCATTAGTAGGCTGTCGCTAAGCGTGACAAGTTTCAATACGCGAAGCCCACTTCGGCTGTCGCCCCGCGGCCGGTGTGACCGGCAGCAATGGTAGGCTGTCGCTAAGCGTGACAAGTTTCAATACGCGAAGCCCACTTTGGCTGTCGTCCCACGACCCCGCGACCTATTTGAGGATGATCGTTTTGATCTCCCACGGTCTGAACGTGAGGTTGCTTATATCGGTTTCGCCCTTGATATTTTCGAGCATATCGCAGTCGTAAGCCTTATCGTATTTTACGGACGGCGTCAGCGCGACAGAACACTCTTTTCCCTTGCATTCGTAAATTCTGAGCAGAGTGCCTTCGCCGCTTTCTGCGGGTTTGACGGTCTCGACAACAACGCCGTCGTTGCTCGTCTTTACGAACGTGTCGATATTCATATTGGATCCGACTATATCTATCGGCTGATTGAAGCAGTATGCGCGCGCCAGAACGTCGCTCTCTGTGAGAGGAGCTTTATGCGGAAGTATCGCATAGCTGAACGTATGAGTGCAGATATCGCAGGTTGGGTCGGGGAACTCGGGCGAGCGGAGCAGGCAGAGGCTGAGGAAGCCGTCTTTCGCGCGGTGACCGTACTTGCAGTCGTTGATAAGAGCAAAACCGTAATCCGCGCCGTCGATATTGACGTACTTATGCGCGCAGATCTCGAATTGCGCCCAGTCTACGCTGTTCTCCTGTTTCGTCGTGCGGTTGAACGTGCCGAACTGGATATCGCAGTTGACCTCGTCCGCGAAGAATGCGGGAATGAAGTCGGCTCTGAGCATCTTGAAGCGTTCGTCCCAGTCGACCGTAGTGTCGAATCTGACCATGTTGTCCTCTACGGTAAGCGATATTTTCTGTACGAGCGTGGATTTGTCGTACTTGAACGTCTGCTCTCTGACAACGCGCACGCCGTCGATATAAGTGCGTACTCCGACCAGTTTCATGTCCCACTTTTTCATTTCGGGGTAGTGAATGTTGATGTCCCACGCGTTGTAGTACATGAACGGGTCGCTGTATATCGTGAACTTGTTGAAGTATTTGCCGACGATCTCTTTGCCGCCCTCTTTGTCGTAAAGAGAGGTTATCTCGCCCTTGGTGCCGAATACGACGCGCACCTTGGAGTTCTGGATCGTGTAGTCGTCGAACGACAGAGAGGACGTGTCGGGTTTTACAGGCTCGGGCAAAGCGGTGACGCTGTAAGGCGCGAGTGAGAGTTTGTACCATTCGCCCTCGTGCTCGACCCATTCCGTTCTGGCAAAGTCGGTGGGGTTGACCGCGCAGAGCTTGCCGTCCTTCTTGCCTGCGAGCAGAATGCCTTTCACTTTCTCTTCGAGGCGGTCGTAGAGTATCTGATATCTTGCGAGGCTTTCGTCGTATACGCGCTTGATAGAGGTGCCCGGCAGTATGTCGTGGAACTGGTAGAGGAGTATTTCCTTCCAGATTTTTTCCATTTCGTCGAAGTCATACTTCGCGCCCGTCAGTTTTGCGACCGCGCCCAGCCATTCGACCTTGTGGAGCAGATATTCTATCTTGCGGTTGAACTTCTTGGAGCGCGCCTGCGAGGTGTAGCAACCTTGGTGACGCTCGTAGTAAAGCTCGCCCTTGTGTGTCGGCATTATCTCGCGGTAAGGCTCGAGATCCTCAAAGAGGTTTACCGATTTGCTGACCTTGCAATTGAACAGCTTTTTATGACGCTTGACATACTCGATATGTCCTTCTCCCGGACCGCCGCCGCCGTCTCCGTCGCCGTATATCAGCAACGCTTTGGGAATAGTGTCCTTTTCTGTATTGCGCATATTGCCTTTGAAGATGGCGAGCGGAGAAGCTCCCGCGTTGTAATCGCCGAGAGGCTCCATGTGCGCGAGCAGGGTCGTGCCGTCGATACCCACCCAGTTGAACGTCTTGTAGGGAAACTGGTTGACCGTATTGCTGATTATCTTGATCGTCATGAAGTAATCCATACCGCAACCCTTGATGACCTGAGGAAGCGAAGCAGGAAAACCGAAAACGTCGGGGAGCCAGCACAGGTTGATGTCCTTGCCGAATTCCTCTTTCCAGAACCTGTCGCCGTAAAGAGACTGTCTTATCCAGCTCTCGCCGCCTGTCAGGTTGGTGTCGCTCTCGACCCACATTTTGCCCTGAAGCTCTATTCTGCCGTCCATGACCGCTTTTTTCGCTCTCTCGTAGAGGTCGGGATAGCCTTCTTTAAGCCATACCCACATCTGAGGTTGCGATTCTGCAAAAATAAAGTCGTCGTAATGCTTTATGTTGCGCAACTGGTTGGCAAAAGTTCTCGCAACTTTGCGCTTTGTTTCGCGCAAAGGCCACAGCCACGCGAGGTCGATATGCGCGTGACCTATGCAATAATATTCTGTCTGTTTGTCGAAGACGGGTTTATCGAACTGGGGAGCAAGCACGGCTCTCGCCGCTTTTGCGCCTTGCTTTTTGAATGCCTTGAAAGATTCTTTCAGGACTTTGTCTATCTCTGCCGCGCGCGGATTGGACTTGCCCAGTTTGAGCATCGTGAAGTAGAGGTCGATATAGTCGTAATAATACTGGTTGACTTCTTTGTTGAGTATGCTGATATCGCAGCGGCGCAGTCTTGCAACGAGGTTTTCAAAACGGAGTTTGCCGTTGAAACCTGCGTCGATGTACAGCTTGATCTCCTCGTTGCCCGTAGAGCACTCTGCGACGTCGACGACCTGCTTGCCTACGAGAGAGTGGAAGATGTCGCCTTTGCTGACGATCTGCGTGATGCCCTGCAGGACGATGCCGTCCTCGTTGAACACGAGACCTTCGCCCTGGAGCTTTATGCGCAGTACAACGTGAGAGCCTTTCGCAGTCTCGGGCACTTTGCCCGTAAAACGGAACCAGGCGCAGCCGAATTTCTTTGCCCACTTTTCCATTTTGTGCGCGGGCTTGAACGCGCTTTTGTCAAGGTCTTCAAAGCGTATCGGCTCGTCGCTCTTGATGACTTCGGCATTCAGATCCGCGATTTTTGTATAACAGCGGCTTTTTATGTTGAGAATGTTTAAAACGTGTCCGGGAGTCGCGATCGCTCCTTTGACAAAGGGCTTGTCCATACCCATAATTTTTACCTCCGCGCCTGCACGCCGTGCAGTTTAAATGCGTGCACACTTTAGTCAATTATATCATACGGCGCGTGCGTGTTCAATAGACAAATTCGGTATTTTATTCAAAAAATAAAAATCTCCCGCTTGAGGGAGAGAAAAAGGAGAAGCAGTAAAATCAGCCGACGCAGAATTGCCGCCGACGCAACTAAGATACAATCGGTTTGTCAGGACAACGTGTCGAGTATATGTTCCGCGTAAGCCTTCGCGACGTTTACGCCCGTGACCTTTTCTATGCCGCCAAAAAAGGCGTTGGAATTGACTTCGCACAGCACGAAATCTCCGTTTTCGCCGAACAGCCAGTCTATACCGCAGTAGTCCAGCCCGAGCAGAGTCGCCGTTTTCGCCGATAGCGCTTCGAGCTTTTCGTCGGGTAAAAACGGGGTTCCTTTGCCTCCCAGTTCGAGGTTGGAACGGAAGTCTTCGTCAGACTCCCTTTTCATCGCGGCGATCACTTTGCCTCCCACGACCGTAACGCGCACGTCTTTGCCGTAACTCGTCGCGACGTACTTCTGAAAGAGGTGAGGCACGCGCATGAGTTTTTGAGAGATACGGCGCAGTTTTTCTCTGTCGTCTATCTTGTAAACGCCCTTGCCGAGAGACCCGAAACTCTCTTTGGCAATGAGGGGATAGCCGAGCGTTCGTTCTACGCGGTCGATAAAATCCTCGTTGACCGACGCGTCCTTGAGGAAACAGAGAGGCCCGCCCACCGTGTCGGGCACGGGTATGCCGCTCCCTGCGAGAAGTATTTCCGTCGTCATCTTGTCGTCGCAGGCGTAGACGGCAGAATGGGGATTGAACAGGCGAATGCCGAGTTTTTCGAGCATCAGCGACAGATATTTGTCCTTGTCGAGATATATGCAGAACGAGTATTCGTCGGCAAGCGCCGTCAATTTGCCGTCGGCTATGCCGAGACTCAGCGCGTCGCTTTTTACTACGTCGCAAAGGACTCCGAGCTTTGAGAGTTCCTCTTTCAGTCTCGTCGCCTGATTGAGATAGGAAGGTATGCCGTAATATGCGTTTACTAAAATAAGACCTTTTTTCATAGCTTTCCGTGCAGAGGCGCAAAAAGCGCCCGCAAGCAGAATTATATCACAGCGGCGAGGCAAAATCAACAGGCGCGCAGCGTGCGCGGCAAACAAGACTGTTGGTTTGTCAAACATCTGTTACACTTTTGCTGTTAAAATAATCGGCAACGTATGTTTGGCGACTTCCAGCCGAGTGGGCGCATAGGAGTGTGGTTGTACTCTCTATTGTATCGCTTTAATTGGTCTTGTAGATCGGCGAGGCTGTAGAGGCTGCGTTTGGAGTAAAAATGCGCAGCTGCTTGTTTTTCATTGGCGGATCGCAACATCATCAAAACATCGTGCGAAACCATTCGGCCACACGCAATTTTCAAAAATTTTTCCCTTCCCCTATTGACAAATCGCCCAGGGTATTGTAAACTCAAATTAGGTTTTTTAGCTGCGAAAATCGGCGGCGTTACCTTTTAGCCTGTCGTGATCCACCGATGTACGGTGTTTTGATTGCGGCAGGCCT
>CALWKV010000070.1 GCA_944381355.1 uncultured Christensenellaceae bacterium | reverse complement strand
CGACAGGTTGATCTGCAGGCTGTTGTTTCTGACGATCTCAGTCGCCTGATCGAACTTGGCGGACAGCATCTCGTACGCCTCAGCCTGTTTCTCAGGATTGCCCTGCAACGCTTCGCGAACATAACCTCTGACTGCGTTGCCGAGGTCGAGTTCGTTCATATTGTTACGCAGATCCGAAAGCGTCGGATAAACGGCGCAAACAGTCAGTACGCTGAACAAAAACGTAATGACGATAAGAAATACGAGAAGTTTGTAAGTTATCGAAAATCTCGAAGTCAGAATACTAAGGGAATGTTTGAACGACATACGTCACCCCCAATAATTATTTTCGTCTATATCCGCGACCTCAACGTCCTCGAGATCGCAGAATATCACGTACATAAGCACGTGGTAATACATAAACGCGAACAGATAGAACAAGATATCCATTATCTGCGTCAGCACGTTGATGTCGAATGCGTTGACAACGACAAGCGGCACGTACGCTATAACAACGGGAAGCGTGACCGCTGGCAGAATCTTTTTGTATTTGTTGACCGAAGTCGTCCAGCTTAGTCTGACGGACTTGAAAAGCCCGAAACCTCTCATCGTCATATTAGGCACGGTAAGCACGAGCATCGAAACGCAGAACAAGAAAAGTCCGACGAACAGAATGACCGTGATCGTGCAAAGCACTATCGTAGCCGCTTTTACCGCAACGACTTTCGACCAGAAGAACACGAACAGCGTCGTCACCAATCCGAGCACTTCGAGCAGCACCATAAGCGCAAGCATACCCTTTGCGACCGGCAAAAAATTGCTGTTGACGAGTTTAAAGAAATTGTGCGCGTTCAGCTTGTAAAAATGTCCGTAGCGCATCTTGTGTTGCACGCTTCCCACGCAAGCCGCCGCGAAAACCGCGTACAACAAAAACGCCAGTATCATCACGCCTATCTTGTAGGGACGGTTGATATCGGTGCCCGTCAGAAAAACTTCGGAGAAACTGACCGAACTGTCAAGCTGCTCGCTGAAAAGAAGTTTTACCAGCGATACGGGCGAAGAAACCAGCCCGAGCACGACGGCAGGGATCACGCAGAACGCGAACATCCTGACGAAATGCTCTTTCAGATATCCGAAAGTCGTTTTCATATAAGACATAAGCTACTCCTTTGTCACGAAGTCTGCGACTTCTGCCGGCGTCGAAGCGAAAAACACGATATTTTTCTGTTTCATCGCGTCGTAATCGCCGAAGCCCCATTTGCACACGATACAGTCCATACCCACCTGAGCGGCGCCGTCGACGTCGAAGTCTGTATCCCCGATCATCACGCATTCTTGCGGCTTCGCACCGAGGTTTTCGAGCGCGTATTCAAGCACTTCTCTCTTTGTCTCTCTTACATTATAGCACAAACCCGAAGTAAACGTAACGTAATCGTATATCCCGAACTTTTTGAGCAAAGCTACCGCTTCCTCATGCTTTTTACACGTTGCGACGCACACTTTGAACCCTGCGGCATCGAGTGAAGCGAATATATCGGCGATCCCGTCGTAAAGCCTTGTCGTGTTTATATATTTTGAAGTGTATATCGACCTGAACAGCGCGACCGCCTCGTACGCCTTATCCTTATCTTTGAAATAGGAGTAAAAGGTGTCCGAAAGCGGCGGACCTATATATCTCGGATAGAGACTTTCGTCCACGTCGAGTCCGTAATGCGGAAACACTTCGCGGAAGGTCTTGTATATACCCTCCGAAGTGTCGCATATCGTGCCGTCGAAATCGAAAAACAAATACTTGTACATCAGTCTTTCATACTGTCGAGCTGTGCCTGCAGTTTGAGCGCTTTTTCCTTGTTTGCCTGCAACTTCTGCTCTTCCTTTTCTATCAGCGCTCCGGGAGCCTTAGAAGTAAAGCCCGTATTGGCGAGAAGTCCTTCGCTTCTCTTTATTTCGGAACGCGTTTTTTCAAGCTCCTGCGTTAGTCTTGCGACTTCCTTTTCGACGTCCACCAGTTCTCCGAGCGGAACGACGATCTCTCCGAAACCGCCGAACAGCGAAACCGTCTTGCCCGTTATGCCCGATTTATCGGCGCAGAAGTCGATGTTGTCCACACCCGCGAGCTTTCTGATATAATCTGCCTCTTTTTCTTTTATCGGACTTGCCACAAGATGAATATTCACCTTTTTGGACGGAACGACGCCTTTTTCCGCTTTCATGTTGCGGATCGCGCGGATCGCGTCCATTACGTTTTCGAAATACGCCCTGTCCTTGGAGTAGGTGTACTTCTTCTCGTACTGCGGCCAAGGAGCGAGCATTATCGTGCCCTTGGTCGTGGGCAGATTGCGGTATATCTCCTCGGTGATGAACGGCACGAACGGATGCATCAGCTTGAGCACGTTTTCGAGCACGTACAGAAGCACGGTGACCGTGTTTGCTTTCTTTTCGCCGTCGCCGCCGTAAAGCGCCGTCTTGGAAAGTTCTATATACCAGTCGCAGAACTGAGACCACACGAAGTCGTAAAGTTTAGCGTTGGCAAGACCGAGTTCGTACTTGTTCAGCGCGGCGGTAACGTCCTTTATCGTGCGATTGAGACCCGAAAGAATCCACTTGTCCGCGACGGTCAGTCTGAAAGAACCCATCTGTTTTACCTTGACGCCCTCTGCATTCATCAGTACAAAACGCGACGCGTTCCACAGTTTGTTCATAAAGTTGCGCGCGCTCTGAGTTTTTTCGTCGATATAGCGGGTATCTCCGCCGGGAGAAATGCCCTGCGTCAGCGAAAATCTGAGGCTGTCGGCGCCGTACTGCTTTATAACGTCGAGAGGGTCGACGCCGTTGCCGAGCGATTTACTCATCTTCCTGCCGTACTGATCGCGCACGATACCGTGAATAAGCACTTCGGGGAACGGAATGTCTCCCATATGCTCCAGACCCGAGAATATCATTCTCGCGACCCAGAAGAATATGATGTCATAACCCGTGACCAGCAAACTGTTGGGATAGAAATACTTGAGATCCGCCGTTTTGTCGGGATATCCGAGCGTGGAGAACGGCCAAAGCGCACTGGAGAACCAGGTGTCGAGCACGTCCTCGTCCTGTCTGAAATGCGTGCAGCCGCACTTGGGGCATACGGTCGGTTCTTCTTTCGCTACAACGGTCTCGCCGCACTTCTCGCAGTAATACGCGGGTATGCGGTGTCCCCACCAGAGCTGACGGGATACGCACCAGTCCTTTATATTCTCCATCCAGTTGAGGTAGACCTTGGAAAATCTGGACGGTATGAATTCCACTTTCTTTTTCTTGACGACGTCTATCGCGGGTTTTGCGAGCACGTCCATTTTCACGAACCACTGCTTGGAAACGATAGGCTCTACGTTGCAACCGCAACGGTAGCACTGACCCACGTTGTGCTTGTAGTTCTCTATCCTGACCATATATCCGCCCTTCTCGAGATCTTCGACGATGACCTTTCTGCTGTCCTGTCTGGAAAGACCGCAGTATTTTCCCGCGTTCTCGTTGAGAGATCCGTCATCGTTCATTACTCGTATCACGGGCAGATCGTGGCGCTTGCCCACCTCGAAGTCGTTGGGATCGTGCGCAGGCGTGATTTTGACCGCGCCGCTGCCGAAGTCCTTTTCTACGTAGTCGTCCGCGACTATCGGTATCTCTCTGCCGACGAGGGGCAGAATGAGGGTCTTTCCGACCATATCCTTGTATCTCTCGTCCT
>CALWKV010000069.1 GCA_944381355.1 uncultured Christensenellaceae bacterium | reverse complement strand
AAAAACGGCTTCGCATTGTTAAGTGGGCAATGTGATACGCGACAGCGATTACTGTTCCCGCCACGCGGGCGCCTCAGGGCTGGTTCGTATTATTCAGGTCTGGTATAGTATAACAGTATTAGGTCATTTATGCAAGCATATAGTCGTTTTCGGAACGGCATATTTCCTCCGATCGGACATGTTTACGAAAAACTTACGCAATGCATACAAATACGGGATAGCATATCCTCAGGCAATGATCTATACTTTTCGCGATGACGAGGTAATTATGCAAAAATACGTAAGAGGTAAAGAAAAATTTTCGTACGGTTTCGCCGCCGTGGGCAGTTTTATGATCGCCAACGTGATCGCCAGCTATCTGTCTTATTTCCTGACGGACATTCTGCTCGTGTCCACGACTTTCGTATCCGTACTGATGATCGCAGCAAGGATATGGGATATGCTCAACGATCCTTTGATGGGTGTTCTCATTGACAGAACCAAAACCCCGCAAGGCAAGATGCGTCCTTATATCAAAGTCGGTGCATTTTTGATTTTTTTCGTGTCCGTGTTTATGTTTCTTCCTTTGTCAGATGCAGATCCGATATTCAGAATGGCTTTTGCCGCCGTGATGTATCTGGCTTTCGATACGGCATATACGGTAGTCGACGTTCCGTTTATGGGACTGATCAGCGTTGCGACGCCCGACGACAAAGAGCGCTCCTCTCTGCTGACGTTCTACGTAACGCTGGGATCTTTCGGAACAGTCGCCACAATACTGTTGCTCCCTGTATTTCAATCATTTCTCCCGGAAAAATGGGTTTACTTTGCTCTTTCCGCAACTGTCGGAGTGGTAGCTTTTTCAGGATATATGATGCTTTACAGGAAATCGAAAGAAAGATACGCCACCGTCTCCGAAAAGATTTCCGTCAAGGATATGTTTTCCACCGCAGCAAAAAACAAACCGATGATCCTGACCTTGCTTACGTCGATGATCGCGTCTCCCAGATATCTTCTGATGCTGTCTGCCGCATACATATCCACATACGTCATCAAGATCCCCGGATTGAGTTCTGGCACCGTTCTGGTGATATTATATCTCGTGGTAGGTTCTGGTATGTTCGGCGGAATACTCCTGACCCCGATAGTTTACAAAAAGGCAGGCTTCAAGCGCACCACTCTGATCTTCGGCTCGATCGGAGGCATATGTCTTGCGGCAGCGTTCTTCATAGGCAAGATCAATTATTATGCCGCATTACCTTTCATGACTCTCGGAGGTCTCGGATTGGGCGCATACAATACTCTGCCTTATCCGATGGTAGGCGACAGTCTCAATTACCTCGAATGGAAAACGGGCAAGCGCATGGAAGGCGTATGCTTCAGCTGGAATTCGTTCGTGACAAAATTCAACAATGCCGTTGCGGCGATAATGCTCTCCGTAGGATTGATAGTTTTCAAATTCGTACAACCTGTGAACCCGGGAGACCCTCTCCCTCAGTCCGACTTTACGATCACGGGTCTATATGCACTCGTAACGCTCATTCCCGCAATTTCTTTCTTTATATCTCTTGCCCCCGCGGCGCTGAACAGTTATACTGGAAAGAGAAGAGCGTTTATCATGGAAGAACTCAGACAAAGGAAAGCGGCAGTCACCGACGCCGTCTCCGTACCTGTTGCGGTCAAAGTCGGAACCGACGCCTCTGTTCCTAATGCCGCAGACAACGTTTATGCGGGCTTGGCGGCAGACAACGCTGCGCAAGCAACGGAAATCAAAAGGTGATTATATGAAAATCAATTGCGATTACAGAACGGTTACCACGAAAAATCCGCTTGTAGTCGGAGTCATATCCGACAGCCAGCTCTCTCCTTTTTCTTGGAAAAACAACCGCACTTTTGAGCGCAACCTGATACGATCTTTGCAAACGCTGAAAAATTACGGATGCAATATGATAATATTTGCGGGAGACATCTGCAATATAGCCAACTTTTACGCATATCACCGTTTCAAGAACGCGTTCAAACTCGTATTCGGAACAAATCCCCCTCTGTTGCAGATAATCATGGGCAACCACGACTACTTCCCCGCGTTTACTCCGCGTTGGAAAAAGAGATTCATGTTCGAAACTTATCTCGGCTGCAGACCTTATTCGCATTATGTCGTGAACGGCTACCATTTTATCGGCGTTTCGCCCGACTGCCGCAAACAGCGCAACGGTTACTCCCGAGTGCTGGAATGGCTGGACGGAGAACTTTCCGACGCCGTGAAAGACTGCGCGGACAAACCCGTTTTCGTAACTACGCACAACAATGCGGAAAACACGGTTTACGGCTCCGACGTTTACGGGGATACAGAACTGGGCAAGGTGCTTTCCAAATACCCATCGGTCGTCAACTTCGGAGGTCACACTCACTTCCCGATGCTGGACGAACGCTCCATTCATCAAAGAGACTACACCTCTCTCAATACGCAGTCAACGTCTTACGTAGAGCTTGAAAAGGGCAAGGTCAACGGTCCCGTACCGCCCAATCCGCATATTTCGCCTATGGGTTACGTACTCAGGTTTTACGAGGATAAAATCGACGTGCTGAGAGTAAACGCAGGCACGGGCACAGAAGAAAAAGAACACATGCGCTGGTCTCTGCCCACGCATATCACCAAAGAAAATTTCGTCTATACAGACGACCGATTCGACGTCTCAGACCCGAAAGAGGACGATTACCCCTCAATGCCCGCCGTATACGGCAGAAGCGAAAAAATCGGCATGCGCGCATATCTCGTCTTTGAAAAGGGAGAGGACAAGGATTTCGTGCATAGTTACCGCGTGGAGTTCAGCGACGGAAAAGTACAATATTACTTCAGCGACTTTTACAAAGGACTGTCCAATCCCAACAAAGAAGAAGTCCTGCCGATATACGAAAAAGCGGCGGGAGTTTACGACGTCGAGATACGTGCAGTCAACTCCAAAGGACTTGAAAGCAAAACTTCGACCAGAATATGCGACGTGCGCGTGCCCGGCTACCGCCGCTATCCGCTCGTATTCGCACCAGATGCAAAATATTTCTGATATGAACAAAATACCTGTAAAAAAAATCAAAGGAGCGGTTTTCGACCTGGACGGAACGTTGCTCGACTCAATGCCCGTATGGGACGAGATATATGCCGCCCCATTCCGAGAATACGGCATAGACGTCCCGGACGACTATCTGCTCAAAGTCAACCACATGGGACTTGACGACTGCGTGCGCTACACTCTTTCATGCACGTCTCTGCCATGCAACGAAGAAAAACTGATCTCCGTTTGGCATGAACGCGCAAGCAAGGCTTACGCTCAAAGCGTGAGTCTGAAAGAGGGAGCTGCAGAACTGATCGACGCGCTCCGTTCCGAAGGGATACGCCTTGCCGTAGCCACCGCGCTCCCCTACTCGCTGTTTATTCCATGCCTCAAACGCCTCAAAATCTACGACGCGTTCGATTTCTTCTCGTCGACCGACGACGTGAAACACGGCAAAGACAGCCCCGAAGTATACTTAAGCGCCGCACGCGGACTCGGTCTGGAACCCGGAGAATGCCTGGTGGCGGAAGACAGTCACGTCGGTATCGCCAGCGCAAAGCGCGCGGGATTTTTTACCCTGGGCGTATACGACGCGGCTTCAGCCGACCGTAAAGACGAAATAGAAAAATACGCCGACGTATTCGTTTTCAAACTGACGGATCTGATGTCGATGATAAAATAATTCCTGTGCCCGTGTAGTTTAAACGCCGTATTTTACAACAATACACCGCTTCGGAGCACGATGACGGCGCAATAGATAAACGTGCTTTTTTGATTTTTTCCATGTAAATAGCGACACTTTTACGTTCTGCGTTGTTGAAAAACATGTCACGATAATGTAGACTTGAATTGTAAAAGGAGGCGAAAAATGGAAAAACAGACGATAGGGCAATTTCTCTCCGCTCTCAGAAGAAGCAACGGATTCACTCAACAGGAAGTCGCCGAAAAACTGGGGGTATCCAACAAGACGGTCAGTTGCTGGGAGCGAGATTCCTACTCTCCCGACATATCGGTGATACCCGCGATAGCGGAGCTGTACGGCGTGACCTGCGACGAAATATTGAGAGCAAAGCGCGCGCCCGTAAAACCCGCCCAAGAACACGGCAGCGAAAAGGACGAAGAAAAAGCGCGGGCAAACGCAGAAAAAGCCGAAAAGGAAGCGTCCGCCATTTTCGACAATATGCTGGCAAAATACGAAAACACTCAGAAGATTGCCGTTCTGTCGACGGTATTCGCCTCGATCGCCGCTATTTGCGCCGCCGTACTGACACACGCGCTTACGCGCAGGACGATTGCCGTATACGGGATAGCGGTCCCCGTGGCAGTCATATCCTTTTTTATATTGTATCTTATTCAATACAGACTGGATTTCGCCATACCCGTAGGAGAAAAAACTCTTGCCGCAAGAAAACGTATGTACCGCAGAAAGACAAAGGCTTTTGCGTTTTTCATAGCCGCGGCGGCTATGTGCTCGCCTTTTTGCATCGACTTCGACTATCCCTCTCGCTGTCTGATCGCGGGCATCGCGCTGGCGGCGTTCTCTCTGATGATATTCTACGCGGTCTGCCTGTCGAGAAAAAAGCATCACCCCGATCTTTACCCGGGCTGCGACAAGTCTTTCTCGAATAAAGAGGCAAAAGTCTATACCTCCATACTCGTCGTTGCCATACTCGTAACGACGGCATTCGGCATTTTTATGAAGATACTCCCCTACGGCAGTTACAACGATTATGTTGTGACGTACGATCATACTTTCGAAGCCGACGCAAAGTCTCTGGAGGCAACGCTGTCGATCAGATCTCTCCCTCCCGAATACGAGGAAGTTTCAAGCCGCAAAAGCTACAATTATGCAGAATACGAATATTCCGTAAGAAAAAAGGATTTCGACAAAAGAGATCTCGAAGGATATTATTTCTATACGGTGGATTCCGATCTTCTTAAAGATGTCTGCACGGTCAGGATATTTTATCCCGTTTGGCAGCTCCCTGTCATCAGCGAAAACGCCGAAGGAGAAAAAGCGACGTCGTACGAAAGCGTCACGGTATTCAACCGTGATTACGCTCTGTCGCACATAACGGCAGACGGCGACGGTTATTTAGTCACCGTCCTGCGCTATTACGACTACGAGGCGAACAAGAGAAGCAGAGATTTCGAATATACGATCGTGTGCGCGGCGGCGGCAGTCGTATTCGTTTTTATCGCATACGGAACGTGGAAAGAGATATATCGCGAAAAGCGCAAAAAAATCCAAGCCTCCCCGCCCGAAAACGACTGACTGTCGCGACGTTTTATAAATCAGTTTACCAATTTAAATCAGCAAGCGAACGCGGTGTAAAAACCGCGTTTTTTCATGTCGGACGTCTGCTTTTTCTCCCGTAACGCGCCCTGCACCGCAAAACCCATTCCGACGACGCATTTTTACCGCACAAAACGCAAATTCTGATATTGTCAGACATTTTTACCCGTTGAGTTATTGAAAAATGTATCTTTCGCTGTTAGACTTGAATTGTAAAAAGGAGGCGTTTATATGGAAAAACAGACGATTGGACAATTCCTCTCCGCACTCAGAAGAAGCAACGGCTACACTCAGCAGGAGATCGCAGAAAAACTGGGGGTTTCCAACAAGACGGTAAGCTGTTGGGAAAGGGATTCCTCGTATCCCGACATATCGATGATCCCCGCTATCGCAGAACTTTACGGCGTGACCTGCGACGAGATCCTGCGAGCAAAACGCGCGCCGATACAACCTGCGGATCAGATGTTGCAGGAAGCCGATGCAAAAAAGGCAAAAGCAAATGCCGAAAAGGCGGAAAAAGAAGCCTCCGCGATTTTCGACAATATGCTTGCGAGATACGACAATACTCACAAAATAGCGACGGCGGCGGTGATCTTTGCGTCTTTGTTTGCCGTATTCGCGGCAGCCGTGACCGTATCTCTCGCCGACTATATCGCCGCGGGGTTTTTCATAGTCGTACCCGTGACGGGGATCTCGCTGTTCGTATACGCGCTTATAAGCTACCGCGTGAATTTCGCTGTGCCGGACGAACCCCGCACACATAAAGTCAAACGCGCAATATACGTCAGAAGAAAATGCACGATAAACGTCCTCGTCCCGATACTGCTTTACTTCATTCCGTATTGTTTCAATTTCAGACAGTCTCACTATTATATAGCATGGGGACTTTTCCTTGCCGCGCTCTATCTGCTTGCGGCGATCGCGTTCAACCCGATATCAAAGCTCTTTCACGGGAGTTTCTACCACGCTCTCGACCGCGAACTGACCAAAAGCAAAGCGACGGCGAGGATATCGATATTCTCGTTCGCGATCCTGACGGTCGCCGTCTTTGCCTTTGTCCTGCAGCACGTGCCTCTGTCAAACGTATCTTTTGCGGGCAACGGGACCTCTGTCGCACAGGATATAGACGCACTCGAGACCATGCTCGCTTACAGCTACCTGCCCGACGCTTATACTCCTTCCAACGTGATGCCGTCCGTCAGCGATCAGTATGCGGAATATACTTATTTAGTAAATAGAAAGGACTACGACGAGGACGATCTGAAGGGATACCTCGCATACAGCGTCTCGGGCGGTATGCTCGACGACGTATACCGCGTGACGGTGCTCTACCCCGTATGGCACGTGACCTATGACGAATACAACCCTCTGACCGACGATTACGTGACCAAAACGAAAAAAATAACGGTATTCAACATCAGATATCAGACGTCTTTCCTGCAGAACGGCTCAGATGGCAAGTTCTTGCTTTACAACTTCGACTACAACTCTCTCGTTGAAAGAAAAGAGGCCAGGAACTTTGAATATACGGTAAAATTTGCCGTTGCCGTATGCGTTGTCACTCTCTTTCTTTACGCCCTGTCGGGCTTCGTTGTCACCGAGGTCAGAAAAAGGAAAGCGCTAAAAAACGTCAAGAAAAACGACACGTAAATAAAAATGTCAAATAATCGGCAGCCTTATAACAAAAAACGCGATACGTATCGCGTTTCGGGGCGGAAGCGGCAATATACGGTAACCTTCTGACACTCTGCCCGTTCCGCACTGCCGACCACGACGCGAGCCTGCCGAGAGGTCGCAAAAAAGTACGGAGCATCGCTGCCCCGTACTTTTAATTTTTCTCGTTTTAATGTTTTTGATTTCTCACCGCCATCATTCCAGACCCGCAGGGACTATCAATTCCATATCCGAATCGGGATAGGAACAGCACGGGTGAATATAGCCGAATTTGAGGTCGGCAAGTCTCCTCTTGTCTGCGCCCGCTATGCTGAATTTGCCCGACACGAGCTTGCTGTGACAGAAGCCGCAACCGCCCGCACGGCACTTGCTGGGCACTCTGAGACCCGCTCTCTCCATAGCAACGAGCACTGTCTCGCGGTTGTCTGCCTTGACGGTATAGACTTCGTCTCTGATATGCACGGTCAGGGTGTATACCGCCTTTTTAACGTCGCGCACGCCTACGCAGTTTGCCTCTTTCTTGACCCTCTTGCCGCCAATGCCCATTGCCGCAAGCTCCTTATCAAGGAACGCGTACATTGCCTGCGGTCCGCAAGCCATAACGGTATATTTTTCGGGAGCGTACTTCTTGATGATCTCTTTGGTAATGAAGCCGTGCTCATACTTGTCGTTCTTCTCGTCGCTGAGAACGTAAACGACCTTGATCTTGCCCGAAGCAAGCGCGTCTAGCCTGTCTTTGAACGCAATATCCTTTTCTGTCTTTGCGCCATAAATGAGTATCAGATTGAAGTCCTCGCTGCCCTCTTTTATCGCCTGCGCCATAGAATAGAAAGGCGTTATGCCGCTGCCGCCCGCGATGCCGACGACCGTCTTTTCGTCCTTTATCGCTTCGTAGTGGAAGAAGCCCGACGGGTCGCCTATGATCATTTCGTCTCCGACCTTGGCATTGTCGAACAGCCAGTTGCTGAAAAATCCCGCTTTCTTGACGGTGACGGACAATTCTTTTTCTCTGAGCGCCTTATAAGGTGACGACGATATCGCATAGGGTCTGCTGACGACCGCCCCGTCGATCTCTGCGGTCAGTTCTACATATTGTCCCGCACGGAAAAACATTTTTCTTTCAAGGCTGAAAGTATAAGTCTTGGTGTCGCTCGTCTCGGTTGCGATCCCTGTCAGCGTAGCCTTCTGGTTGCCGGGGTGAAGTATCTTTGCGATAGAATTCACTTTGTAGGTATCGGGGATCTTCGTCGCGGGAGCTTTGTCAAACTCCGCACGGCGGTTAGGCACAAGTTTTTTGAAACGGAGCATATCCATCCATCCGAACATTTTCTTCTTGAAATTCATTTCTCAGCCCTCCCTTTTTATATCGCCTACGGTCTGTCTGCCCGTAATGTCGCCCGAGAAATACGCGCTCGAGTATCCCGACAGTCTCATAGAGAAACCGCCCGCAAACCGCAGCCCTCTCGTCTTGTGATCTTCTGCCATCATCAGGAGTCTCGGCATAAGCCCGTCCCAATACTGCGACTCATATCCGTAGATGCACCCTTCGGGATGCCCGCAGTAACGCGCATAAGTCATCGGCGTCGCCACGGAGATCTCCTCTATGCTGTCCCTGATCCTGCACCCCGTATCTTTCTCGAAGCGCTCTATCATCATACTTGCGACCTTGTCTTTGACCCTGAAATAATCCTCGGGTTTTACTTTTGCCCAGTCGTCGGACATATAGAGAGTCGTGAAATACATCATGCAGGTACCGGGGGGCGAGCATTCCGGATACGCCCTGTTGAGACATACGGTTGCCTGCACGCAGTTGGTATCTATTCTCTTCATCACCTCGTACTGCCTGACGGTATCCATCGTGTCGTATAGGAAGTAGTTGTGATTGGTGATGCCCAGTTCGTCAGCCGACTTGTTCAATCCGAGGAACATCGTAAACCCTCTGCCTGCCAGTTTGCGCGCGTTGATCTCCTTGACTATCCTCTCGTCGACGTTGTCTATCATTTTGCCGTAAACTATATGCGGAGAACAGTTTGCAATCACGTGACGCGTCTCTATCACTTCTCCGTTGTTCAGGACAACGCCCGTCACGCGGTATTTTTGTTGATTTTCCTCCTGTTCCCCGCTCTCTGCAACGATTTTTTCCGTCTTGATTTCGACCGCCTCGGTATTGAACCAGACGTCTCCTCCCAGCTCTCTTATACGCTCGACCATTGCAAGCGATATTTCGTGAGAACGGGACTTGGGCATAGCCGCTCCGCGGGTGATATAGCGAAGCACCATTGAAGCGTAATGCACGAAGCTGAGATCGTCGCAATGCGCGCCGAGATAGCACCAGTATGCATTGAGTATGTCCTTGGCTCTCTTGGGCATTTTGAGCGCGTCGAGCACTTCGTTGACCGAATAAGAACCGCATTTGACGAAATTGGCATATTTTGTTTTCATCACTTTTGTGTCCGTTTTGCCGTTGGATGAGTTGCTGTATGACTGCGCCGCCCTGATCTCCTCCGCAAGCTCGAAAAACTTTTCCATAGACTCGCGACTGCCCGGGACGTAACTCTCCATCTTGTCGATAAACTCCTTCACTCCGAAAGGCATGGTCGCGTCTATTTTTTCTTCACGAGAAATGACCCTGTATGCTTCGGGTATCTGAAGCCATTCGATCTTGTCTGTGACGCCCAGTTCGTCAAACAGGACTCTCACGTCTCCCGCATTGTCGGCAGCGCCGAAGTCGTTGAGTTCGTGAAGCGACGCCTCGAACTCGAATCTGCCTCTCCTGAAACTGGTCGCGAAACCTCCCGGCAGATTGTGCTTTTCGACAAGCAGAGTTTTCGCTCCGCCCTGCAAAAGCCGTATCGCCGCCACAAGGCCGCCGTTGCCGGCGCCGATTACCACCGCATCGTATTTTTTCATCTATACCTCCTTGACGGGATAGCCTTACCCAAAGACCGCAAAAGCATGCTGCAATTCAGAACGAGTCGGTTTTCCCTGTCGATTATATGATATCCGTTGACGATGTTTTTGTCAACAGTCAATTTATTTTCGGCTTTTTACAGATGTTTTATCCTGAAAACGCAAAAAATAAGGACAATTCGCCAAACCAGATGCTTTTAATTTCTTTTTAATACAGTATATGTATAATAAAAACGGATGAAAAACTTCGTCTGTCAGTATTCTTACTTACGGGAATTATCCTGCTTTTGTGCTTATCCTTCTTTCCGTTTGCAGAGGTACGTCTCATCAAATATTCATATCAACGGCGGTGGGTTTTATGAGTCTGAAAAACGAAAGAATTGTCTACAACGCAAGCAAGGCGCTGAATAACGTCTGCTACGTCAAATCTACGGGGATCGTAGACCCTGATCCTTCATGGTCTGCCCTAAGAGAAGATTCCAAGGACGTCGTGATCTTTTATATCGTCGACGGCAAAGCCCGTCTGACGGTAACGGGCGGAGATTACCCTCTCTATCGCGGAGACTGCGTGATCTTCCCGCCACGCAAGTACAGCAAGATAAAAAGCGACTCGAAAAATCCGCCCACGGTCTATTGGCTGCGTTGCGGCGGCGAGCTCGTGGACGCAATGATCAAATGCTACTTCCCCGATATGCGCGCCATCGTCGCGACCTGCGACGTGCAGAATATTTTCACGCAGGCCGGAGACCTCATCACGCGCGCTTCAAAAGACGTGCCCGATACGCTGACTTTGATGATACACAAACTGTTTGTCACGGTCAGAAATTCTCTCAGCACTTCTCCTGCCGGCAAAAGCAAAACGGGACTTTCGGGCAATAAATACGAAGAATATATCGTTACGCACATGTACGACAAACTGAACGTGCAGGAATTTGCCTCTCACTTCGGAATGACCGTTCCCGTACTGACAAGCATAATTAAAAGAAAATTCGGCAAAACGCCTTATCAATATTATCTTGCCGTAAAAATCAATCTCGCCAAACACATGCTGTCGACCTCACAGTCGTCCGTAGAGGATATCGCTGCCAGGCTGTGCTTTACCGACCGCACGCATTTTTCAAAATTGTTCAAACGCGAGACCGGCTTGTCTCCCGCACAGTACCGCAACGGTTGCAATTGAAAGTATAATTCACCCCCTACAGAAAAAAGAGAGGCGTCGTGCCTCTCTTTTTCGTTGCTTCGGATTCTCTGATCAAGACGCGCTTTGCGCTCCCCATACTATCGGTATCGGATTTTCGGCATAGGTGAAATTCCGGTTCTCGTCCCACCCGTCGGGGATTTCGTCCTGCCCGCGCTCATGACCGTGCCGACAAGCTCTCCGTCCGCATAGAAGTTTATCGCGTATTCGGTCGGCAATAAAAGTAACGGAATAAGTAGCGTTTTCTCCCATGTCGCATGCGGTAAAAATCGAAAGCACAAGAATAGCGGTAAGCAAAATCAACGCAAATGTCTTAAAGTGTTTTTTCATATACGCCTCCGTTCCCCCGACATTCATCAGCATATAGCAAAAAGGCGCTACGGTCAACCCCTGACCGTGCGCCCGACTTATATTTACATTACATAACTTTGCGTTTGCTATGCCGCCAGAATTGCTTGACACAACTTAGCAATAAGAGTATTATCGGTTACCTGTGCAAAATCATAATCGACATCTCCGAATACGTAAAACGGCACGTCCGCCTTAGAATGACTGCCTTTGGTATACATATCGTCCGAGAGCTGCGCCGCCGTCTCGCCGTTGTACTGCAGTCCTCCCGTCTCGTGATCTGCGGTGACGATGACTATCGTATTGCCTATCTCTTTTGCGTATTCGACGACCGCTTTTACCGCGTTGTCGTATGCTTTGACGTGCTCAAGCGCGTCGGCAAGCTGATTGTTGTGACTGTACTTGTCTATATGGCTCTCCTCTATCATAAGGAAAAAACCGTCAGCGTCCTTGCTCAATATATCGAGCGCCGCGACTGCGAGAGAAGCAAGCGTAGGTTTGCTCTCTCCGTCTGCCGCGAGAGGTATTTCGTCGAACGCCGCGAATATCTTCCCGCTGCTCCCTGCAATGTCGGAATATGCGTCCACATAAGTATAGCTTTTTTCTATCTGTCCTTTAAGCGGCTCGTATCTTTCAGAATTGCTGCCGAAAAACAAGTCTATTCCGCTATTAAGCTGATCTTGGAGTATTTCGTCAAGATTGCTTCTGGACGAAGTATGCGCCGAAAATCCTGCGGGAGTCGCACCGTCCACGCCCTCGGTCGCGATTACGCCCGTCGCCATGCCGAGAGACATTGCAAGCTCGGTCGTGGACATTAGATCCTTGCCGCCGTACATTCCCACCTTGCCGTTGTCCGTCTTAGTCCCGCTAGCCAGAGCGGTAGCCGCCGCCGCGCTGTCTGTCGGACCGAACACGTCGCGCGAGAATGTCGTCACAGACCCTGCATAATCGGCGCTGGTCGCAAAAAACAGATCTCCGTATTCCGCAGTCGCCGCCTTGACGTGGTTGAATCCCATGCCGTCGCCGATCATAAGTATTATGTTGAGTTTCTCGCCGTTGTACTCTATCTGTACAGACTCGACTTCCGATACCTTTGCATAATGCGCCGCCGCCATTCCGCCGAGAGTGGCGGACATCGCGACAATGAGTACCGCGAGCACTATCGCGGCGATCTTCAACCATTTCTTTGTCGTATTTTCCATAAACTACCTCTCGCGGTAATTATACCACGAAGCACTCGCCTTTTTCAATACGGATATAAAAAATTAAGCCGACGCATGTCGTTATTGCTTGCTTCTTTGAACTTTCGCCGCCTGTTTCCGTTTTTTCTTTTTACCAAAACAAAACGCGTTTAACATACACGGGCACTAAAAAACAGCGTGACAATATCAAATGCGACAGAGATTGAATATGCCAAGATTTTCAAACTTCTTAGCTCGTTTTATTTTATTTTTTTAAAGAGGCACGCACTCCAAAAATCCATACCGAGTTCGTCTACGTAAAAATGCAGTATGGCACGGAAATCTTTTGTAGCCGTAACAAGTTTAATAATGCTGACGTCGGATAAAACTGCCTTTTCGGCATACCGAAACAACTTTTTGCCTATTCCGCAATTACGGTAATGCGGTTTAACGTATAACTCGTCAATCTCAAAATATTCTGTTCCCGTTTTATAAACAGAGGTATCTTCATCGTAATTATATTATAGATCGCTCGGAAAGTAAAATAATAAGCGCACTGCCTTGCTCGCAAGGTAAAGTGCGCTATATTTTCTTCGTGTTAAATTCGTTTACGCTTTATACTTTGTTGAGCACGTAGCCGTCCTTCGTGTCGGTGACGGTATATCCCGCCGCCGTTATCTGCGCGCGCAGTTCGTCTGCCAAAGCGTAATTCTTCTCTTTTTTCGCGGCAACTCTCTTTTCGGCAAGTTCCACCACTTCGGCGGGAGCGTCCGTCTTGGGCTGTTCTTCGGGTTTAGCCTGATCGAGAGAAAGTCCGAACACCTTGTCGAAGTCAAGCGCGAGGTCGTATATATCGCGGCTCTTGGGCTCTTTTACCGCTTTCCACAGTATGCCCAAAGCGCGCGGCACGTTGAGGTCGTCGTTTATCGCCTCGACAAACTCGTCCTTGTACGCCTTTATCTTGTCCTCGTCCGTCTTTGCCGCGCTCGTCTTGTGCTGATAGAGCGCGCCGAGAAGTCTTGCGTAAGACACCTTCGCGCCGTCCATTCCGTCAAACGTGAAGTTGAGTTTCTTGCGGTAGTGCGCGTTCAGGCAGAAGTATCTGAAATCCATCGCGCTGTAACCGCGCTTTTCAAGTTCAGCTATCGTATAGGTATTGCCGAGGCTCTTGCTCATCTTGCCGTTGTCGACGAGTATGAAGTCGCCGTGCACCCAGTAATTGACCGTCTTGCAGCCCGTGATCGCCTCGTTCTGTGCGATCTCGTTCTCGTGGTGGACGGGAATATGGTCTACGCCGCCCGTATGGATATCGAACGGAAAACCGAGATATTTGCGGCTTAAAGCCGAGCACTCTATATGCCAGCCGGGATATCCCATTCCCCACGGGCTTTCCCACTGCATTATGTGGTTGGGTTCCGCCTTTTTCCAGACCGCGAAGTCTGCGGGATGACGTTTCTGACTGTTGACCTCTACTCTCGCGCCCGCCTGCTGTTCGTCCAGATTGAGGCGCGACAGCTTGCCGTAACCCGGGAATTTGCTTATATCGTAATAGATGCCGTCGTCGATCTCGTACGCAAAACCTTTGTCGAGAAGCTCCTGCACGTACGCTATCGTCTCGGGGATATGATTGGTGATCTTCTCGACTATCTCGGGTTTGCCGATATTGAGTTTTTTCAGATCCTCGAAAAATACGCCCGCATAAAAATCCGCTATCTCGTAGGGGGATTTCTTCTGCTCGCGGGAAGCCTTTTCCATCTTGTCCTCGCCCTCGTCCTCGTCGCTGGTCAGGTGACCGACGTCGGTGATGTTCATGACGCCCTTGATCTTGTATCCGTCATATTTGAGAATACGACGGAAAAGATCCATAAACACATACGTCCTCAGGTTGCCGATATGCGCAAAGCTGTAAACGGTAGGTCCGCAGCTGTACATGCATACCTTGCCTTCTTTTATCGGTTTGAAATCCTCTTTTTTTCTCGTAAGGGTATTGTAAATCCTCAGCATAATATCTCCTCCCCGCAAAACGCGGAATTCTTCATTCTTCGCCCTCGGCATCCTCGTTGGGGTTGCTTATCGAGTAACGGCAACTTTTTACCTCGAGCATATCTTCGAGCGTTGCAATGCGCTTGTTGAGTCTCGCTATCTCGTCGAGTATCGGGTCGGGCAGCTTCTGCTGATCGAGATCCTCGACCCTCTCGTTATACTGCTTGACCACTCTGCCGGGTACGCCGACCACTGTACAATGCGGGGGGACGTCTTTGAGCACAACGCTGCCCGCACCTATCTTGCTGTCGTGACCTATCGTGATCGCGCCGAGCACCTTTGCGCCCGAACTTATCATTACGTTGTCCTCGATCGTCGGGTGACGCTTGCCCGTCTGCTTGCCCGTACCGCCCAGCGTCACGCCCTGGTATATCACCACGTGCGTACCCACTTTTGCGGTCTCGCCTATCACGACTCCCACGCCGTGATCTATGAACACACCGCCGGCTATGTCCGCCGCAGGGTGAATGTCGACTCCCGTCTTTTTGCGCGTGCCCTTTGCTATCAGAAACGCAAGAAACTTGCACCCGTGTTTATAAAACCAATGTGCAAATCTGTGTCTCAGCAGCGCGTTAAACCCGCCGTACGTCCAGAAAACCGTCCATTTGCTGGTCGCCGCAGGGTCGTTTTGCATCGCAAATTCCAGATCCATTTTTATCTTTCCCATTATTATCTCCTTTTCACGCTTCTTTGCGTAAAAATAAAAACAAGGCGTCTTAGATTGCTCAAAGACGCCTTGGCGCGGTTCCACTCTGATTGCAGGATATCTGCCTCTCAACGTCTTTAACGGGACTGTCCGTCGCGGCATTTCCTCCGCGAAGCTACCGCCTGCACTTCACGCGCTCTGTCCGTAAAGGGCTTTCAGCCGCCGACCCTTCTCTCTGTCACGCACTCGGCGCGTTACTCTTGACGGAATAACGCCTGTATTTATATATGAAGTATAAAATAATTGCGTGATTATGTCAAGCGTTTGCGCTTCCTCTGTCGTACGTCGCGTGCACGGTCAAACGGATTTTTTCCCTCGTCCGGCACGAAGCGTATTGTCTTGTTTGCCGCGCACGCTGCGCGTGTAGGTTTACAATACAATTGTTACAAAGTCATGGTGTTAACGAAAAGGAGGTAAAAGCGAAGCAAGGCAGCGTTTAAGCGAAAGAAAGCAGTCTGCCTCCCCCGAGGGGGAGGCGCGCGAAATTGGGCAAAA
>CALWKV010000068.1 GCA_944381355.1 uncultured Christensenellaceae bacterium | reverse complement strand
TTCTCGTTGTCGTGTTCTGCGCGCTGATCTTCGGTCAGGCGTTGCAAAACAACGGCGCAGACAATTCGTTTGTCGCTACGGCAGAGCAATCGGAAGGAATGATCTCCGGCATCTACAACGAGATGTCTCAGAGCGAGGCTATGGCGCATTACAACAGCCTCACGGGTTATACCGAGATAACCAATCAGGCTCAGTTCGAGACTTATCTCGGCAGCGATAAACCTGTAACAGGCGGAAAATACAGGCTTAAACCTTACGACGATAACGGCGATAAGATAACATATACCGCTAAGAGCGCGGCTTATCTTGACAGTACCGTGATCGACGGTTGTGGCGCGACGGTCAGGATCGATCATCTTGACGATATTACTCAGCTCGGCAGCGACGACGGCAATACGGCGCAGGAAGTGCTCAACCTGCCTTACGGCGATAAGGGGTACGGCACAGGCACGATGTTCCAGTACACTCCGAGAGACGTTCTGTGGGGAAGTGACGAGCCTGTATACATAAAGGTAAGCGGCGGTTTTGCGGACTATGCTCTCGGCGCGACGATAAGCAATATCAACTTTGAATATACCGCGTCTTTCTCGAGAGGAGAGGGAGATCCTGACGCTGCGTCCTATCTTTACGGCGGCGTGTTCGGCGCGATAAGCGTAAACGACGCCGGTACGGGTACGACAGTTACCAATTGCCGTATCTATAACAACGGTTCTTTCAGTGCGAAAAAGAAAGTAAGCGGAGGTATGTACAACGATAAGAACAGCCGTCCGTATCATTCGACAGTAGCTTTCGGTACGCTTGCAGGCTACTGCTACAACAGTTCGTTTACAAACAGCACCGTGGAACTGAGCGACACCATGAGCGTCTATACTTACAGCGTCGGTAACAATCAGGCGGGCAACAATACCGGTACTCCGAGAGCGATATCAGCTGGCGCGATAGGTATAATGCAGAACGACAGCCTGGTAAGCGACATCTACATCACCGGCGGCGGTACGCTCAACGGCGAAGTAGGTACGGAGTATTACGAAACTGAGGGAAGCGCCAAGATGGGTCTTGCAGGCGGTCTTGTAGGCTGCGTGGTCGATCAGAACAGCGCTGCGGAAGAGTTCATGGTCGCAGGACTCGGAAACTCTTATATCAAGAACGTGGTAAGCAACTGGCAAGGAACAATCATAATAAAAGGCCGTATACATAACGATGATGAAAGATTGGATTACGATTATACTGCGGGAGTCACTATGACGGGCTCTCTTGTCGGTATCAGCGGTTCGTTTATCAACAACGGCGTCGCTACCAATATCAGCGGCAACTACTTTATATACAACGAAAGCAAACCCACATACCGCATGGTCGCTTACGGCAACGTAAGAGACAAGGCTTTTTCCTATATTCAGGTCGTCGAGGACGGCGCCAACTGGCTGACCGTCAATGCGGCTACCCGCAACGTCGACATTCAGTTCAGCGACGACGGCAACAGTCTCAATCTGATCTACGACGTTACCGACGAAAGCGCCGAGAGATCTATCCTGTGGTCTTACACTCAGAACGTCGTCGAAACGCAGGGCACTACTGTCAACACGTTCACAAGATGGAATCAAGCGGGAGCAACGTCCTACGAAACCGCGACCAAGAGAGAGGTCGTCTCTATCGCAAATACGGCGACCGTCAATCATTCTTATTCTTTCGTTACGGGTCAGGCAGTGTTCTACAAGATAGAAGGAGAGGATGCGTGGAGCCGCACAGACAGCGTTGCCGGCTCGATAGGCGTGAGGACTTACAACACTCCCGACAGACCGTACGACGGTAAGACCGTGGTCGCTCCCGGCGTGCAGTTCTATCTTAACGATTCGTTTACCGACATGCCGATCGCAACGTCTTATGACAGTACCAAGTGGGCTGCTCAGATCAACGGCAGCGGTTCCTATATTTCCATAGGAGACGATCAGACAAAGAACGTCAACAGCTGGTATCTGAGTTTCAGAACCAACGAAAGCAACGACGCATACGCTTATTATGCCGAGGTAAACGGCAAAAATTACGTGGCATACAAAGCGGAAAACGTTCTGCCGTCAGAAGGCTCTGCTCCGATATCCGTGAGATATTACGTATACAACATCACGCAGAAGATCATCACTCCCTCCGTGATAGAAAAATCTGCGGCAGATCTCATATACGATAATACGCAAAAGGTCTACGACGTGAATTTCAACGGTGAGATCGTTGCGGGAGATACGGTCACGGCAAACCTCGGATATTACACGGTAAACGGCGAAGCCGAGACAGAAACGAGCGAAGTCAGGAACGTTGGCAATTACAGGGTGAAGATACTGTCTCTGTCCAACGGCAACTATGCGATGTCCGATGCCGTTCAGGCGCACGATTTTTCGATCACAAAGAGGACGCTGACTTCGACGATATCGGATGATACCGTATTTACCTACAACGCTACCAACCAGTCCCCGACCGTCACGGTTTCCAACCAGATAAGCGGCGTGGATCAGAGTGCGGTCATATCCATATCCTATAATAAAGACGCGCAAAGCGGAGTATCCAACATTGACGCCGGCACTTATACCGTGGTGGTCAGTCTTACCGTGGCAGGCAGAGCCAACTACGAACTCACGGGCGAACTCGAGAAAGAATTCACGATCAATCCGGCGGAGCTTAAATTTATCGGCGCGACCGAATATTCTTTCCCGTATGACAGCATAGGTATTTCGGGCACGACTCTTAAGGAGCTTGATGAGAATCCCATCAGCATCGTCAGCGTTGACGAAGCTCTGGGATATGTCAGCAACTTCACCGCATACTTCAGAAAATACCGCGAGGGAGACGATACGGAGAGCGGTTACAGCCCGGAGGAGATTTTCGATGCCGGTGTTTACGACTGCCTCATCAAATCAAGTATCAACAACAACTACGTGCAATGCGTACAGAAGATAAAACTCGAGATCACGCCGTCAGAGGTGAAATTCGATATCATTCCCGAGGGATTCGCTCTCGACGATGAAAATACGTATGATTACGACGGTTTGCCTCACGGATTCCGCGTGTCTTACAGCGGTATCGGCGCGTTAGACCTCGACTTCATGAGTTTCCAGATCAATATCTATCCCGCGACTTACGACAGCGAAGGTGCAAAGTGGGTGGCACAGGAAGGTGCGGAGCCTCTCTCCATGGTCACCAACGCGGGAAATTATATCGCGGTCGTTACTCAGACAGAAGGTTTTGATATTTATCAGAACCCCAACTACGACACAAGCGGTGACGTCGGCACTACTGAGCTTCCCTTTACGATCAACAAGGCTACGCTCGTATGGCAGTTCTCCGGAGACGGACTCGACTATAATGAAGAAAGCGGAGAATACTTGGCAGAGTATAACGGTCAGACGTTTACGCTTGCACTTAACGGCGGAGATCTTGAAAGTCAGCTCGTCGAGGGAGATAAAGGCAAGTACAGCCTCACAGGAAACGTAGAATATATCTGCGAGACTGCTGAAGGCGATTATTCCGTAGGTACCAAGGGCGTCAGAGACGCGGGCAATTACAGGGTAGAACCCGAGGTCAACTGCGGCGAAAATCCCGCGCTTTCGGTCAACTACGAGATCAAGGGCGGTATGCTTGCGATAACTCAGAGGACCGTCACGATCATCGTCAACGACATCAGCGTTCCTTACGGCACGCATTTCGACGAAATAACGGGTGAAGGATTCTCCAAGATGTGGTCATACGCTCCCGGCAGCAACGAATTCCTGTCCGAAGACGGCAATATGCTTACGTTCTATCTGCTAGACGTCCCGATGGACGAGAGCCCCGTCAGAGGCACTTATCCTTATACGTTCCGTCCCAGCCCCGTTAATCCGAATGTTAACAATTACCAGATCAACAATGTATACGAAGCGGGAGACAACGCTGACTGCACGATCACGGGTCTCGAACTCGAGCTGGAAGTGGTCGTGACGGATAAGGACGGCGTCGAAGTCGTGACTCCGATAGCCGACGGCAAAACGTATGCAACGAGCGCGCTTTACAACGGCGGCACGTATACCGTATCGCTCAGAGCCACCAATCTCGATCCCGAAAATCCGGGCATCGCATGGGTGACTGACAGCTTTACGTTTGTAAACAACGCAGACGGCAAGGCGGTCAAGTTCAGCCTGACAGAAGAAGCAAACGCAATATACTACATCCACGAAGATCTCTCAGAAAGCGGACAGGCGGACGGAGAATTCACCGTCACGTTCAGCGTCGACAAGAGAAAGGTAGAGATCACGCCCGTCGATTCAACGCTTGAATACGGCACAGACAACGGTACGATCGGCGCCAACGGCGTTATCGTCACGACGGGAGAAGGCTTTGACGGCTTCGTCGACGGCGAGCAGGATTGGTTCACCTATTCCTATTCGACTGATCTCGGCGCGAACGTCGGTTCTACTGCAGCCATCAACGTCACGGCAGTCGTAAAATCCGAGCATCAGGGAGCAGAGAACAATTATGAGTTCAGCTATAAGACAGGCACAGTTACCCGTGTTGCGAAAGTTCTCAACGTCACTCTCAACAACAGGCAGAAAACTTACGGCAGCGATCCGCTGACTGTAAGTACGGGCGACTACAGCGTAGAAGGTCTTATCGGAGACGATACGATTGTGCTCGAATACGTTCTGTATAAGGACGGCGAGCAGGTCGCAGACGCGATCAATCTCCCTGTGGGCACATACTCTCTCGGAGCGATCCTCACCAATACCCAAAACTACGTGCTCGAGATCGCAGAGGGTGCGACCTACGATGTCGATCCCAAGGAAGTCAGCGTTACGTTCTCGTCCGTGGCAGTCGAATACGATGCCAACGAGCATCCTGTCAATGTAAAGGTGGAAGGTTATATTGCCGGCGACGATAACGAAGTCCTGACCGTCAATTACTTCCTCAACGGAGAGCAGATCCAGGGCGTGCCCGTCGGTATCGGCGTGTACACAGTAGCTGCCGGCGAGTTCGCAAGCGGTAACTATACGGTAGGCACCGTAACGGGAAGAGACGCGACCGTCACGATCACCAACGTTTCGGTCAACGTCACGGTTGAAAACGCCGTCTCCGCATACGGCACGGGCGATATAGTTCCCGCAGGAGGCGTATACTTCACGTCTGACAGCGCACTGTTTGACGCCGACGACCTCCAGCCCTACTACGTGCTTGCAAAAGGCGGCAACGTAGCCGAAATGGCGGTAGGCACTTACGCCGATTGCGTAACGCTTGAATTTGCAGGCGCGGCGGCAGACAATTACAACATCAATATAGTCAATGCGGCTTCGCTCGAAGTCACCGTTGCGGATCTCGGCGAGGTTGCATATCTCGTTGAAGAAAGCTCGGTCTATGACGGCGCGGCAAAGACGATCAAGGTGGGCGGCGTACTCGACGATCAGGTCAGTATAGAAATCACCAGGAACGGCTCTCCCGTGACAAGCATCGTCGATGCGGGCGAATACACCGTGACGGTCACGCCTGACAGCGGGAATTATACAGGCAGCGCTACGCTGACCTATAAGGTCGGAAAGGCTGTGTTCGACGGTACGATCACCGTGGTTTCCTCCGTCTACGACGGCAATGCGGTAACGCTTTCCGTCGACGCGGAATACGGCGAAGTGATCTTCAGCTATATTCTCAACGGCAATCCCGTAGACGAGATAAAGAATGCCGGCGTTTATACGGTTACGATCACCGCAGGTGAGAACTCCAATTATACCGGCTCTGTCGAAGTTACGTATACCGTGGAAAAAGCTACGGCTCCCACTCCGAGCGACGATAATCTCACGATTACCGCTGTCTGGAACGGAATCACCGTTGCGAGTAAGAACGGTGAGCTTGATGCAGTCATCATTCTCAAGGGCGGCAACTGGGACGGAGCTACCGACAGCATTACGGGGCTTAATCCCGATACCGAGTATGAAGTAGCGATCAGATTCAACGGCAACGAGAACTATTTCGAGTCGGGTATTTTCCTGACAAAAGTCAAGACAAGCCCGAAAGAGGCTGCCGTCATCGGTCTCGACGACGTAACTTACACGGTATATTACAACAAGATAGTGCTTGAAGTTAGCGGTGACGACGAGTTCGTTTACAGCCTCGACGGAGGAAAGACCTGGAAGAGCGGCAACGAGATCACAGGACTTGAGGCGGGCACCGTATACAACGTATCCGTCAAGCTGACCGAGAGCGCTACGCACGGCGAATCCAACGTCCTGCCTCTCGAGATCGCTACGGGCGCAGATCCCGCCGAGTTCAACAAGTTGTTCGACGCTATGGGCGATACCGTAACGGCGGCGGATATTGACAATTACGACAAGATGATGGAGGCTTACGAAGCGCTCGGCGACGGAGACAAAGAGGGCGTCGACAAGACCAAGTTGAACAACCTCAAGGCTGCTTACGACGCTCTGATCGCAGAAGTAAACGGTGACGTCATCGCGGCGCAGAACGTCGCGAGAAAGGCGGCAGGCAAAGGCGCGGCTGCGGCTGCGGCAAGCGTGCTCGCAGTTGTCGTCGCGGCAATGGTCGCAAAGAAAAAGTTTGTATTCTGAGAGGTAAATAAACTATGAAAAAGACATTTACTGCATTTTTAATAGCGTTGACGGCGCTCGTCCTCGTGCTCGCGTTCGTCGGTTGTAACGTAAAGATCACGACCGAGGAAATATGGGATCTCGCCACGTTCAAGACTTCGAGCGGCGAGGCAGGCAGAGACGTATACGTCAAAGTCAGCAAAGACGGCGTTACCTTCTACGAGTACAAGACCGAAAACGGCAACGTTACCGTAAACAACGTGCGCGACGGCATCGAAGTTCCCGACCTGGATCTGTCCAAGGACGGCGCATCGCTCAATCTGTCCGCGGACTATCTCGCCAACGCGACGACGAGTTTCGAGGACACGATCACGACTTACAAGGCGGATATCCAGAATACGGCGGCAGTGCTCGATATCGAGAACGCGCAGAACGCGAAAATCGTTATCAAGGTGGACAGCGAGGCGAAAAAACTCATTTCCACGCAGATCGATTACATCGGCACAAACGGCAGTACCGTGACGATAACAGTCACCCCGTACTACAACTGACAAATGTCAGAAAGTCCGTTCCGTACTCTCTATGTACGGAACGGTCGGAGAATGCGCTTTCTCCTCTTTCCCTCGGGAAAGGGGAGATTTTTTATAAGTCGTTTCAATCGGTGCGGTCGCACGCATGATATCTTTGCGGGAGAGACGCTCCAGCTCGTGCCCGTTAAGTCAGAAAAAAGTGCGCGTATCATGAATCGGGGAATTTCCCGTATTCTGCAACGCTTGAAAAACGCGCGGCGATAAGCTATAATATACTTATGAAATTTCAGGATATCGTCATAGGCGGAGGCGCTTCGGGAATTGCCTCGGCAATATTGCTCGCCCGCAAAGGGCGCAGAGTCGCAGTCCTCGAGGCTCAGGACAGGGCGCTCAAAAAAGTGCTCGCTTCGGGCAACGGCAGATGCAATCTTTCCAACGTCGGGGTATGTGCGGACAGATACAATAATCCCGATTTTGTCAGGAGCGTCCTCGACGCGTTCGACGGCAGACTCGTGAGTTTTTTCGCTTCGGCGGGACTCGAACTCAGACAGGAGGACGGCAGGATTTACCCTTACAGCTTTTGCTCGGGCAACGTCGTCAACGCGCTTCTCGACGCCGCCGACAAGGCGGGAGCGGTGTTGCGTTGCGGCGTCAAGGTCATGCGTATAGACAAGAAAGACAACGGTTTTGCCGTGGTAACGACTGACGGAGTTTACATCGGCGAAAACGTTGTATTCGCAACGGGCAGCAACGCGACGTCGGGCGTCGATTCGCTTGCGCTGCTCGCGCCGCTCGGACACAAGTGCACTAAAAGGCTTGCGGCGATATCTTATATCCCGTGCACGTCGGTCAAAGGCGCTTCGGGCGTGCGCGCAAGGGCGGCTCTTACGCTCTTTGACGGCGACAGAAAGGTTTTTTGCAGACAGGGCGAGCTGCTTTTCAAGGACAAGGCATTGTCGGGCATTCTCGCGTTCGAGGCTTCGTCCGTATATTCGCGACTTATGAGGAGAGGAATAAAGTGCGCGGGGGCGATAGATTTCGTACCCGACAAAAGCGCGGGAGAGGTCGAGGCGTTTTTCGCGCTTTCGGACGCCGACTGCGTGCAGGCGCTTTGCGCTTATCTGCACAAATCGCTGGCAGCGGCGGTCGCAAAGAGAGCGGGGACAGAAGGAAAGGCGCGCGACAACGCAGCGATACTTGCCCGCACGCTCAAAAACTATACGCTCGGGTTTGACGGCGTATGCGATATAAAGAACGCGCAGGTGGTATGCGGAGGGCTGGAACTGACAGACTTTGACCCTCGCACCATGGAGTCAACTAAAGTTAAAGGACTTTATGCTACGGGAGAAGCGCTCGACGTGGACGGAGAGTGCGGAGGATACAATTTGCACTGGGCGTGGGCGAGCGCTTATGCCGCGGCAAGAGCGATAGCGGGAGAAATAAATGTTTAAACTCAACGACGTGGCTTTGCCGGAGGGATTTACTCAAAGGGACGTGCGGAGAGAGACCGCGCGTATCCTCGGCGTGGACGAAAAAGAGATAGCAGAAGTCAGAACCTTGCGCCGATCGCTTGATTGCAGGGGACGAAAGGCAACGTTTGTGCTCTCTGTGGGCGTGAGTCTTAAAGACGAAGACGAATTTCTTGAAAAAAGGGGCAACGCGTACGCAAAGGTCGGGAAAACGCGTAGGCTGGCGGATATCGCGAGAGAGACAAAAGCCGCCGCAGAGGGCAACGTGATCGTGGTGGGCAGCGGTCCTGCGGGACTGTTCGCCGCGCTGACGCTTGCTTATGCAGGTTTGAAGCCGATAGTTCTCGAGAGAGGAGACTGCGTCGAGGAAAGAACGAAAAAAGTGCAGGAATATTCTCACGGCGGACAACTCGATGAGGAGAGCAACGTTCAGTTCGGCGAGGGCGGCGCGGGCACTTTTTCGGACGGAAAACTCAACACGGGAGTCAACAGCACCCTTATCGCGACCGTGCTCGAGGAGTTTGCTTCTCACGGCGCGCCCCGCGAGATAGTTTACGATTCGAAGCCGCATATCGGCACAGACAAGCTGGTAGAAGTGGTCGCGTCGATGCGTCGCACGATCATCGCCGAGGGCGGAGAGGTCAGGTTCAGACATAAATTAAAGGATATTTCAGTCAGGGACGGCAGGATCGCCGAAGCGATCGTTGATGGACCGCAAGGGGAATACCGCATGCCTTGCGTAGCGTGCATTGCCGCGATAGGGCACAGCGCGAGGGACACTTTCGAGACGCTTTCGGGGCGAGTTCTGATGACTGCAAAACCGTTCGCGATAGGAGTCAGGATAGAACATCTGCAATCGGCTATGAATGCGGCGCGTTACGGGTTCAGATACAAAAACCTTCCGCCTGCGGATTATAAGGTCTCTGCAAAGACGTCTGACGGCAGGGGATGTTACTCTTTCTGTATGTGCCCGGGAGGCAGCGTGGTCGCGGCAGAGTCGGAAAAGGGCGGCATCGTCACCAACGGTATGAGTGTTTATGCTCGCGACGGAGTCAACTGCAACAGCGCGCTGCTCGTAGGCGTGACCCCATCCGATTTCGGCGGCGAAGATCCGCTTGCAGGCGTAAGATTTCAGAGAAGATACGAAGAAGCCGCTTTCCGCGTCGGCGGAGGCAGAGCGGTGTGTCAGAGGGTGGAAGATTTTCTCGCCAACAGACCTACGCGCGCGTTCGGAGACGTGAAGCCGAGTTATCCGAGAGGAGTGGCGGCAGGAAAACAGGACGACTGTCTGCCCGCATACGTTTGCAAAGGACTCAGAGAGGCTTTGCCGCAGTTTGAGAAAAAGATCAGAGGATTCGCGTGTGCGGACGCATTGCTGACGGGAGTGGAAACGCGCTCGAGTTCCCCTGTCAGGATAATCAGGGACGAGCGCGGAGACAGCAGCGTGAAAGGCTTTATGCCGTGCGGCGAGGGCGCCGGATATGCAGGAGGTATAACTTCGGCGGCGGTAGACGGGATAAAGACGGCGCTTTGCCTTATCGGGAATCTGACGAGAGGCTGAAAATCAGGCATTGTGTCTTTCGGCGCGCTTTACGTGCTAAAAAATGACCGATAATAAAATATTTTAATTGATTGTATACATAAGCTGTGATATAATAGCGGTTGAGGACGGTTTTTCAGAGGCGAAAACCGCGTTTGAGAATATATCGTCCGCAATTCGGAATACTAAACAAAATCGCAAAGGTAAAAGATATGACTTCCAGACAAAAAATCATACTCGTATCCGTACTCGTCGTGGTTGCCGTGATACTCGTAGCCCTCGGCGGCTACTTTATTTCGGTTTACTCGTCGTCAAGCGGAGAGAGGACAAGCAACGGCTTTACCTACGAGATAGACGGCAAGACCGTTACTATCATTTCTTACAGCGGCAGCGATATGACGATCACGGTGCCGGCAAAGATAGGCGGCAGACGCGTTGCGAAAATAGCGAAAGGCGCATTCTCGTCTTCTACCGCGACCAGCCTGGTGTTCGACGACGCGATAGCGGAACTCACGCTTGCAGAAGAATGCTTCAAAGGGCAGACGACGCTGACTTACGTTCAGCTTCCTTCGGCGCTCAAGGAGATACCCGCAAGCGCGTTCGAGGACTGCACTAAGCTCGAGCATATCGTGATACCGGACGGCGTTACGTCTATAGGCGACAACGCTTTCGAGGGTTGCACTTCGCTCTCCTATACGGGCAACGACAGCAACAACAAGGTGATAACCCTGCCGTCTCAGCTCACTTATCTCGGAGAGGAGGCTTTTAAGGACTGCTCCAAGATAAACAGCGTGGTATTCGGCAGTAAATTACAGAAAATATCTGACAGCGCGTTCGAGAACTGCAAATTGCTGGCGAAAATCAATTTCGGCAGCGAAAGCGCGGTTGCCAATATCGCAGAAAAGGCGTTCTACAAGACTGCCGTCAACGGATTTACGCTTCCCGATTCTCTCAATACGATAGGGGATTACGCATTTGCGGGCATCACCAACTCGTCATTCTCCAAGGTAGAGATCCCCGTCAACGTCACTCAGATAGACAGTTACGCGTTCAGCGGATGCACTTATCTCAAGACCGTCACGTTTGCGGAGGGCAGCCAGTTGAAGATCCTCGAAGAAGGCGTATTCAAGGATTGCACCCGTCTCACGAGCGTTTCGCTTCCCGATACGCTGACTTCTATTCCGGCGCTCGCTTTCAACGGCTGTTCTAATCTCGTTGAATTCACGATCGGCGCTAACGTCGAGACGATAGGGGAGGGCGCGTTCGGCGGTATAGCCAACGGCTCTACGAACACGATAAAGTTCACCGTGGCAGAAGGCAACGACAATTTCGTCGTGGTCAAACTCGACGATTATTACGAGTTCAATTCGGAGCATACGCAGACTACGCCACTGTCTCACTACCTGCTTATGACCGCAGACAAGAGCGAGCTTCTCGCATATATAGGTCGGTTCGACAGCACCGATTGCGTAAACGATCAGACCAGCAGTACGGCCAATTCTTTCAATTTCCTGCTTTCTGCGGATATTTCGTCCAAGCTGAAGAAGATTGGCGCGTATGCGTTCAGCGGACTCAAGGCGGACAAACTTTGCCTGCCCAACGTCAGCGAGATAGGCAAGGGATTTATTTCTTCCAGCAGCGTCAAGAACGTTTATTTCGAGGGCGGAGACTGCACGCTTGACGAGGACGTGTTTGAAGGCGTCAGCACACTGAGAGTGCTCGGATTCAGACAGGGCACGATAAAGGACTTTATAGACGCTCTCAACGACAGCGGCAACAACAACATTACGTTCGAGGACAACTATATCTGGCCGGATTGATGAAATAAAGCCGCCGACCCGCGATTAAGCAGATCGGCGGATTTTTTATCGGCTGATTTGCAAAAAAGAGTGGCAAAGAAGGATAATTTTACATATAATCAGTTGCAAAAATACGCAATAGTTGTTAAAATTATAGCGATGTCGAAAGACTGAATTTTGAATTTATTTTTGGAGGACTTATATATTATGGCAAATGTTAGAGTCGCTATCAACGGTTTCGGCCGTATCGGCAGATTGGCTTTCAGACAAATGTTCGGCGCTAAGGGCTACGAAGTAGTCGCTATCAACGACC
>CALWKV010000067.1 GCA_944381355.1 uncultured Christensenellaceae bacterium | reverse complement strand
ATACAGCCGCCAGTTCTTCCCAGTCGCTCTTTATCTCTCTCATCGCGAAGTTGTAGACGCCGTCAACGCTTATAACGTCGTGGCCTTTTAGCGCGTCGAATATTTCTTCGCGATCGCCTTCGCAGTCATAATATATCATCACTGCCATAAGGCAAGCCTGCGCCGCATTGACTTTTTTCAAACCCAGCCTATCTGTCAGAAAAGCGTGTTTGAAATATGTAGTCAGAAGTTTCGCCACTTTCGCGCACAGGAAATCGTCCGCCGCTTCAGCTTCGCGATCGTTTGCCGCAACCGACAGATATCTCCTGCTTTTGCCTTCTTCCGCCGCGAAAACGACCAGTTTGTTCCTGTCCAGTTCTTTGACCAGAGCGTCGTATTCTTTCGCGAACTTCTTGTCGATAGTCACCGTCTTTTTCCACATACCGTATTTTATGAGGAAAAGCGGCGGGATATACTATTCCGCCGCTGATATGACAACTTTATGAAAGTTTTAAACCAAGAAATATCGGATTCATATCTACACTCCTTTCTTTTTCTGCTTTTATATAGAGCGATTTTAAAATCGAGTTGACGTTTTTTTGCAATTATTATCTTTTTTCTGTCACTCTCGGCTTTTTTATTTTTTCAAAATCCTCGTAAATTTTTAAAAGATCGTCAGTGAGATAAGTCATAACCTTTGCCTTTATATCATCGGGTATGCCGTAGTATGCCTCTGCGACAGAGCCTGTCATCGCGCCTATCGTATCAGAATCGCCTCCGATATAGACGGCGTTGCGAATGCAGTCCTCAAAGTCTTTGCCGTCAAGAAAAGCTACGAGCGCCTGCGGCACGCTTCCCTGACACGTGACCCACATACCCATCTCGTCATAACCGTATTTTTCATAAATATTCTCAATGGTAAAATATTTGTCTCTGAGTCTTGGGTAATACTTTGCGAGCCTATCCCTTATCTCCGTTTTATCCTTGCCCGTTCTCGCAAGAAAAACCGCCATAGCCACGGCTTCTGCACCCTTTAACCCTTCGGGGTGATTGTGAGAAACTTCGGTGACTATTTGCGACAGCTCCTTGACTTCTTCTTCGCTTTCCGCAACCCAGCCGACGGGGCTGATCCTCATGCCCGCACCGTTACCGAAACTGTTGTACGGCTCTGACTTTTCTTCGGTAAAAAGCCATCTTGCGAATCTCGCTCCCCAACCTGTGCGGGGATGTGCGTGCGCCACCTCTTTCATGCACCCTACCACGACGGCTTTGAGCTTGTCTCTGTCTCCGCCCGACTCGACGAGCGCTTTCGCAACTGCTAAAGTCATATAGCTGTCATCGGTCGGTCTGCAAGCGGGCGTGAACAACGTAAAATTTTTAGGACGTCGAAAATCCTGTACGAACTCGTATCTGCTGCCTATAACGTCTCCTGCTATAGCTCCGATCATTGTCTTTTCCCCTGTAATTTATCTAAGATTTATTTTCTCGCCTCACATGAGACCACATGAGACATCTTCCGACAGTGCGCCGTTATGCATTCTGTTCCTTGCGTAATGCGCCTTTCTTGCGACGTTTTTTTATGACGACCGCGACAACGCACGCCGCCGTGATAACCGCGACCGCTCCCAATATGCACAAAGCAATATACAGCCTGATCAAATTGAGATAGTCGGGATAAGTATCTGCGATAAACTCGTCCATATATGGCGGAGCAATCTCAAAAGGTCTCTCTATGCCGTGTTTTTCTACAAGAACGCAAAATTCTTTAAACGCTTCTTCTTTCTGCATTATGTTCCAACTGTTTTCGTACATCTTTGCGTAAAGCACGTTAATCCTGATTTCTTCGACGAAAGTCGTCTTTTCGGCATCTCCCTCCGTCGCTTTCAGCGCAATTTCGGTAAGATTCATGTATTCTGCTATTTTCTCATTGCTGAGATAATCGCCGTAATGCGCCTGCGGTGCATCGTATAAGTCGAGTTCTGTTGCCTCATCTCTGACGCTGTCGTGCATTATGTCGATATATTCGGCAACGTAAGGCGCCGCATCTCCGTAAGTAACGCTGACGTATTTGCCAAGAAGTGCGTTGACGTCCGTATCCGTATCCCAGAGTTGTTTCGCAAGAAGATAACTCCGCAGACAGGCAAACTCGTCTTTCTTTTCTCTGCTCCCCTGATGGAACACGCTTTTCACGTTATTCTCTTTGTAAAACTCGACATTCTCTTTCTGCACAGCTAAATTGGGGAAAGGCATCAGCAGATTTTTGAAATCGACGACATAATCCCATACGAACAGATTGTCGCAGACGGCACTCCACCCCTCGATCATTTCTTTTGCCTGTGCCGATGCATCATTTTCACCGTATTTACTGCTATAAAGCTGCGACGTCTGAATAGGTGCTATGACTATGTTCACGTTGTCGGCGCATTCTATCCTTTCCGGCACGTCTTTGGTGAACAAATACGCAAGAGTGCTGATATATTTATCGGGAAAACGCTCCGCAAGTCTGTTGAGTATCTCTATCAGCGCTCCCGCTCTCGAGCCGTATTTTTCATAAGACTCGTTGCACTCATCGCACTGACAATAATGCGCGTTGTCGTTTATGCTGAAATCCCAGTATTTTGCGTCCGGGTACTCATTGATAAATTCTTCGAGTTTTGCTTCGATTATAGGATAAATATCGGGATTGGTCAGGCAAAGCTGCGTATCCTGACCGTTGTATTCTATACGCCTTTCACCGTCGATATACGCATAATATTCCGGATGCGATTCAAAATACAGATCAGGGGCAACGAATTTGAAAGAACTGTGACACCATGTGCCCCAATATTTATTGCCGTCGTTGCCGATATCCGATTTTTCGCCCGTACCGTTGCTTTTTATCCTTTTGCTCCAGTCGTCCTGCGAAACCTCGTATTGATATATTCTCCGCCAGGCAAAATCGGGATTGTCAACAATATCGAGAGGGGCTAGATATACCGTTGGCGCATATGGCACATAATCGTAATCATTTCTTACGAACATGCACCCGAGCACATCTTCCGCAAAAGAATAGATGCCGTTGATCACGCCGTCGTTTGCGGTATTCTCGTCAACGTACGGAGAGGATTTGATAAAGATATTTCCGCCTGAAATTTTGATCGCGAATCCGTCGTTCTCAACTCCTTCGGCAATAACCGATGAAGAATAAGCCGTGTCTCCGAGCGAAATGAATTTGCCTGCATAAAATACATTGTCCGTGATGACTTCAAAAGTATCCGTACCGCCGGTCATTCTGCACAGAACGTCACGCAGATATTCCGCGTCCTCTTTAAAAATTTCAGACTTATCTGCGGGAATAACTATTTTATAATCGGACTCCCCGTTCTCTGCAAGGCATATCTCTTTTTTTTCAGCCAGATACGCCGTCCACTCGCTTTCGTCATAAGTCATATTTTCGCTTACGGCAATAACCGTCTCGGACTTTTTTCCGCCTTCGGTTTTTCCCTCGCATGATACGACACAAAACAAAACTGCGATCGCTAAAATAATTGAAAGCAATCTTTTCATAATCCCCTCTCAGCATATAATCTGCGACTTGCGTCGTATTTTATTTTATCACATATACCGTTGAGTTTCAATCCATTAATCGTAAATGTCCCACAAAACAAAAACTTGCTTCAATCACAGGTATGTCGATTGTTTTCATATAATGATCGACTGCTGTTTGCAGTACAAGGAGAAAATTATGCGATATTTTATCAGCAATGGTTTTAACAGACGTTGTCCAACGCCTTACTATATGCTTACCGCCCTTCCTCTCTCCTCTATTAAGGGAGCGACAGGCGCAACAGGTGCGACAGGTCCTGCAGGCGGTCCTACGGGAGCTACAGGCGCGACGGGCGCGACAGGTCCGACAGGCGCAACAGGCGCAACGGGCGCAACAGGCGCAACGGGCGTAACAGGCGCAACGGGCGCGACAGGTGCAACAGGCGCAACGGGCGTAACAGGTCCTACAGGCGCAACAGGCGCAACGGGCGTAACGGGCGCGACAGGTGCAACAGGAGAAGACGGTCAGGCGGCGACGATATCTGTCGGCAACGTCACCACAGGTGACCCCGGCACAAGCGCGTCGGTTACCAATACGGGCACGCTTAACAAAGCGATACTCGACTTTGTCATACCGCAAGGTCCGACAGGTGCAACAGGCGCAACGGGTGCCAGTGGAGACAACGGAACAGCAGCTACTCTTGCCGTAGGAAAAGTTACGACAGGAGACGCAGGCACACCTGCTACCGTAACAAACTCAGGAACAAGTCAGTTTGCCGTATTTGACTTTGTTTTGCCGAAAGGCGATGCAGGAGCTACAGGCGCCACGGGAGCAACAGGCGCAACAGGAAGTACGGGAGCGACAGGATGCACAGGCGCAACAGGTGCAGACGGAAAACCCATGAGCGAATATGCCGGGCTGTATAACTCAACGCCCCAGCAAATAAAGCCTTCTTCGTCGTCATCGCCCGTCGGTATTACTTTGGACGCGGCGATGCCCGTAAGCACGATGACTGCGAGCGGGAGTAAACTCAACGTGACCAATACGGGCACATACAGAGTCTTCTATTCAGTCAACGCTACGAGCAAAGGAAGCGGCGAAGTCAAACCTTACGTCAGAGTCAACAACGTAGCTGTAGAACACAGCGCGGTAAACGGTGCGTATCAGAGCGCGTCGTTTATTTCCGCAGGAGATACGGCATATCCCAAAGATTTCCAGAACAGTATTTTCGTCAATCTTAACGCGGGAGACAAAGTCGATCTCGCAATAGAATTTCCCAACGCAGCATCGTACCCGAATTTTGCAATCAATATTGCAGCAAAACGAGCGCTCCTGCACGCGATAAGGATAAAGTAACCTGCACGTTCCCGTCGGTAAAGGCGGGAACGTTTTTCAATGCCCTCTTGAAATGGTAATAATAACGGTGTATAATGGTAATAACAAGATCGGAGGTGAATTATGAACGCAATAGTTAAAGGCTTTGACTCTTTGCCCAGAATCGTCAAAATAATTCTGGCTTTGCCCGTACTTGACATTATCTGGGCAATTTACAGACTTATTCGCAGCGTCGCAAAAAAGAGTTTTATCGCAACTTTGCTTGCAATATTGATGTTGATCTTCTGCCCTGTGATTTTCTGGATTGTAGACATTATTACGATAATATTGTTCAACAAAGTACTGTGGGTAGTATAAATTCTTCCCGACAAAGCAGAAAACAAAAAAAACGGCAAAACTGCCGTTTTTTTTGTTTTATTCCAATTGAATCGTTATTTTGAATGAACGTCGAGCTGCGGATAAGGGATCTCGATATTGTTCTCGTCGAACGCCCTTTTCACTCTCTCGAGCATAAACCATTTGGAGTCCCAGTACTTGTCTGTCGGCACCCAGAAACGCGCCAGTATGTTTATACTGCTCGACGCGTGTTCGTTAATATTTACGAACGGCGCGGGATCTTCCAACACATAATCCATCTCTTTTATGCAATCGAGAATGATCTGCTTTGCTTTTTCAAAATCGTCGTTATACGAAATAGAGAACACGAGATCCTGACGTCTCGTCTCGTTCTGATTGACGTTGACGATATGCTCGTTCGAAACCTTGCCGTTGGGCATAACAACGACTTTGTTGTCGCCCGTCTTGAGATAAGTGTAAAAGAGTTTTATATCCGTCACCGTACCCTCATAACCGTCGCATTGGACGTAATCGCCCACCTTGTACGGGTGCATAACGAGTATGACTATGCCTCCGGCAAGGTTGGACAGCGAGCCCTGCAACGCAAGACCTATCGCTACGCCTGCGCTCGCGATGGCAGCGGTAATGCTTGCCGTCTGTATGCCGAGATAATCGAGAAAAATCAGCACAAGCACGAATTTAACAACTCTTCTCGTAGTGGGGACCACTACTCTGACGATCGTCGGCTCGATCATTTTGCGATTGAGCAACTTGTCAAATCTTCTGGTAAAGAAGTTGGTGATTTTGAAGAGGATAAACAGCAAAATCACGCCGACAAGCACTTTGATGCCCTCGGTGATCGCCCATGAACCTATGCTCTTCAACATCTCTACGAAATTGTCCATTGCCGTCTCCTTTTCTGACCTTGCGATTATTATATCCTTTTTCGAAAATAAAAGCAATAGCGCCGCCGCAATTGCATTGGAAAATAATATAAAAAATTTTTAAATAACACGCAAAAATTCAT
>CALWKV010000066.1 GCA_944381355.1 uncultured Christensenellaceae bacterium | reverse complement strand
CAGACGCTTCGGAAAGCGCGGTCGCGAGTTCTTCGAGCCCCGCGGTTTTTGCGATCTCTCGCGCCTCGTCGAGATAGGAGCATATATACAGAGGATAATAACGCACGAAGTCTTGGTCTATGCACGTATTGACCGTGTCGAAGCACCCGTATATCGAAGCGGCGGTATCGAATTGCTGACTCAACGAAAATTCGTCATACGGATTGCTGAAGTAAGAGCGGAAATAAGCGAAATAGCCGAACAGCTTGTCAAAGTCGGCTTCTATCTTCATAAAAAGATCGTTTATTTCTACCGCGTTCTCACCGTAAACGCGCTCGTCGAGCCATACCGCCTGCCATATCGCGTATACTGTCGCGTCCGAAGTGATCTGTATCTGTCCCGAAAGATAGTCTCCCGATCCGTCCGCGGCGGTGTTCCAGCCCATAAAGACGTAGTCCTCTTTCACGGGAGAGGGCAGAGCGAAATAATCCTTGTTGGCGACTTCGCTCGTTGCGGTTTTTTCGTCGGCAAAGTCGTCGATAAGGGTAAGCGTATAGACGGTGTTGGTCTCTTTTACCAGCGACTCGTATTTTTCTGTTACTTCGTTGTATTGTTCGGTGACCGCATTGTATTTTTCGATCATGTCTTTATTCTCGGAGACGGTCGTTTCGTATTTGCTTTTGTAGTCGAGAAGGGAGGAGTTCTGAGTGAGAGTGACCGTACTCAGCACGATGAACGCGACGAGAAGACAGGTGGCGATCGCGGTCGCCAGCTTCCAGCGCTTTAAAAGACGCCATATCCTTGCAGACTTCGCGTCTCCGACAGGATGCGCCGTCACGGGCAGCGTCAGGTCTGCTTTCAGAGAAAACAGTTCGGTCGGCGTGACCGAGTAAAGCACGCAGAGATCTTTGAGCATTGCGGCGTCGGGGAGAAGTTTTGCGTTTTCCCATTTTGCGACCGTGCTCTGGTTTACATAGAGCTGTTTTGCCACTTCGCTCTGAGTGAGTTTGCACCTTGTGCGCAAAGAGGCGAGAAAAGCCGAGAAACGGCTCGCGTCGAAATCCGAAGAAAGAGGAGGCGCGCCGTCGTCCTCGCCCGTGATAAGTACGCTGACGCTTACTTGAAGCGCGCGCGATAGGGCAGGCATTTTGTCGGCGCCCGGGAAGCTGTCCCCGCGTTCCCACTTGCCCACGGATTGAAAGGATATGTTGCATTCCGAGGCGATGTCCTGCTGGGTCTTGCCCAGCTCTTTTCTTCTCTGTCTGATAAAATCGTGTATTTCCATAACGTCACTCCTCAAAGCAATTATATAATCGGACAGGGTCTCTGTCAATGCGGCACGTAAATATAAGGGCATTTAATATCAGTAGGCGGTATAAATTGCCGACTGTTGGCAGAGAAATACGGGTATAATATAAAAAAAGACGGTCTGACGGTCAAAGCGCTCCGGTGTAGTTTACGCGGCTTTGCTAAGGATTGTTTTGCGGTGCTGTCAAAGCGCCCTGCGCGGCAACGTCGCAAGATGCAAAACAACGAAAAACTCCCTTGAAATAAAAGGGAGTTTTGCTTTTTATAAACACGGGCAGGAAAAATCAGAATACGAATTTTCTCAGGTCGTCTCCCAGCAGTTCTCTCGTAAGGGAGTAACGTTTGTTCGTCATTCTCGATACCGTGCGCTCGCCGTAGCGGACCATGAGTTCTTCGAGGTTGAGATTGGAAGTGACCATCGTCTTTTTGCCGTTGAGTATGCGCGCGTCGATGACGTTGTACAGGTACTCTTTGGTCACGCTTCTCAGCATGGGTTCCGTGCCGAGATCGTCGATGAAAAGCATTTCGCAGTCGAGTATGAATTCCATATAATGACTTCTTTTCGATACGTCAGCTCTGTGGTAGCGCAACATAAGATCGTTGAATTCAAATGCGGTCAGAAAGCATACCGATACGTTTTTCGCGGTAAGTTCGTTGGCTATCGCGTATGCGAGAGAAGTCTTGCCTACGCCCGATTGTCCCGTGAGGAGTATGAAGTTGATTCTCGTTTCGTAGAAGCGGTCGCAGAACTCTTTCATCTTGTCGTACAGCACGGTGAGCGCGCGGCTCTGGGCGCAGTCGGTCTCCGCGACGCGGTTGTCGGCAAAAGTAAACGCGGGGATATTCTTGGCGGCGCCATCCTCTCTCAGAAGCGCCTGATAGAGCGGGAGGGCGCAGGTGCAGAGTTTTTCTCCGACGAATCCCGTGTCGCCGCACTTGTCGCAACGCAAGTGCAGGGAAAGGTCGTATCCTTTGTCTGCACATATTTTATCCAGCGCGGCTTTCGCGTCGTCGTAAGTCTTTTTCAGATCGCCGCATTCCTGTCCCGAGGCTTTTGCGCGGGCGTATTGCAATGATGATTCCGTCAGAGCTTTTTCCGCGGCTGAGAAATCGGGATCTTTGCGCGCGGCGGCGCAACGCGCGTCTCGGTCGCGTTCTTCTCTTTCTCTGAGCGCGGCGTAGCGTGCGGAAATTATCCTCGTGTATCGCTTGGGATATCTCATGTCACACCTCTATATCGTCGTAATTCTGCAGATCGCCGAAGATAGAGCCTATCTCCTCGCGGGTATAGCGGCGTTCGAGTTTTCCTGCGGGTCTGTCCTTTTCCTGAGAAGTCGGCTGGTCGGAGAGGAGTTTTTTCATTTCCTCGACGGTAAAAGCCTTTGCTTCTTTGCAACGCGTCAGAAGTTTCGTGATGTAACCCGTAGCCTGCGGTTTACCCTGCGCGAGAGAGGCGCAGAAAAGTATCGCTTCGTCCTCGAAGCCCCAGTCCGACCACAGCGTATAAGCGTCGCGGTCGTTCTGCGTGACCATACGGCTGCTTGCCGTTGCTTCAAGCACGGCTTTTATCTTCTTTTCGCGGGCGGCGAGCTGACCGAGATATTCGTTTATTGCCTCTACGGATACGCAGCCCTGTTTGTAGAAACGCGAGATCGCGGCGTTCATGCCGTTGAGCGAGCGTATGTTGTTTTCAAAGCTGTATTCCGCGACGAGTATTATTGCGTCCTTGTCAAACCCTTGCGATATCCACACGCTGATGTAATGACTGATGACTGTGTCAAGATTTTCGTACCTGACGCCGATTATGCGTGTGACTTCTTTCGCGAGATCGTACAGGCTCTGTTTTTCGTCGCTGTACGCCTTCATATCCGCGACGGTCAGGCAGTTGCGGGAAAAATACTCGTCGAGGATCTTGTCAAGTCTTTCCGTGCCGCCGCGTTTTTTGCATTGTTTTGCGGCAAAGAGTATGCCCGAGAGGTCAAAGCCCCAGCTTTGCGTCCATTTGATATAAAGCTGCTTGTCCTCGATATCGACGGGGGATTTTTTGCCCAGTTCTTTGGCTATCATTCTCATGGCTTCGGTGCTCGCTTCGTGCTGAGAGATCATTTCTTCTGCGTCCTGAACGGTGCGGACGCCGCTGTCGTACCAGCTGCGCGCTACGGTAAGCACGTATTTTTCGCGCACGTCGAAGCCTTTGTAGTTGACGCAGTACCGCGCGGCCATAAGCAGGACTTCCTGCGGCAGACGCGTGCTCTCGATAAAATCGTAGTACCTGAGATAATCTGCTTCACTAAGCTCTCGCCCGGGGAATATGTCCTGAAGCTGAGCGTTGAATTCGGCATACTTTGAGGGTTTGTAGTACCTCATCTTTTCCTCTGTGCCCTTGACGTAGTTGTAGCGTACCTCGAGAGGAGAGACGGAAAGGACGGTGACAAGCCCTTCTTTTTTCCAGTAATCGAAAGCGGAAGCAAGCTGTTCTTCGGTGATAGAGAGAGCGTTGCAGAAATGCGCGACGGTGTTGTCCGCGACGACGGGATTGAAACACTGATAAAGCCCGAAAAGGTAGACTTTGAGCTGGATTTCGTCCGCTTCCGACATATAGTCGGTGACGAATTTGTTGTCGAGCAAGGTACAACCCTTGGCGACCGCTTCTTCCGACATACGGCAAAGACCCATTTTCCCTCCCCGCACAAAATGCAATTCTCTATTGAAAAAAGAATATAATTATGCTAAACTGATATGGTAAAAACTATGATAACATATCCGCGCGCGTTTTGCAATTGTCGCGGCAAAAAAATAAAGCTGTCGCATAAAATAGCAATTACGCGTGCAAGAATATAAGGAGAGTATATGCAGGATTTTTCAGAGAGCTTTTCCGTAGCCGACGCGAAAAACCCGTCAACAGACGCGAATCCCTATCTCTGTATCCGAGGAGTAAGCAAGGTTTTCAGAAAAGGCATTGCGCGTTGGACAGGCAAGGGTAACGGGATAACCGCGCTCGACGACGTGTCGCTGACGGTGAACAGAGGAGAGATTTTCGGGTTGCTCGGTCCCAACGGCGCGGGCAAGTCCACGCTTATCAAGGTAGTTACGGGCATCGTCGTGCCGGACAAGGGAAGCGTTTCGCTGGACGGTATAGATCTGAAGACGGACAAGGTCGGATTTATGTCGCAGGTAGGCGCGCAGATAGAGACTCCCGTGTTTTTCAACAAACGCAGCGGCTGGTGGAATCTGTGCTATCTTGCAGACCTTCAGGGCGGATTGCCCGAACAGAGACTGAAAGACATCGTAGAACTTGTGGGGTTGACAAAGAGGATTAATTCCCGCGTGGGCACCTATTCTATGGGAATGAGACAGCGGCTGGGACTTGCGCAGGCGATCATGCACAAACCCTCTCTGCTTATACTCGACGAGCCTATCAACGGGCTTGATCCGGACGGCATTGCCCAGATCCGCGATCTGATCTTGAGACTCAGGAACGAATACGGCACGACAGTACTGTTTTCTTCGCACATACTCGGAGAGATGCAGACGCTGTGTGACAGAGTCGCGTTCATCGCCAAAGGAAAAGTCGTTGCCGTAAAGACAAGAGCAGAGATAGAGAGAGGTCTCGGCGACGTTGCGGTGCTATCCGTGATCTGCGACGAGCCCAACCGCGCTGCTGCTCTCGTGACGGAAAAATTCGGTTTCCGCACAAAAGTGCAGGGCACAGTGCTTTACGTTGAGGTAAAAGGCGGCAATACGGCGGATATCAACAAAACGCTGATAGAAAACGGCATTTCCGTCGTCAGTTTCAGCGTCAAGACGCGCACGCTCGAGGAAATGTATAAGGAGCTTACGAAATGAAAGGATTGGCAACGGCATATTCGCTGGAATGCAAAAAAATATTTTCCGCTCGCGCATTCTGGATTTTCGCGGTTATAATACTCTTGCTCTGCATACTGGTAACGGCATCTTTCAGGACGATAGGAAACCTTATCGAAGGTATGGACGAAAGCGCAGTCGGCGGCTCCGATTACGGTGCTTCTGCGGCGCAACTCGCAGAGATATACAGGGCGCAGCTCGACGAATATCTGGCGCAGGTCGCGGACGGTACGATAGAACGCAAACCGTCGGATACGACCGAGACCTATCTGAAGAACATGATAGCGATATGCGAGTATTGCGACGAGCACGGTCTGGACATAAGCAAGCTGAACACGTTCGGATCCATAGGCTCTCTGAAAATGAGCCCCGACGATTATGCGTCAATGATGATGCAGATCATCTTCGGGTTTTCGACGATAATGTCGATAGTCCTTGCGGCGCGCGTCGTCGCCGGAGAGACAGAGGACGGCACTATGAGAATGCAGCTTACGAGACCGATAAAAAGAAGCACGCTTCTGACCGCAAAACACGGTGCGGTGTTTACCGCGAGCATGACTCTCGGCATAGTTCTTACGGTGGTATTCATGATAGTCGGAGCGCTGTTCTTTGACGGCATTTCGCGCGACGTAGTGCTTGTGGATGCATATCAGAATGTGGCTGTAATCAACCCATACGCGGCAATTTTTATATTGTTACTGTTCTTTGCCGCAATGACGGAGCTGACTGTGCAGTTTACGATTTTCTGCGGCAGTCTGACCGGCGGCACGGGCGCACTCGTGATACCGCTCGTGCTTTATCTGTTTGCAGATACGGTCGCGGCGTTCCTTTACGATACTTATATTCCTTTTGTCGGTCTGTTTACCAATATGGGTTGGGCGGGAGCGCTTACTCCGCAGGGCGCGCCGATAAACGGTATGAGTATATACTCGATGCTTGCAGTCACCGCAGTATGGTTTGCGGTGATGACGGCTGTGAATTATATCAGTTTTGAAAAGAGGGATCTGAAATGAAAAAGAAGATTTTGATATTTTTTGTAGCAATTTGTTCGGTGCTTTTGCTGGTCGGAGCGACGGCGTGTTCTTCGGGCAGCGGTTTCTGGAAGATCAGCAACATAGGACCAGACGTCGTTGAGAAGATAGAGCTTGTCAACAGCGGCGGCACCATAAAGACTCTCGAGGGCGACACCTTGCGGAATTTTATGGATGAACTGGGACAACTTGCGGTCTATAAAGATGACGGAGCTTATCCCGACGATACCTACGACTACAGGCTGAGAATTTATATATCGTACAAGGACGGGTATATTTCTTACGATCTGGGCAAGGAATTGAGAAAGGTGGATATCAAGAGCGGCGCTAAAGAAGGATTTTATGTCTTTGAAGACTACGACGCTGCGCGCGATCTTGTGGCAAAATATTTCTACGCACAATAAAAAAGCGACCCGAGGGGGTCACTCTCTGCAGTCCTCGATGACCAGCATATCCGCGCCGAGGTCGTCCACAAAGTCGTCCTGTCTGAAGCGGGTATTGTGAAAAAGGGCGAAGTTTTTGTAATGGGCGGGGAGTATCACGGGCGTCGACAAGTCGAGCGTCCTGCATATTTCCGCGACCCAGAGGCAGTAATTGTCGTACTTCATAGGCAGCGGGCTTTCGTATATGATCCCGCGGAGTATCCTGTCTCCCGAGACGGTTTTTGCCCATATCTTCATAACGCAATAATTTTACCCGAAGGGGGCAGGTTTGTCAAATACATTATTTTGAAAAATAATTGACAAGTGTCGTTTTGTTATATAAAATATAGTATGTTTATACTCTAAGCAGGGGAGGAACGGTTATGGGAAACAAAGTCATTTCCGAGGCTGTCGTCAAGCGTTTGCCCCGATATTACCGTTATCTGGAGCATCTGGAACAGGAAGGCGTTACGAAAGTGTCTTCCGGCAGACTCGCTCAACTACTGGGGGTAACGGCGTCGCAGGTCAGGCAGGATTTCTGCAATTTCGGAGGATTCGGACAGCACGGTTACGGTTATGACGTCGCCAATCTGAAACAAAAACTGGCAGAAATACTCGGTCTCGACAGAAAATACGATATGATCATCGTCGGCGCGGGCAACATAGGCAGAGCGCTTGCGGGATACAAGAATTTTTCGGGCGCAGGGTTTACCGTCCGCGCTCTTTTCGACATCGAAGTCAGAGACAAGGAGATAGGCGGCATTCCCGTTTACAGCATGGAAACGCTTGCGGATTACGTCAAAGAAAAGGGGTGCGACATCGCGGTCATTGCCACGCAGAAAGGCGTTGCAGCGGATATAGCCGACAGGCTGGTGGCGCTGGGCATCAAGAGTATATGGAATTTCGCTCCGATAGATCTCGATCTGCCCGACGATGTTGCCGTGGAAAACATAGCGATGAGCGAGAGTCTTTACGTCCTTAGTTACAGGATGAAAAACAAGAAATAACGAGAACATTCTCTATATGAGGAGGAGATTATAAATGGCAAAAGAATTTTACGTCACAGCCGAAGGGCTTGCGGAACTTCAGGAAAAACTCGACTATCTCAAGACGGTCAGAAGACCCGAGGCGTCGGAGAGGATCAAGCAGGCGAGAGAATACGGCGACTTGTCCGAGAATGCGGAATACGATGCCGCAAAAGAAGATCAGGGCATCATCGAGGCGGAGATTCGCAACCTTGAAGAACAGATCGAAAACGCGGTCGTTATCGAGGATACCAAGTCCAAGGGCAGCAAAATAATCATAGGAAGCACTGTTACGATTCACGATATAGACATGGACGAAAATCTCGTCTACCGCATCGTCGGCTCTACCGAGGCGAACATCAACGAAGGTCTCATAAGCAACGAAAGTCCTCTCGCGGTCGCTTTGCTCGGCAGAAAGAAAGGAGAAACGGTTTCTGTAAAGGACAATGCGGGCGACAGCTATGAGGTAAAGATAATAGACGTCAAGTAAAAGGATTTTATGGAAGAAAGAGAACAGAACACAGCCGAAGTAATACAGGTCAGACGCGACAAACTGGACAAACTCGTCGAAGATGGAAAGAACCCCTACGAGATCGTCAGATACGACAAAGACGCTTATGCGCAGACGGTCAAGGACGAGTATGCCGCTTACGAGGGCAAAGAGGTTTCCCTCGCCGGCAGAATGGTCTCCAAGAGAATAATGGGCAAAGCGAGCTTTGCGCACCTTCTCGACGCTACGGGCAGCATTCAGCTCTACGTCTGCCGCGACGATCTGGGAGAGGAAAATTACGCCGCGTTCAAAAAGACGGACATAGGCGACATAATAGGCGTAAAAGGCGTGGTATTCACGACGAGGATGGGAGAGATATCCGTGCATTGCACTAGCGTGGAACTCCTCAGCAAATCGCTTTTGCCGCTGCCCGAAAAATATCACGGTTTGAAAGATACCGATCTCAGATACCGTCAGAGATACGTAGACCTTATCGCCAATCCCGAAGTTAAAAAGACTTTCGTGACGAGAAGCCGCATCATAAGCGCAGTGCGCGCTTTCCTTGACGCGCAGGGGTTCCTCGAGGTGGAAACGCCCATTCTCAACACTATCGCGGGAGGCGCGTCGGCTCGTCCGTTTATCACGCACCACAACACTCTCGATATCGATATGTATATGCGTATCGCGCCCGAGCTATATCTCAAGAGACTTATCGTCGGCGGCTTCGAGAAGGTTTACGAGCTGGGCAGGATGTTCCGCAACGAGGGAATGGATACGCGTCACAATCCCGAGTTCACGATGATAGAGATGTATCAGGCATACACCGATTTTCACGGCATGATGGATCTGACAGAAAAGATTTTCGGTCACGTCGCGGACACCGTGATAGGCTCGAGAAAGATCGTATATCAGGGCGAGGAGATAGATCTCACTTCTCCGTGGAAGAGAATAACCATGATAGACGCGGTCAGGGAATACGTCGGCATAGACTTTGAAGCGACCGAGGATATGCAGACTCTCAAGGCGCAAGCTAAGAAGGCGGGCGTGGAGTTTGCAGACGACATCACCTGGGGCAAACTTCTCTACGAGTGCTTCGATCAGAAAGTGGAGGACAAGCTCATCCAGCCCACGTTCGTATACGATTATCCCGTAGACGTGTCGCCTCTCGCCAAGAGAAAGCCTGCAGACAAGAGAATGACGGAGAGATTCGAGTTTTTCATTACAGCCAAAGAATTCGGCAACGCGTTCAGCGAGCTTAACGATCCGATAGATCAGAAAGAGAGATTCATGGCTCAGGTGAAACAGAGAGAAAAGGGCGACGAAGAAGCGCAGATGATGGACGAAGATTACGTCACCGCGCTCATGTACGGTATGCCCCCGACAGGCGGCCTCGGCATAGGTATCGACCGCATGGTCATGCTGTTCACCGATTCGGCGAGCATACGCGACGTGCTTTTGTTCCCGACGATGAAACCCATCGAAAAACAACAATAAAAGGAGAAAGCAGTCGCAAGGCTGCTTTTTTTGAAGAATGGAAGAACTCAATGCACCTCTTTACAACGCAGTACGAGCCGCCTCGGGAGCGACGGCGCGCTTTTGCATGCCCGGACACTCGGGAGCGTCGGACGGAGGAGTGCTTGCGGGCGCGCCTTACGATTTTACAGAAGTGGAAGGGCTTGACAATCTCTCATGTCCGACGGGAGTTATCCTCGAAGCGGAAAGGCTTGCGGCAAAGGCGCAGGGTTGTGCAAAGACGTTGTTCGTCACCGAGGGAAGCACGGTTTGCATGCATATAGCGCTGTCTGTCGCCAAGGAGAGAGGCGCAGTCGGATATATAGGCGATATGCACAGGAGTTTTTTCGGCGGTTGCGCGCTCCTCGGGATAGAGCCGATCGGCTATGAAAGCGCGGAGGATTTTGTGCAAAAGACCTCTGAAAGCCGCAACGTGTCCTCGGTTTTTTATACTTCGCCCGATTATTTCGGCAACGTAGTCAAAGATGACGAATTGATCGGATTGTGCAAAAAAAAGGGAATACTTACCGTGACTGACGCGGCGCACGGCGCGCATTTCGCGTATAGTCCGCTGTTGCCGAATGCGGCGGCGGGGAGAGCGGATATATCGTTCTGCAGTCTGCATAAGACGATGTGCGCGTATACGGGCGCGGCTTTTCTCAACTTGGCGGACGACGCGCTGTACGACGAGGCTGTCTATTTCAGACAATTGTGGCATACGACTTCGCCGTCTTATCTCGTTATGGCGAGCGCAGACAGGTGCCGCGCGCTGTACGAAAGAGACGGGGAGAAGATATATGCCGATATACTCGAGGCGAGAAAGATGTTCGAAGCGACCGCGAGGAATGAGTACGCGGTCGAAAAGAGCGACGACTTCTCGAGGCTTGTGCTGAGGCTTGAGGGGCGCGACGCTGCGCAGGCTTGCTCGTATCTTGTGTCAAAAGGTATATACGCAGAGGCGGCAATTGGCGACAAACTGATATTCATACTCACTCGCGACAACTGTGTTTTTCTGCCTTTGCTCGCGCAGGCTCTTTCGGGATATACGCCCGCGCCGCTGCCCGCATTTGCAATGCCTGCATGCAGAGAAAAGACCTCGGCGTCGGGCAGAGTGGGGTTCGTGCCCGTATCGGAATGCGAAGGCAGAGTGTGCATGAACGAGGTCGGGTTTTATCCGCCCGGTGTACCTTTTATCGGGCGCGGAGAGATATTCACCGCAGACGACGTCGCGATGCTTGCAAAAAACACGGGTTGCACGTTTGGACTTGTAAACGGCAAAGCCGTTGTGTTACAATAATATTACGCGCACGGCGTAAAGAGGAAATATGAAAGGAAGTTTCATTACTTTTGAAGGTTGCGAGGGCGTCGGCAAGACGACTCAGGTGGACAGACTTCGCCGCTATCTCGACGAGAGCGGGCAAAAGGCGCTTTTCCTGAGAGAGCCGGGCGGGACCGCGATTTCGGAAAAGATAAGAGCCATGATTCTCAGCAAGGAGAACGACAAGATGAACGGCAAATGCGAGGCGCTGTTATATTCGGCGGCGCGCGCACAGTTGCTCGGAGAGGTCGTCGCTCCCGCGCTCGAGGACGGTACGACCGTAGTCTGCGACAGGTTTACCGACTCGACGTTCGCCTATCAGGGCGCGGCGAGAGGACTGGGCACGGATTTTATAGACGCACTCAACAGGCTGACCTGCGGCGATATTGTTCCCGACCTTACGATTTTTCTCGATATGCCGCCGAGAAAGGCGTTTGCGAGAAAGGGCGGAGCGGATAAGAACGACCGCCTCGAGAGTCAGAGCATAGAGTTCCACGAAAAGGTGTATGCGGGATACAAAGAGGTAGCTTCGATGTATCCGCAGAGAATAGTCTGCATAGACGCGTCCAAGGACGCGGACGGTGTGTGGGAGGATGTGATCGCCGTGATACGCGCGAGGACGAGGGTCAGATGACTACGACGGAAAGACTTCTCAGATCGACTTCTCCTTATCTGACGGTGACCGAGGACAAGAAAAAGGGCGCGCTCAGCCATTGTTATCTTATTCTGTCCGACGACGATATCGCGAGAAAAGGATTGTGCCGCCTGGCGGCAAAAGTCGCACTGTGTCCCAACGGAGGGTGCGACGCCTGCGACGTATGCGAGAAGATAAACGACGGCGCTTATGTGGCTCTGAAGATAAACGAAAGCGACAAGATATCCGTCGACGACGTTTCGCAACTGATCGAGGACAGCTATTTCACGGGCTTTGACGGCGATAAAAAAGCGTACGTCATCGCCAATATGCAGGGGATGAACGAAAAGGCGCAGAACAAATTCCTCAAGACACTCGAGGAGCCTCCCGAGGACGTCGTGTTCATACTCGGAGCGAGCCAGCAGACGGCTGTGCTTCCGACCATTCTGTCGCGTTGCAAGAAACTGTATGCCGAGGGGTTCACTGCGGCGCAGATATACGGCGTTCTGACAGAGAATACAGAGGAGCCGGACGAGGAAACTTCGCTTGCGGCGGCACGCGCTTCGGTATGCGGATTCGGCAATCTTACGCGCGCGAAAAAACTGTTTTCCGACGACGAGTTCGGCAACAGATTTTCCCTGCTGGTGTCTGTTATCCGCAATCTTACGTCTACGAAAAAGCTCGACGCGCAACTGTCGAGACTTAATGTCGACAAGAATAATTTAGACGGGTATCTCGACATTGCCGAGACCGTATTCAGGCTGGCGCTCGCCGCTAAGAGAGGCGCGGTAGAAAAGGGCTTCGAGGAGATAGAGAGCCTGCAAGAGGATTATGACTATCCCATGCTCGTCAACATACTCGAACTGATAACAAAATGCAAGAAAATGAGTGAAAGCAATTGCAATCCGCAATCTATTGCCGACGCTCTGTTCATAGGAATATTGGAGGTAAAATATCTATGCCGGAAATAGTGGAAATAAAATTTCCGTCCAATCCCAAGACGTATTATTTCGATCCCAAGGGTATACGCTTCGAGGCGGGGGACAACGCGATCGTCGAGACGGTGAGAGGACAGGAATACGGCAAGGTCGTCGCGCCCAACAGGACGGTGCCCGACGACGCGATAAAGGGTCAGCTCAAACCCGTGATACGCAAGGCTACGCCCGAGGACGACAAGAGGGCGCAGGAGAATATCGACATGAAGGCGCAGGCTATGGAGCTGTGCAACAAGAAGATAGCCAAGCACGGACTCAAGATGAAGCTCGTCGACGCGGAATACACGTTTGACCGTTCCAAGATCGTGTTCAGCTTTACCGCAGACGGCAGAGTCGATTTCAGAGAACTCGTCAAGGACATTGCGAGCGTTATGCACATGAGGATAGAACTCAGGCAGATATACGAACGCGACGATATAAAGATGAGAGGCGCGCTCGCGATGTGCGGCAGACCTTGTTGCTGCATAACGCACCTCGCGGATTATGAAAAAGTGACCGTGAAAATGGCGAAAAACCAGAACATATCGCTCAATCCGACCAAAGTCAGCGGTATGTGCGGCAAGCTGATGTGCTGTCTCAGGTATGAGAACGACTATTATGCCGAGACGGCGAAGCTGTTGCCCAAGGTAGGCAGCACCGTTTCGACCGCAAAAGGCACGGGCAGGGTCGAGGAGACGGATATGCTCAAGCGCAGGATAAAGGTCGCTATCCAGAACGAGGACGGAGTGATCAACGAGTATTTCGAGGTCGGAGAATTCGAGGTCGTCGGCGCACCGCAGAAGCAGAGACCGAACAAAGAAGAGGAACAGTACGAAAAAGAGCTGAAAAAGCTGGAAGAATGACGCGATGAGGCTGATCGGACGTCACGTTGCGGAATAAAACGAGTTAGACACCACTAACCAAAAACGCGCTCCGATTTTTTTAAAAAGGTTTACAACCTTGGGGGCGTGTGGTATAATCAAATCACAAAATCTAAAAAGGAGATTTAAGAACATGGCATACGTTATCGGAGATGGATGCATTAAGTGCGGCAACTGCGCGGCTAACTGCCCCGTAGAGGCGATCAGCGAGGGTGACGACAAGTACGTTATCGACGCAGACACCTGCATCAGCTGCGGCACTTGCGCGGCAGGTTGCCCCGTTGAAGTCATCAGCGAGGAGTAATCCGTCACACAAAAGATCGGATATTTGAGATAAACGCGGTCTTCTGACCGCGTTTATTCTTTTTTTACGGAAATTTCAGTCCGAGATGCAAAGATGTGCGCGAGGACTGAGATATTCCTCGATCGCGCAAAAGCAGGCGCGCACGTCGCGCGCGTGCGATTTTTTCAAAGTAATTCGTTCAATGCCTTTATTTTTGCGCGCATATATGATAAAATTAACAGGATAATGAATTTTATACTTTTCGGAGGAAAGATGAAAAGAGACTTCTTGTGTATGCAGGGCGTAAGCGCCGACACGCTGACAAAGCTGATGGACGATGCGGTCGGGATGAAAAAGATCGTGTTGTCGGGCGACAAGAGCCGCGATATCCTCAAGGGCAAGACTGTGGCGACTTTGTTCTACGAAAACAGCACGAGGACGCGTTGTTCTTTCGAGGATGCGGCAAAGTATCTGGGCGCAACCGTTACCGTCGTAGACGTTTCGACCTCGAGCGTGCAGAAAGGCGAGAGCATACTCGACACGGGCAGGACCATCGAGGCTATGGGCACGGACGTCATCGTCATACGCCACTCGGCGAGCGGCGCTCCCAAGTACCTCGCCGACAACGTGAAATGCAGCGTCATCAATGCGGGCGACGGGTTGCACGCGCACCCTACGCAGGCGCTTCTCGACCTGTTCACGATACGCGAGAAATTCGGCAGAGTGGAAGGTCTCACCGTCACGATCATAGGCGACGTCAAGCACAGCCGCGTCGCGAGAAGCAATATAGTTTCGTTGACGACCATGGGCGCGAAAGTCAGGGTATACGGTCCGCCCACGATGATCCCCGTCGCAGCGGAAAGACTGGGTTGCGAGGTCTGCACGTCGATCGAGGACGCGTTCAGAGGCAGCGACGTGATCATGGGATTGAGAATACAACTCGAACGTCAGCAGAAAGGGCTTTTCCCCAGCTACGGCGAATACGCGCGCTTCTTCGGCGTCAATCCCGAAAGAATGAAGCTCGCCAACAAGGGAGCGATCGCGATGCACCCCGGCCCCGTCAACAGAGGCGTGGAGTTTTCTTATGCGCTCTGCGAGGACGAGTGCTGTTATAAGGACGTACAGGTCACCAACGGCTTGGCGACGAGAATGGCGCTTCTCAAATGGATACTGGAGGACTGATATGAAAAAACTGCTTATAAAGTCTGTTCTCGTCAGAGGAGAGAAAAAGGATATACTGACAGACGGAGACAGGATAGAAAAGATAGCCGCAGGCATAAAGGCTGACGGTTGCGACGTTATAGACGCCGACGGTCTGACCGCGCTCCCCGCGTTCGTGGATATGCACGTTCATCTGCGCGAGCCGGGCTTTGAGTACAAAGAGGACATAGAGAGCGGCTCGAAGGCGGCTGTCGCGGGCGGTTTTTCCGCGGTATGCTGTATGCCCAATACCAAGCCGGTCACCGACAACAAGTATATCGTCAGATATATAAAAGACAGGGCAAAAGAGGTCGGTCTCGTCAAAGTCTATCCGATCGCCGCGGTAAGCGTGGGCGAAAAGGGAGAGACGATCACCGAAATGGGCAAACTCAAAGAGGCGGGCGCGGTCGCGTTTTCGGACGACGGCAGACCCGTCGAGAGCGCTCAGCTGATGAGGATCGCGCTCGAGTACGCGGGAGGACTGAATATGCCCGTCATCAGCCATTGCGAGGACTTGTCGCTCGTCAACGACGGAGTGATGAACGAGGGATATATCTCGACTCTGACGGGGCTCAAGGGCATTACCCGCGCAAGCGAAGAAGTGATGGTCGCGAGGGATATCGTGCTTGCCGAGACGCTCGGCGCGCGCGTGCATATAGCGCACATCAGCACCAAGGGCAGCGCTCAGCTTATAAGAGAGGCAAAGGCGCGCGGCGTAAAAGTCACCTGCGAGACCTGCCCGCATTACTTTGCGGCTACGGACGAGCTGTGCAAGGACAACGACGCCAACGCAAAGGTCAATCCTCCGCTGAGGGAGGAGAGCGACAGACTCGCGATGATAGAGGCGATAAAGGACGGCACGGTGGACGCTATCGTCACCGATCACGCTCCGCACGCAAAGCACGAGAAAGAGGGCGGCTTCGTCGGCGCGGCGAACGGCATCAGCGGAATAGAGACGTCGTTCGCGCTGTCTTATACCGCGCTCGTGAAGTCGGGCGAGATAACGCTCGAAAGGCTCGGCGAGCTTATGACGGCAAATCCCGCTTCGATCGTGAATATCGAATGCGGCAGGCTCGAGGAGGGCGGCAAGGCGGATATAACGCTGGTCGACCTCAATGAGAAATACGCGATAGACAAGAACGAGTTTTTCTCCAAAGGCAAAAACACTCCCTTCCACGGCAGAGAGGTGTACGGCAGAGTGCGCTTCACCGTGGTGGACGGCAACGTAAGATACAAGAGGTAACATATGATAATCGACAAACTCATCGACGCAATCAAGAGGACGGACAATCCGTCCGTAATAGGTCTCGACACCTGCGTGGACTATCTCCCCGACGAGATGAAGGCGAAATGCGTCACGCTCGACGACGCGGCAAACTATATCACCAAGTTCAACTTCGATCTTGTCGACGCGCTCAAGGACGTGGTGCCCGCGGTCAAAGTGCAGGTCGCGTATTACGAAATGTACGGCGTGGCAGGTATGCGCGCTTTTAAAGACACTCTCGCTTACGCTCGCGAAAACGGAATGATCGCGATCGCGGATATCAAGCGCAACGATATCGGCAGCACGGCGGCGGCTTACAGCAGGGCGTATATCGGCTCGACGGAGCTTGCGGGCGGCGTCAAAGTCACTCCCTTCGAGAGCGATTTCGTGACCGTCAACGGCTATCTGGGCAGCGACGGCGTTAAACCTTTCGTCGCGGACTGCGAGAAGAACGACAAGGGCATATTCGTGCTTGTCAAGACTTCCAACCCCGCAAGCGGAGAGTTGCAGGACAAAAAGCTCGGCGACAAGGAGACCCTTTACGACGCGATGGCAGATCTCGTCGACGACTGGGGCAAAAATCTCATCGGCAAATACGGCTATTCGTCTGTCGGAGCGGTCGTCGGCGCAACGCACAAGGAGCAGGCGGCAAAGATCAGGGCGGCTCATCCGCATCTGTTCTTCCTCATTCCGGGCTACGGCGCGCAGGGCGGCAAGGCAGAAGATCTCGCGGTTTGCTTCAAAGACGGCATAGGCGGCATAGTCAATTCGTCTCGCGGCATACTCTGCGCTTACAAGAAAGAGCAGTATGCGGGACTTAATTACAAGGACGCGGCGCTCAAAGCGGCGCTCGATATGCAGAAGGATCTGACAAGGTGCATCAGATGAAAGACAGGATCGCTACCGTTATCAAAAACGCGCCCGTCGCGGACGGCGTCTGGTATATGACGCTCGCGTTCGACGACTTCGAGGAGATAAAAGGCGCGCAGTTTCTCGACGTGAAGCTCCCCGACAGGAGCAAGGTGCTGAGACGCCCGTTCTGCATCTGCGACTTCGACGCGGATAAAAAGACGGCGGACGTATGTTATGCGGTGGTCGGCGGCGGCACAAAGGCGCTCACCGAAGTCAAGGCGGGAGAAAAGCTCAACGTGCTCCTTCCTCTCGGCAACGGATACGTGCCGGAGGGTAAAAGGATAATGCTTATCGGCGGCGGCATGGGCAGCGCGGTGCTTCCTGCGGTCGTGACCGCAAATCCGGACAAAGAATTTTTCGTATATCTCGGCTTTGCCAACGCGGGCAAGGTCGTGCTCGAAAAAGAACTGAGGGCTAAGGGTGCGGACGTCACCGTGGCAACCGACGACGGCAGTTACGGCAAAAGCGGTTTTGTGACGACTTACGCGCGCGAAGCGTTCGACGAGGTGAAGCCCGATGAAATATTCGTCTGCGGACCCGAAGTTATGTACAAGGCG
>CALWKV010000065.1 GCA_944381355.1 uncultured Christensenellaceae bacterium | reverse complement strand
AGACCAGAATAATACGAACCAGCCCTGAGGCGCGCCTTTTGTGTGTTTTTTAACGATTCTCACTTGAAAATATTATAATATTATCTGCGTTCGCCCCGCTAAAACACTCACTAAAAATCATCGCCTGAGGATGCCATGCAGTTTCAAGCCGGCAAATTTTTGTTGGTACAAGGCAAATGCCGCAGGTAATATTAGACATATTATCAAGGCATTTAACACAGTAGCTATGGAAATTTGCCGCTTAAAACCTTGTTCGTATTATTCAGGTTTGGTATACCAGACCTGAATAATACGAACCAGCCCTGAGGCGCGCCTTTTATGCGTTTTTCAGCAATGCTCGCTTGAAAATATTATAATATTATCTGCGCTCACCTCGCTGAAACACACAATAAAAATCATCGCCTGAGGGTGCGTGCAGTTTTAAGCAGGCAAATTTTTGTTGACACAAGGCAAATGCCGCAGGTAATATTAGACATATTACCAAGGCATTTAACACAGTAGCTACGGAAATTTGCCGCTTTAAACCTTGTTCGTATTATTCAGGTCTGGTATAAGACGGCTTGCGGCAAATCGGACGGCTTTCCGATCACGCTTTCGCCGCGTCGGTATGATCTGCGGTACGAAAAAAAGCTCCGTCTTGCAGGACGGAGCCGATTTACTTGAGTTGTGTCGTTATCTCTTTATCAGGAAGAACACGACCGCGAGTATCATCATCAGAACAAAGCAGACGGCTGTGAGCTTTTTCAGCACGCTCTCTCTGCTCCTCGACTTGTTTTTCCCCGCGTAAGTATCAGTTTCGCTTCCGCCGATGGTGCCGATGTTGTCGTTGGTGCCCTTCTGCATCAGAATTAAGACAACACCGCAGATGCCTATCACAGCCATCAGTATCATCAAAAGCGGCTCCAGCCACTGAGAAACTTCGTAAGGAACGGTCGCTATCGCGCCGAGTATATAGCCGATATTCATTGAGAATACCCCTCCGATTTTATGATTGCTAAAACATAATAGCACACAATAAGATATTTATCAAGCATTTTTCAAGTATTTTTTATGCACAACGCGATACACGCCCTCAAAAGCGTGCTTTTTGACGAAAAATTCACCTTGAAGCCGACAAAGCGCATATTATGCGTATGGCGCGGGCTTTCCCGTGCCCGACAATAACCGAACGGAGGAACAAAATGACCAATTTTCAGATCTTTGTAAGCGATCTGCCATATCCCGATCTCAGAATATATTCAAAATCGCGCACGGACGTCCTCGCTCTGACCGACGACTACGCGGGGAGGGAAAGCGAAACGACCGCGATCATGCAATACTCATATCAGAGCTACATACTCAAAGAAAAATTTCCCGATCTTGCAAAAATACTCGAAGAAATAGCAATAGTCGAAATGACCCACCACGAGATGCTTGCCGAAGCCATCGTACAGAGCGGCGGCGATCCCGTAATCGCAGGCAGACATTGCTTCTGGTCGGGCAGCTCGGTCAACTATGCGGGGGGCGTGTGCGACGCACTTAGAGCCGACCTCGAGGGCGAACTGGGCGCGATCAGGAATTACAAACGCACTTTAGCCGCCCTTGAAAACAAATCGATCATCGAACTTGTCGAGAGGATAATCGTCGACGAGGAGATACACGTCAGGATATTCGAAAAACTGATAGAGGAATTTTCCTGCGCATAAAAAAGCTTCCGCGCTGATGTGCACGGAAGTCATGCGGTGCACGTCAGCGACGAGCGTTTTTGAATTTCAACACAATGCTCTTTTTTACTGTATAACGCGACAATAACGCGCTAAGGCGGTTTAATGCCGTTTTTATGCGCCGGATAAAAACGCATTGCTTGCGACATCCCTGCCGTCGCCGCCAAAGAAAACGCGCCCCGCGGCGGCTAAGCTGCGGAACGCGTGAGTCTGTCTTTTACAAACGTCAGTTGCCCATGATCATGGTCACCTTGTCCATCTCTGTATTTTCCATCAATGAATCGAGAAATTGTTTGAACTCGTAGGGCTTTTTGACGTACCGACTGTCGATATCCCAGCCCTTGCCTACCTTGTCTATCACAAGATTGCCGTAATTGAATATCTTGCCCGTAAATGACTGCTCAACCGAAACGCCTATTATCGGCGTCATAACCGAACGGGTCTCCTTGACGTTGAGCAATCCTTTTCTTGTAACAATGTTCTTTTCATAGACCCTTATCTCGCATTTTGACGCCTCGACGACGGTGAGAACTATCACCAGGACAAAGACGAGCGCTATCGCGAACGCCGCGACCGCAAGTCCGATTCCTTCGGGATCTGTGACGAAAGTTATCCCTGTCAAAGCAAACAGCACGGTCAGTATAATGCTTAGAATCATTCTCGTACGGTGCGCCCATGCGGACTTCTTTGCAACGTAGAGCAATTTATTGCTTCCCGACGCATTTTTTTCCATAAAAACCTCCTTATCCCATATCGGGATATGTTTAGTATACCAAAGCGGTATAATTATGTCAATATATGAGACTTAAATTTTTACGGGAAAAGAAAGGCCTGACGCAACAACGCCTTGCGATAGAACTCAATATGAATCAGAACACCGTCAGCAGATACGAGTCGGGCAAAAGACAGGCAGATTACGCTACCCTGATAAAGATCGCCGACTATTTCGACGTGTCTCTCGACTACCTTCTCGAGAGGACGGACAATCCGTCAAGGCTCTGAACGGAATAAGGCTTTGACGCCTTATCCGCAATAAAGAAGGCGCAACGCCGATTTAAGCATCATCAAAAAACCGCGTTTTTCGATATGCGGCAAAAAAGGCGTCTGAGGTCACGTTCCTTTTCAAAACGTGTGCCGACCGCCCTTTAAAACGAAAAAAGAGACGCAGACCGCGTCTCTTTTTCTTATTTCTGCGATATCTTTTTACAGCAACTTGCTCTCTGCCGCTTCGAGCACCGCTTTCCTGCGCTCGTCGGCTTCTTTTGCCGTCTTTGCGTTGACCGAGACGTATACCTTGAGTTTGGGCTCTGTGCCGCTGGGTCGTATGCACACCCACTCGTCGTTGCCGAGCGTATACTTGATGACGTTGGTCTCGGGCAGGGTTATCGGCGCCGTCCTGCCGTCCGCAAAGGTCTCCACCCTCTTTTTAAAGTCGAGTTTTGACACCGTCTTTATGCCTGCGAAGTCGGTAAAATATTCCGCGCGCGCCTTTTCCATGATATCCGACATCTTCTGCATTCCGTCGAGACCCTTGAACGCAAAAGACTTGCTGGTCTCCGCAAAATAGCCGTAAGTTGCGAATATCTCCTGCAGTCTGTCATACAGCTTCTTGCCCTTGTACTGATAATAACATACCATTTCTGCAAACAGCATGCTGGCGACGACGGCGTCCTTGTCTCTCGCGTGAGTGCCCGAGAGGTAGCCGTAGCTTTCCTCGTAGCCGAACATGAAGGTATGCTTGCCGTTGCCTTCCCACTCCTTTATCTTCTCGCCGATAAACTTAAAGCCCGTCAGCACGTCGTAGACGGTCATGCCGTAACTTCTCGCTATCTTGTCGGCAAGGCTTGTGGTGACTATGGTCTTGACCACCGCGCCGTTGGCGGGCAGGTCTCCTCTCTCCTTGTGTCTCAAGAGGATATAGTCGAGAAGAAGCGCGCCTATCTGATTGCCCGTAAGCAGAGTGAAAACGCCTTTGTCGTCTCTGACCGCAACTCCCATACGGTCGCAGTCGGGGTCGGTGCCTATGACAACGTCCGCGCTTATCTTGTCCGCGAGTTTTATGCCGAGAGCGAGCGCGTCGGGCTGTTCGGGATTGGGCATCACGACCGTGGAAAACTCGGTGTCGGGATTCTTCTGTTCTTCGACCACTTCTGCTTTTATCCCCATGCGCGAAAGCATGGTCGTGACGGGCACGTATCCGCTGCCGTGTATCGGGCTGTAAACGAGTTTCATCTTCGCGCCCTCTGCGGCGACTGCCTCGGGAGACAGCGACAGCTTGGATATCTCTGCATAATAATCCTCGTCGAGGCTCTTGCCGATGACGGTGATATAGTCATTGAGCGCGTAGTTGTCCTTGCCCTTTATATCGCTCCTGTCCGTTGTCTTTACGTCGGCAAGCTCTATGCCGAAATAGTCGGTCTTGTCGATAAAGCCGACGACGACCGCGGTGGCTTCGGGAGACATCTGCGCGCCGTCCTCGCCGTACACCTTATATCCGTTGTACTCTTTGGGGTTGTGGCTGGCGGTTATCATAACGCCCGCGATCGCGTTCGTGTGTCTGACCGCATAACTGCACATAGGCACGGGTCTGACGTCCTCGAACAGTCTGACCTTTATCTTGTTCGCCGCGAGAACGCGCGCGGTTATCAGCGCGAACTCGAAGGACATGCGCCTCGTGTCGTAGGATACGACCACACCCCTTTCGGCTTCTTCCTTGCCGAGACCGTTGACGTAGTCGGCAAGACCTTTCGTCGCGCGTGCAACGGTGTATACGTTCATATTGGAAATGCCGAGAGCGATCGTGCCTCTCATGCCTGCGGTGCCGAACGCGAGCGGCAGAGTAAATCTCTCCTTGATCTCCTTTTCGTCGTCCGCGATCGCGAGAAGCTCTTTCTTTTCTTCTGCGGAACAATTTTCAACCCACTTTGCGTAAGTCTCTTTGCAATCCATTTTTCCCTCCGTATCGGACGTTTGCGCCCGTAAAATTTTCTACCCGTATATTATATCACAATTATAACCGCATTGTACACTATAAATCCCAAATAAAGCGCAAGCATTGCCGCCCCCTGCCATCTGTACGTCTTTTTCGTGAACGCGGAAGGCAGAACGAGAGCCGCGCATATCGCGAGCGCGACCCACACCGCGACGTCTGCGGTCACGTCGTCTATGCCGAGACCTTTACCCGAAATGCAGGCGACCGTGCCGAGAAGCAGAGTCGCGTTGATCACGTTGGCGCCTATCACGTTTCCCATGCCGACCGCCGCCGCGCCCTTTTTCAGCGAGGTCAGCGACGTGACGAGTTCGGGAAACGAAGTGCCGACCGCAACGACGGTTATCCCGACTATCTGCTGAGGTATGCCCGCGCCGATACAAAGGCTCTGCGCATTGTCGACGAGAAGCACCGCGCCGAGAGCTATCGCCGCCGCACCCGCCGTGAAACACAACGCTTCTCTGCCTCCCGACACCTCGGCGACCGCTTTTTCCTCTGCGGGTCTGACCGCCATCGCCTTGGACGCGCCGTAGATATTCATGCCCGTGAACACGACGAAAAGCGCGAGAAGGACGACCCCTTCCGCAACCGATATTCCCCCTCCCGTCGCAGCGAAAAACGCGAGCGCGGCAAGCGAGAAAAGAAGATATGCGCCCTTGACCGCAAACCCGTCTCCGACGGCGGGCGGCTTTATCAGCAGGACGAGACCGAGTATGAGTCCCGCGTTGCACATCACAGACCCGACCGCGTTGCCGACGGCGAGAGAGTCGTAACCCGCCCCGAGCGCGCCTCCCGCCGAAATGCCCTTGACGACCGAAGTGACCGACGTGACTATCTCCGGCAACGTGGTGCCGATCGACACTATCGTCGCGCCGACGATGAGTTCCGGCACCCCGAGTCTCCTCGCTATCCTGACGCTCGAGTCCACGAAAAGATCGCCGCCCTTTATTATCAGCGCGAATCCCGCCGTGAGCAGGAGCACGTCCGCCGCTATCCCCCAAAAACCGTTTGTCTGAAAAGACAGATCCATATCCCACCTCTTTAAGCGTATCGGTATAGTATATCGGTGTAGCGTATAAGTATGATATAAAAAAGAACGGCAAGGCTCCCGTTCTTTTAGTGCTTTTTTAAAATTTTCCTGCCCGTGTAGATAAAAGCCTCAATCGTCACTGCTTCTCACCTGCACCTTTGCAGGCACGCCCTTATATACGTCGCGTCTCACCACTTCTCGCGATATAACTCTGCCGCCCTGAGACACCTTTCTGACAAGCTCGGAGACGTAACCGTTTTTCGCGGGCGAAATCACCTTGCTCTCCTGTCCTCCTTCGATAAAGTCCACGTATTCTATCGTCGGCTCGGGCGGAGGGGTCTTTTT
>CALWKV010000064.1 GCA_944381355.1 uncultured Christensenellaceae bacterium | reverse complement strand
ACGCAGTTGTTTTTCCGTGCCCGTGTTCATTACAAAAGTTTTATTCGTTAATATGCCTCACGGAAAAAGCACTTTTTTGACCCTGTACATGACGGACTCTATCAGTCTTAAATCCGCGATCGATCCGCTTCCCGCGTGCTCTCTCGCGAACGACAGCGCATCCCACCACTCCCGCAAAGTAGCCTTGTCGGCGTTGTTCCAGTCGAGTTTCGCGCTCTCGAAAACACCCTTTACATAGACGGGTACGAGCGCGGAGTTTTTCTTTGCGGCGGCTTTCAATCTCCCGAGTTTTTTCAGCGAAAATTCAATCACGAATTTCTCGTTGTCCTGTTCGAATACCGACATCATTCTGAGAAGCTGTGCCGTATCATCGTCTATCGGGTTGTCTGCGACAATATCTCCTGCAACTTTCTTCTCCCACTCTCCGTCTGACCTTGCGTATATCCTAAGTCCTTCGTATGCCGCGAGATCGTCGGGAACGACAAAATCATCCGTCTTTACAAGCGAGACGAAAAGACCGATTTCGGCTGCGAGACGAGCTATCTGCATAAGCCCATCCTCATTTCCTTTTCCTGTCACTATCACCGCACCGTCGCTGTAATCGAGCGCACTCTGAGTCTCCGCACACGAAAGCACTTCTTCGCTGACGTAAGAATCGGTGAAACAGCTTCTTCCCTCGTTCTGCAACGCTCTGACGAGCTTTGCCGCGCCGTCGTAGTCATCGAACGCGAAGGTCACGTAAAAATCAAATCTGGGCATACCCGCCTCCTTTTTTGTTTTTTACCATTATAACACATTGTCAAAATGCTTTCAAGACGGCGTTTTTCGCTGTGTTTGCCCCTTTCAGTACGATTTATGCGCGGATTTTACGCACAGAACGACAGCACAAAAAACGGGGCTTCTTACGAAACCCCGTTATATTTGCCTTTCTTTGCTTACATAAGCAATTCGCCTTCGTCGCTGTCGATAACCTGCAGCACTTTGACCGCGTTGCCCGTCGCAGCGTCGACATATACGAAAAACCCGTATCCGTCGATCGTTCCGTACACTTCGTAGGTCAGTTTTTCGCCTCCCGCATCAAGAGGTATCACGACAAGTCGAATGCTCTCGGTCTCCATCTCACCGTAACTTGCAGAGAGCGCCTCTTCTTCCGTGACCGTAACGGTATAGTCCGTATCCCTCTCGGTATGGCTGTATATATATTCTCTCGCTTCGAAGCCGGTAATCCTGCCCGTTTCAAGCGACACTTTGACTTTTACCATATCCGGATAGAATATTATCCCGTCCTCCTCATAGCAGAGATTGACGTAAAGCTCGCTGTCGGTCACGCACGCCCATACCGGCGACATGCCATTCAGACCTATGGCTTCGCAATACTGTCGCGCAAGCTCGACGCCCTGATCTTTGTCGTACTGCGGATCGTCTACGCTGTCGTCCACGTCAACCGTCACAAGCGCGCCGCCCTTTTTGCTGAGCATTACGTAGCCCGTCGCGTCGCCTGCCGTAAAAGTATAAGAATAACATTCTATATATCCTCCAAGTTCCCCCTGATAAGTCACCTCGGGAGACTCGTAGCCGTAAAGATAACCTTTTACTAGCGCGACACCTTCTTCTGACGATATGTCATCGCCGTCCAGTGCAACCGGCGTCGGGTCTTCGAGTCCGTCGCTGAACGGACCGTCGTAAATAAGCGCCGGGTACTCTATCGCGCCGTCGGCTATATCTGCGAACACGTCGGAAAACGCATCGTCCTCGCTCCCGAGATCGGAGAAGGAGTACTCTCCCGCCATTATCTTATCGGACAGAGAATTGAGCCGTCTGGCAAGAAGCCCCGTCGTCTCGTACAGTTTGTCCGCTGTCGAATAGTCTGTATCCGACAAACTCTCTCCGTTGTCGAGTTTTTTCAGCAGGTACAGGCTGAAATCCCCGACCTGGTTGCAGAATTTGACCGTGCCTGTCATATTCGCGCCCGATACGGACAGCGTCGCGAGACATTGTTCCGCGACCTCTGCGTCTATCGCCGTCATTGTCAGAAGTTCGGACTGAAGCGACGGCGTGCGCACGACGCGCATCTTGCTGAGATTGGTCTCGATCTGCAGAAGGCTGTCCGTCAGCGTATAATAGGACGAGGTATAACCGTTGTCTGCTTTGCGTGACAATTCCTTGCCGTCGTCGAGCGCCATTCCGAGAAATACTCCCAGCGTTATCACGACGCCGATCAGCAACGCGACCGCCGCGAATATGAAATAATGAGCTACTTTAAGCGTCTCGTGTTGTTCGTCGGTCATATTTTTAGTATCCATAAGCACCTCATATCGCAAAATTGTGTTTGCCTATCGTAATCATCACCTTGCGCGACCATATCCACGAACTTGTAGCCGTCGCAGGGTTGTAATAATAAATACAACCGTTGGTCGGATCCCAGCCGTTCATAGCGTCGCGCGCCGCGTTGTAAGCGGTCTCGTTGGGTTCGAGATTCATCTGTCCGTCAATGACGGCAGTAAACGCGTAAGGCTGATAAATGACTCCCGATATCGTGTTGGGAAATCTGCTGCTTTTTACTCTGTTGAGCACGACCGCGCCGACCGCGACCTGTCCCATATAGGGTTCTCCCCTTGCCTCCGCGTGTATGCACTTTGCAAGAAGATAAACGTCCTGCGACGAATAGCTGCTGTTGGAGCTGGACGACGACGACAACGTCATGCCGAGCGCCGCCGCGGTCTTTGCTCCGACGATCCCGTCCGCGACGAGTCCGTTCTTCTTCTGAAAGCGTATTACCGCCGCCTTGGTCGCAGAACCGAATATCCCGTCCGCCTTGCCTGCGTCGTAGCCCCAGTTGTTGAGTTTTGTCTGCAGGGTCCTGACCTGCGATCCGCTCGATCCCACCTTGAGCACTACGCTCTCCTCAACGTCGGACGAACCGCTTCCGAACGCGAATATCGGCACCGCTATAACTGCGAGCACGAGTACCGCGCATATGATTCTCAGAATTTTTATTTTGTTCATATCTCTCCCTTCAGCCGAAGATCTTTTTCAACCATTCGACAATAAGCGATTTGTATGTAACCTTTTCCCCCTCTCCGTCCGCAACGAAACAAAGCGGAGGAAATACCACACACCACCAGTTGTCTCCTTCGCCGCTGCCGAGATCGACGATAAGTGCGTCGTACACCCCGCCCGACAGCGTCAGTTCTCCGTATGTCCTTGTCGGAAAATCTTCCTCGCAAAGCCGCGCCTTAGCGCCGTAATAATACCCGTTTTGTTCGAGAGTCCGCTCGCTCACCTCGTCGATGAGAGGAAGCGACTCTCGTATTATCTCCATAGCCTCGTTTTTATCGGAAACTCCGCCAAGCAAGGGCGTAAGCGCATCAACAACTGCCGCCTTGACCTCGTATTTGACGCTCTGATCGGCGTCTGAATTGCTGTTGGCTCTTATATGTATCCTCAGATAATCCGCATTGACGTCATTGTTGCCGTCCTTTGCCGCAGCCGCGACGTTTATCGCTATGAGAAGTACGGCGAGCGCCGTTATCAATATAAATACCTTTTTCATACGCTGTCCTCCGCAGACGATTATTGACAGCACGCGGTTTTTTATTCTTTTTTTCTGTTTTTCGGAGAATTCGCGGTTGCGTAGACGTATATAAAGAGAAAGGCAAAAAATCGCGCCCGCAACTAACCGTAGCGAAAGCGCCGCCGTCAGTTTACTTTTCAGGTTTGAAAAGTAACTTACAGCGGACAAAAGTGCATATCGACCCGTTGTAAACCGCAGTGTATGGACAGCGAAAAATCGATATGATATAATCGGGTTGATCGAGACGAAAGGCGTAATTCATACCGGAAAACAAAATTTCATGTATGACGCAAAAAGTCTGCCCGGGCATCGTCTTGCGCCTCTCTAACAGAAAAACAAACTCAAAGGATATGCTTATGCTCGAGATCAAGAACGTAACGAAAATCTACCGTACCAAGGCGGGCGAAACGCGCGCGTTGGACGGCGTATCCGTCGCATTCCCCGAAAAAGGCATGGTATTCGTGCTGGGCAAATCGGGTTGCGGCAAATCCACTCTGCTCAACGTATGCGGAGGGCTGGACATACCCGACAGCGGTGAGGTCTGCATAAAAGGCAGAAGCACAAAAGACTTCACCGAGACCGACTACGACAGCTACCGCAATACCTGCGTGGGCTTCGTATTTCAGGAATACAATATATTGTCCGAATTTTCCGTCGAGGACAATATCGCCCTCGCGCTCGAACTGCAAGGAAAACCCAAAGATCCGATAGTGATCGCGGATATCCTCAGACAGGTAGAACTGGAGAGCGTGGCAAAACGCAAACCCAATACTCTGTCGGGCGGACAGAAACAGAGAGTCGCGATAGCGCGCGCACTGGTCAAGAATCCCGAGATAATAATGGCGGACGAGCCGACCGGAGCGCTCGACTCTGTCACGGGCAGACAGGTATTCGATACGCTTAAAAAGTTGTCGCGCGACAAGCTGGTCATCGTCGTGTCTCACGACCGCGAGTTTGCCGAACTTTACGCCGACAGAATTATAGAACTCAAAGACGGCAAAGTGATTTCCGACGTCGTAAAGACGACGGAAGCGGGTGCGGAAAGCAAAGAAAAACTCACTTTCGTAGGCGAAGATACCGTGCTGGTAAAAAAGGGCGCAACTCTCGAAAAAGAGGACGTGAAAAAACTCAACGCGTTTCTCTCCTCGTCCGACTGCGACGTGCTCGTCTCGAAGAAAAGCGACGAGATAGAGAAGTACAAAAAAAATGCCAACATCTCCGCGGGCGGCGAGCGCGTCGTGTTCAGAGAAAGCGACTCCTCTCCCGAGGTCAGGACGTACACAGACGAAGAAAGGAAGCTGATCAGATCCAGACTTCCCCTCAGACGGGCGTTGAAAATAGGCGCAAGCGGTATGAAGGTAAAGCCCGTCAGATTCGC
>CALWKV010000063.1 GCA_944381355.1 uncultured Christensenellaceae bacterium | reverse complement strand
GCTTTATTCTAAAGGATATATCGATCTGACCTTGCAGTCGCTCAAAGAGTCGGGCATAGAGGTCGGTTTCAAAGACGGCGTTTTCAGCATAAAAGGCAATCAGAAATATCTGCCCATGAACGGCAGAGTGGAAGGAGACTGGTCGCAGGCGGCATTTTATCTCGTCGCCAACGCGACGGGCTCAAAAATAAACGTGCTGGGTCTCAACAATGACAGCGCGCAGGGCGACAGAGTCATCGTCCGCTATCTCGAAGAACTGAAAAAAGACGGAGAACTCGTCTTTGACGGCGAGGACTGTCCTGACATAATGCCCGTGTTTTCAGTTGCTTGCGCTCTCAGAAAGGGAGTCACGAGGCTGACGGGACTGTCGAGACTTAAAATAAAAGAGTGCGACAGACTTGACGCAGTATATACTCAGCTTTCCGCGATAGGCGCGAAAGTGAAAAGAGAGGGCGACGACCTCGTGTTCGAGGGCGTGGATAATTTTGCGGGAGGAGTGAACGTCAGGACGTTCAACGACCACAGGATCGCGATGACTCTCGCGATCGCCGCAACGAGATGCGAAAAACCGATAATCGCGGACGACTTTGCCTGCATAGCCAAGTCGTACCCCGATTTTCTCGAAAGATATAAAGAACTGGGAGGAAACGTGCAATGAGCGCAACCTGGGGAAGAAAACTCAAGATCACTTTGTTCGGAGAATCGCACAGCGCGGCGATAGGCGTTGTCGTGGACGGCGTGCCTGCCGGTACAGCCATAGACTTCGACGCGGTAAAAGCCGAGATGGCAAGACGCGCGCCCAACGGCGGCGACTTTTCCACCCCGAGAAAGGAAGCTGACGAGTTCGAGATCCTGTGCGGCGTGCTGGACGGCGTTGCCGAAGGCACTTCGATATGCGCCGTGATCAGAAATACCAACACGAAGTCCTCTGATTACTCTCAGCTGAAGGACATAATGCGCCCCTCGCACGCGGATTACGGCTACCGCATAAAGTACGCCGAAAACAACGACGTCAGAGGCGGCGGAGCGAGTTCGGGCAGACTGACAGCGCCTCTCGTGTTCGCAGGAGCGATCGCAAAACAGCTCCTTGTTTCAAAAGGTATAGAGGTCGCGTCTCATATCCTTGCTGTCGGAGAGGTCGAGGACGAAAGATTCGGAGTGCAGATAACGAACGCGCAGATACAAGCATTGAAAAACAGCGTTCTGCCCCTTCTCGACAAGAGCAAAGAGCAAGCCGTCAAAGAGACGATCGCCGCGGCGAGAGCGGACGGCGACAGCGTGGGCGGCAGGATAGAATGCGCGGTGACGGGCGTGCCCGTCGGCTTCGGAGATCCGCTGTTCGAGAGCGTGGAGAGCGTGCTTTCTTCGCTTCTGTTCTCGGTGCCCGCGGTCAAAGGCGTCGAGTTCGGCAGCGGCTTTGCAATGACTGAGAGACGCGGCAGCGAGGTCAACGACAGCTGGTATTTCGACGAGAACGGAGACGTCGCGGCGCGCACCAACAACAACGGCGGCGTGCTGGGAGGCATTACCACGGGTATGCCGATAGTTTTCAACGTCGCGATAAAACCTACCGCGTCCATATTCAAAGAACAGGACACGGTCAACCTCGCCACGGGCGAGAACGTAAAGTTCAGCCTTAAGGGCAGACACGACCCGTGTATAGTCGTGCGCGCGCTTCCCGTGATAGAAGCGGCGGCGGCGCTCGCGGTATATCAGTTTGTCGGAGAATGAGATGAAAGACATAAAAGAATTGAGAAAGGAAATAGACCGCATAGACGACGAGATGATAGAAAAATTAAAAAAAAGAATGGACGTCGCCAAGCAGGTTGCGGAATACAAACGCGCGGCGGGCGCGGGCGTTTTGCAGACGGGCAGAGAAAAAGAGGTGCTCGACCTCTCCGTCGCGAGACTTAAGGACAAGAGTTACGCAAGCGAAGCGCGCGACTTCATGACCGCGGTCATGGACCTCAGCAAAGAAGTGCAGTTCAAGACCAACCCCGTATCCGAGCAGCCGAGAGAACGCAGAAAACCGTGCGCGAACGCAAAAGTGGGTTATCAGGGCACTGCGGGAAGCTATTCCGGACAGGCGGCGGAAGAATTTTTCCCCGGCGTAGGCGAAATGAAGGCTTATCCGTCATTCGACGGCGTTTTCAAGGCGATAGACTGCGGAGAGATAGATTACGGCGTCGTGCCGCTCGAAAATTCCTCGGTCGGCTCGGTCGTCGAAGTTTACGATCTGCTCGGCAAATACAACTGCTTCATAGTCGGCGAAAAGTGGCTGAGGATCACCCATTGTCTGCTGGGCGTCAAAGGGGCAACTCTTGCCGACGTCAAGACCGTTTACTCCAAGGGCGAAGCGCTCGGACAGGCGCACGATTACCTCGCAAAAGGCGGCTTCAATCTTGTATCTTACGCCAATACCGCGCTCGCGGCTGAAATGGTCGCGAAAAAGGGCGACAAGTCTCTCGCGGCGGTTGCGGGCGAGCCTGCGGCGAAGATATACGGGCTTAACGTGCTGGCAAAGGGCATAAACAGCGACAAGGAAAATTTTACGCGCTTTATCGTCATATCAAAAACGCTCGCGGATATAAAGGCGGACAAGGTCACCGTCAGCTTTACGCTGACCAACGAGTCGGGCACGCTTTACAAGGTGCTCCGCTTCTTCTCGCGTTATGGGATAAACATGGTCAAGATAGAGTCGAGACCGCTCAAGAACAATCCGGGAAGTTACTACTTCGTCGTCGACCTCGAGGGCAACTGCGACAGCGAGGACATGATAAGAGCGTTATATTATGTGGAAATGTCGACGATAGATTTCAAATTGCTCGGAGAATACGTCAAAAGCTCTCCTCAGGAGGAATGACATGAACAGGTATTGCGTTATCGGAGAAAAACTCTCGCATACGCGTTCTCCGCAGATACACGATCTGTTTTTCACAATAAGAGGGATAGACGGCTCGTACGACGTCAGAGAAATAAAAAGAGAGGACATCGGCTCGTGCCGCGACCTGCTTATGCAGTATGACGGCGTAAACGTCACGATACCTTATAAAACGGACGTGATGAAAAACCTCGACGCGATATCGGAAGAAGCTAAGAGGATAGGCGCAGTCAACACTCTCAAACGCGTTGGGGACAGACTGGAAGGATACAACAGCGATCCTTACGGCTTTGCGGCTATGCTTGCTTCAAGAGGAGTTGATCCGTCGGGAAAAACGGTCGTAGTCCTCGGCTGGGGCGGCGCTGCAAGATCGGTCGTGCATGCGCTGGAAGAAATGGGCGCGCAAGTCACCGTAGTCAGCAGAGACCCTGCAAAAGTGGACGAAAAGGGAGTCAGAGCGATAGATTATGCGCGTCTTAAAGAGGAGTGCGCGAGCGGACGCGGCGGGTATCTTCTCGTCAACTGCACGCCTGTCGGTATGTATCCCAAAGAGGGAGCAAGTCCCGTCGACGAAAGCGTGATATCGCGCTTCGACGCACTTGCCGACATAGTGTATAATCCCATGTATACTCAATTTTTGCGTATCGGCGCGAAGCTGGGCAAGCGTTGCGTGGGCGGTCTGTATATGCTCGTCGCGCAGGCGATGAAGTCGCAGAGTATATGGAGAGACGAAGAAGTCGACGACGGCGCGACCGCGACGATATTCAAAAAACTTTCCTTCGACGAGGCGATCGGCGGCGGTCTCAACGTATATCTGACGGGAGTGATGTCGTGCGGCAAATCCACGCTCGGCAAAAAACTTGCGGCGGCTCTGGGCAGAAAGTTCGTGGATATGGACGACTATATAGTGTCACGCGAGGGCAGGAGCATACCCGAGATGTTCGACGAGGGAGAGGAGACGTTCAGAGACGCAGAAAGCCGCGCCTTGTACGAACTGTCGCTCGAGAAAGGACTTGTCGTCGCTACGGGCGGCGGGTGTATATTGAGAGATAAGAATGCGGACGTGCTTTTGCTGTCGGGCGCGACGGTGTTTGTGAAAAGGGATATCGACAAGATAATTGCTACCGCCGATTGCTCGGGCAGACCTCTGCTGAAAGACGGAGCGGACAGACTGCGCGGTATATACGCGGCGAGAAAAGACAGGTATTTTGCGAGCGCGCAAGTCGTGCTCGACAACGACGGAGACGTGAAAGAAGGACTTGAAAAACTGCTTTCCATAGTCGGAAAAGGAGAATGAATATAATGAAAATAATGGTTATCAACGGCGTCAACATGAATATGCTCGGCACGCGAGAAAAGGACGTTTACGGCGAAAACACGCTTGACGATCTTTATGCGTATATCAGAAAGAATTGCGCTGATACCGACACGGAGCTGAGTTTTTTTCAGAGCAACCACGAGGGAGACATAGTCGATTGTCTGCACAGGTGCTTCTTTGAAAAATATGACGGCGTAGTGATAAATCCCGCCGCGCATACTCATTACAGCTACGCCATAAGAGACGCGATCAAGGCGATAATGCTGCCCGTAGTCGAGGTACATATTTCGGCTATTGACAAGCGCGAGGAGTTCCGTCACGTTTCGGTAACCGCGCCCGTATGCAAAGCGCAGATATGCGGCAAGGGATTCGACGGTTACGTGCTTGCCGTAAAGATGATAGAAAGCGGAAAATACGAGGATATAAAGTGATGTCTGCAAAAGAAAAGATAACCGTGATAGGTCTCGGCGTTATCGGCGGCTCGTACGCGACGGCGCTCAAAAAACTGTGATATACGGTGTACGGCGCCGACTGCGACGAAGATACCGTAAAAAAGGCAAAAGCGCGCGGCCTCGTCGACGACGCGGCGACTGTCGCAGACTCTTTTTTGCCTGAGTCCGACATAGTCGTGATCGCGCTTTATCCAAAACAGGTCGAGGGAGAACTGGCGAGGATCGCGCACCTTCTCAAGAAAGGAGCGATCGTCACCGACGTCGCGGGCATAAAATCGCATTTCAGCGAAAAAATACGCAGTCTTTTGCCCGAGGGCGTGGATTTTGTGTGCGCGCATCCTATGGCGGGCAGAGAGAAGAAAGGCATAGATTATGCCGACGACGGCGTTTTCAGGGGCGCGAATTTTATCGTCACGCCGTCAGCAGACAACAAGGCGGAATCGGTCGAGAGGATAGAAGCGCTTGCCCGTGAAATGGGATTCAAGAATGTGATGAGGCTGACTCCCGAAGAACACGACAAGATAATTTCATTCGTCTCTCAGCTTCCGCACGCGATTGCAGTCGCGCTCGTCAACAGCGACGACAGACAGTTCGACACTCCGCGCTTCGTAGGGGACAGCTACCGCGATCTGACGAGGATAGCCAATATCAACGAGAAGCTGTGGTCGGAACTCTTTCTCGGCAACAGGGACAATCTGCTCAGCTCTATACACGAGTTCGAGAAATATCTCGACGTGATAAAAACCGCGCTTGAAAAGGGCGACAAACAGGCGCTCGAGGACGAGTTTGTCAGAGCCACAAAGCGCAGGACGGAATTCAATAAAGAACTGTGAATATACCTAGCCTCAGGACTTTTACGGGGCGCAGGAGTACCTTTGCAACGCAGAGGCTATAGGCAAAGTCAGATTGAAAATCGCTGCATAAAATAAAATACCATTTCCGTCGGCAGATCGTCGGCGGATATTTTTTTATAACTTCACAATGAACGTCTTCGTGCGCGTAGAGGGCAAAAACGCGGTAAAAGGGTGTGTGAAAGGTGAGACAGAGTCAATAATTTATTGACTTAATATTTTAAAAATGTTATATTATTTAATGTATGGCAACTTCTAAAAAGACAAACGACGCAAAAGCCGCGTCGGCAGGTACGGACGAGACGAAAAAAAAGTCCGCCGCCGTAGAAAATACGACTGTAGACAAAGTCGCGAGCGAAGAAAAAGCACCCGCGGCCGCTTCTGCTACGCGCGCGAACAAGACGCGCAGGTCTGCGTCTGCGAGCGGCGCGCCAAGACAGCTTAAGGAGAAAAGCGTAAAGACCGTTTCGCCCGCTGTCGTCGCAAAGTCCAAGGGAGAAGACAAATCAAAGGACGTCGAAAAGATCGGGAAATCCGAAAAGACAGCCGCAAACGCGAATGTTACGGCAGAGCAGGAAAAAACCGCAACCGATACGGGAAAGACCGCAGACGAAACATCTGTGAAAGCAGAGACCCCGACAAGGAAGCGCAGAGCGAAAAAGACGGCGCAAGAGGAGCCTGCCGAAGTACCCGTGCAAGAGGAAAAGGCAGAACCCGTCAAAGAAGAATCGCAGGCGGAGCAGGCGCAGGCGGCGGAGGAGACCGTTGTTCCCGAGGCGGGCACAGAAGAAGCTCCCGCAGAGGAGAACGCGCCCGAGGAAAAACCGCAGACGGTCAGCGGCCCCGACAAGAAAAAAAAGAATAAAAAGACGAAATACACGGGAGAGCTTGAGAGAGTACAGCCCGACCCGTCTTTCGGACTTACAGCCGCGCAGGTCGAGGAGAGATTAGACAGGGGTATGAACAACGTACAGCCCAACGTCGTGTCCAAGTCATACCTCGGGATCTTCGCGTCCAACGTGCTTACTCTGTTCAACTTTATCAACTTCGTTCTCGCGGCGCTTATTTTCGTGTTCGGAGAACTCAAAAATATGCTGTTCATCGGCGTCGTTACGGTCAATATCATCGTCGGCGTCGTGCAGGAGATAAGAAGCAAAAAAGTGCTTGAAAAAATGTCTCTCATAGCCGCTCCGCAAGTCGATCTCGTCAGAGGCGGCAACGT
>CALWKV010000062.1 GCA_944381355.1 uncultured Christensenellaceae bacterium | reverse complement strand
GTAATAAATACGGCTTAAAACTGCATGCTACCGCAGGCAATGATTTTTAGTGAGTGTTTCGGAAACCTATGGCGTAAAACAAAAACGGCTTCGCATTGTTAAGCGGGCAATGATACGCGACAGCGATTACTGTTCCCGCCACGCGGGCGCCTCAGGGCTGGTTCGTATTATTCAGGTCTGGTATAACAGACGAGCATCTCCGTTTCTCTCCGAAACCGATGAGTTCCGTGCCGTCTTTTAACTTCGTCAGAATCATCTTCTCCCTCGGACTCAAACGGACGGCATCAGCGACTGCACACGCAACCTTGACGTAAGCAAAAAAGCATAAAAAAACCGCCCTGCTTGCGCAGAGCGGCGACGTTTCTATTCTTACTTGATGACCTCTTTGAGTCTTGCAGCCTTGCCGACGCGGTCGCGCAGGTAGTACAGCTTCGCTCTCCTGACCTTACCGTGACGAACAATGTCGATGTGGTCGATCTTGGGCGAATGAAGGGGGAAAGTTCTCTCCACGCCTACGCCGAAAGAAAGACGACGGACGGTGAACGTCTCTCTGACGCTGCCGTTCTTGAACGCGATGATGATGCCTTCAAACGCCTGAAGTCTCTCTCTGTTGCCTTCTACGACCTTGACCCACACTTTGACGGTGTCGCCGATGCTGAGCTGAGGAAGATTGGTCTTCATTGCTTCTTTTTCAATTATGTCTACGATATTCATTTGACTTTACCTCCATAACCAAGCGTTCGCGTCTGAAGATTTTTTTGTGCGGAGGAACGCCCGAAGTCTTTTTTGCTTAAATAGTTTATCATTATTACGCGCCTTTGGCAAGCGTTTTTCCGTTGTTTTTCTCAAAAATTAGCATTTTGACGCATATCGCGCGTTTTACGCACACGGAAAGCGGTTTTCTTTTGCCGTAAATGCTTGTTGCGCCGTTCTTTTTCGCTTTTCGTTCGCCCGTGTTCCACGTTCCGCTCCGGATATGGACGTGTTCGTCACCACGCTTTCCCCGAAGCGTCGAAGGCGTTGACGATATGCCTTACCTCTCCGCGAAGAACGCTGATCACGTCGAATCTGAAACCTTTTGCACATTCACGCCCGTGCGCGCCCGCCCAGTACCGCGCGGTCAATATTATCTTCTTTCTCTTGCGCAGGTCCACGCTTTCCTCGGGCACGCCGAAGTCGGTGCCGTTTCTCGACTTTACCTCAACGAACACGACGACTCCCTTGTCTTTCGCGATCACGTCTATCTCCCCGACAGGGCAGGAATAGTTGCGTTCTATTATCTCGTATCCCTTTCTTTTAAGATATTCGCAGGCGGCGTTTTCGCCCTCTATCGCCGTTTTTCTGTTGTTCATTGCACAAAATTCTTTATAAAGCTGCGCCTGTGTACGGGCGTTGCGCCGAACTCTTTCAGCGCCGCGATGTGCTTTGCCGTGCCGTAACCCTTGTTGGACGCGAAGTCGTACTCGGAGTATATCTCTGCGTATTCGCGCATTATGCGGTCTCTGTACACCTTGGCGATTATCGACGCCGCCGCGATGTTATAACTCTTGGCGTCGCCCTTGATGATCGCGACTTCGGGCACGGGAAGATCGAGTTTTACCGCGTCGACGAAGGCGAGATCGGTCTTGTCCTTTATCTCGTCGACAGCCTTTCTCATCGCCTTTTTGGTCGCTTCGAGAATGTTTATTTCGTCTATTTCTTCAGGCTCGACCCTGACTATCGCCACTGCCTTTGCGACCGCGAGTATCTTGTCGTAAAGAGCCTCTCTCCTCTTTTCTGTCAGTTTTTTGCTGTCGTCCACGCCGTCTATCAGCTTGTCCTCGTCAAGAGGCATGACGAGAGCGCATACGACCACGGGACCTGCGAGAGGTCCTCTGCCCACCTCGTCCATGCCGCATATCGCACTGAAGCCTTTTGCCGTGTATTCTCTCTCAAAATCCAGCATTTCTACGGCTTTTTTCATATTTCCTCCGGTAGATCGAGCATTATTCTGCCGAATTTCTGTTTGCGGAAGTCGTCGACCACCGCCCTTGCGGTACGCGCGTAATCTATTCTTCCGCCCGCAAGCATAAAACCTCTTGCCTTTGCCACCGCAAGAAATCTTTCCTCGATGTCCAATGGTATCGCGTCCAGACCGTAGCGCGCAAGAAAAGCGTCCGTATGATGTTTTGTAAAGTACGCGATCATCTCTGCAGCGAGTTCTTCAAGATCGAGCACGTCGTCCTTGACGCTGCCGATAAAAGCGAGATGAAGCGCGCGCTTTTCGTCCTCGAACGCGGGAGGCAGACTGCCGGGGGTATCGAGAAGTTCCACCCCTTCGGCAAGCGAGACCCACTGTTTGCCCCGCGTAACGCCCGCCCTGTTGCCCGTCACGGTTTTTCTGCTTCCGCACAGGTTGTTTATGAACGTGGATTTGCCCGTATTTGGCACGCCGACGACCATGGCTCGCACGCTCTTTTTCGCGCCTTTATTGCGGTATTTTTCTATCACGTCCGCATTGAGCTGTCTGAGAAGTCTGACTATCGCATCGCGCTGTCTGCCGTTGAGGCTGTCTGCGGCGACGCACTTTTCGCCTCTCTCCTCAAAGTATTTCAGCCACTTGTCGACGTCGTTTTTCTCCACGAGATCGCACTTGTTTATCACGTAAAGCACGGGTTTTCTGCCCGTCAGAGCGTCGAACTTCGGGTTTAGACATGAAAAAACGGCGCGGGCGTCCAGCACGTAGATTATGAAATCCACCTGCCTCAGCTCGTCCTGCATCATTCTGAGGGCTTTGGTCATGTGACCGGGAAACCACTGTATCCTCACCGTTTTTCTCCTTTATCTGCCGTCTGCGGAATTATTTTTTCTTTTTGGTCTGCTCCTCGTAGAGCGCGTCGTAGAGGTCGAAAACCGTATCTGCCGTCTCGTCGTCCTCAACGAGTTTTATATTGTCGCCGTCGACTTTGTAGACCATGGCGACGTTGGGATCGTCGTCTGCGAGAAGCTCTTTGGGCGCGAGTATCGCATAGACGTCGCCGTCATAAGGTATCACGGCTACCTGCGCCATTTCCACTGCCTTGCCTTCTTCGTCATAGAAGGTCAGATCGCTGCCGTCCTCGGGATCGAGCAACACGTCAATCAGAGACTTTGTCATCCTTTTTTTCCTCCGTTTTTTCTTCTTTTAGCGCGTTTTGCCGCCTCGGCTTCTATCAGCGGTCTTATCTTTTCGTACATATCGGGACGTCTTTCGCGCGTGATTTCCAACTGCTTTTCCCGTCTCCATGCCGCAACTTTGGCATGATCGCCCGAAAGAAGCACTTCGGGCACGCCGAGTCCTTCAAAAACCGCCGGACGGGTGTACTGCGGATATTCGAGAAGTCCTTGAGAAAAGCTCTCCTCCTCGACGGATTGCTCGCTGCCCAGCACGCCGTCCACGTATCTCGCGATAGCGTTGACCGTGACCATGCACGGCAACTCTCCGCCCGTCAGAACATAATCCCCTATCGAGAGTTCTTCGTCTATATCCAGCTCTATGAATCTCTCGTCCACTCCCTCGTAACTTCCGCATACGAACAGGAGTTTGTCTGCCTTGCTGAGTTCCACGACCTTTTGCTGGCAAAGGGTCGCGCCTCTCGGAGACATATAAATGCGCCTGTATTCGCGGTCGGGATCTATCGCGTTGACGCAGTCGTGCAGCGGCTGAACGGTCATAACCATACCCGCGCCGCCCCCGAAAGGAGCGTCGTCGGTCTTGCGGTGCTTATCCTTGGAATAATCCCTGATATTCACGCATTCGAGTTCTAAAATCCCTTTCTCTATCGCCCTGCCGATGATGCCCACGTGCATACAGTCGAAAGACTCGGGAAAAAGGGTCGCGACCTTAATCTTCATAAACAGCCACTTCGTCGAAAGCCTTGCGATCGACGACTATTTTCTTGTTTTCGTAATCCTCGCTGACGAAAAGGCGTGCGAGAGCGGGGAAAAGTATCTGTTTTTTCCCGCTTTTCGTCACCCATACGTCAGCCGCTCCGTGAGAGAGCACGTCGACTATTTCGCCGACCTTCTCCCCGTCCTCGAAAAAGACCGAGCAGCCCAGCACATCCACAATGAGTATCCTGTCTTTTGCCACGCACGCGTCCTCGCGCGCGACCTGAAGGCTTTTGCCTCTGAACGCTTCTGCCGCGTCTCTGTCAGTAACTCCCTCGAGAGTCAAAAAAACGCCGCTTTGCGAAACCGAGGCGTGCAGGACGGCATATTCTCTGTCGCCTGCGAAAACGCTTTTCAGTTTTTCAAAACGACGCACGTCGTCGGTCAGAGGGTTGACCTTGAGCGCCCCTCCGACCCCGTGAGGTCTTGCGACCTCTCCTATCGTAATTTTGTCGCGGGTCATTATCTCTCGATGATCTCGACGGATATCTTCTTCGCATTGCTGCCCGCAGCCGCCTTGACCAGCGTGCGGATAGACTTGGCGATGCGTCCCTGCTTGCCGATGATCTTGCCGATCTCGTCCTTGTCGGCGATGATGTTGATCACGGTGATGCCGTCCTGCTCCGAGCTTTCGACGGTGTACGCGTCCTTGTTGTCGACCAGTTCGCCGACAATGTATCTGACAAGTTCTTCCATATCGACGCCTTACTTAATGATCTCTTTCTTCTTGAGCAACGCTCTGACGGTATCGGTGGGCTGAGCGCCTACGCCGAGCCAGTAGAGAGCGCGGTCGCTCTTGACGACTACTTCGTCGGTAGCGGGATTGTAGGTGCCTACGTTCTCGAGGTACTGTCCGTCTCTCGCCTTTCTTTCGTCGATAGCTACGATGCGGTAGAAAGGTGCTTTTTTTGCGCCCATTCTGGTGAGTCTGAGTTTAACTGCCATATTATTTCTCCTTTTGCCTTGCGGCTGTAAAATGTATGTGATTTTGTTTTTTGTCTGTCAGAAAGGGAATCTGCCCGAAAAACCGCGCTTTCCCATATTTGCCATGCGTCCCATCATCTCTTTTGTCTGATAGAACTGCTTGAGCAGAGAGTTGACGTCCTGTATCGTCGTACCGCTTCCCGCCGCTATGCGCTTTTTGTGAGAGGACTTGATGACGTCGGGGTTCTGCCTCTCCTTGGGGGTCATGGAATAGATGATCGATTTCATCTTTTCTATCCTGCCCTCGTCGATCTCCACGTCTCCGCCCAGCTTGCCCGCAAGCCCGGGTATCATGGACACCATCTGCTTGAGATCGCCCATGTCCTTCATCTTCTCGAACTGAACGAGGAAGTCCTCGAGAGTGAAAGAACGCTCGCGCATCTTGCGCTGCATTTCCTTGGCTTCTTCTTCAGAATACGCGCTCTGCGCCTTTTCTATCAGCGTCAGCACGTCGCCCATGCCGAGTATCCTCGAAGCCATTCTCTCGGGGTGAAACACCTCTATATCGGACAGCTTTTCTCCCACACCGCACAGTTTGATCGGCTTGCCCGTAACCTCTCTTATAGAGAGCGCCGCGCCGCCTCTCGTATCGCAGTCCAGCTTGGTCAGCACAACGCCCGTCACGTCCATCACTTCGTTGAACTTCTGCGACACGTTGACCGCGTCCTGACCCGTCATCGCGTCGACAACGAGAAGTATTTCTGTGGGATTGAGCAGCTCTTTGAGACCCTTGATCTCGTCCATGAGCTGTTCGTCGATATGCAGTCTGCCCGCAGTATCCACGATAACGACGTCGTTGTTGTTGCTTGCCGCCTGCTTCAGCGCTTCTTTTGCTATCTTCTTTACGTCGACCTGTCCCATTTCAAACACGGGCACGTTGGCGTTCTTGCCCACGACCTGAAGCTGTTTTATAGCCGCGGGACGGTATATGTCGCATGCGACCAGAAGCGGATTCTTGCCCTGTTTCCTCAGCATTACCGCCAGCTTGCCGCACATCGTCGTCTTGCCGCTTCCCTGCAGACCGCACATGAGTATTATCGTGGGCGGTTTGGGCGATATCTCTATTTTACTGAACGAGCCTCCCATGGTGGCGACAAGCTCGTCGTTGACTATTTTTATTACCTGCTGGGTCGGGTTGAGTCCTTTGAGTATGTCCTCTCCGACCGCCTTCTCGGACACTCTCGCGATGAAGTTCTTGACCACGAGATAGTTGACGTCCGCTTCGAGAAGCGCGATGCGGATCTCTCTCATCGCCTGCTTGACTTCAAGCTCCGTCAGCCTGCCCTTGTCCTTTAACTTGCTGAAAATGTGCGAAAGTCTTTCGCTGAGTCCGCTGAATGCTCCCATAAATTCTCCTATCGCTTCAATATTTCCAAAGCCGCGTCGATCGCCTCGTCCTTTTCTTCTCCCGAAAGGGTCTTTGCCTTTTCGAGAAGCGCGGCAATCTCTGCGGATTTGCGGGCTATCCCGAGTTTACTTTCATACTCCTCGAGCGTTTTCTGCGCCCTGACGAGCGCGTCCCTTACCGCCTGAGGCGAAATGCCCAGATCCTGAGCTATTTCTGAAAGCGACATATCCATGTCGTAATAACGGGATATCAGATCGCTCTGGTACTCTGTCAGCAACGCGCCGTAATAATCGTTGTACAGAGCGACGTACAGTTTGTCTTTCTTATCCATTTTAGCTGTAAAGTATTTTTACTTGTTAAAGTATTTTGCCTTTACATATTATCATTCAAAAAACGCTTTGTCAACGGAAAAACGCAAAAAAATCCGTTTATCAGAAAAGCGCGTCGATAAACGCCTTTGCGTCGAATTCCTCTATGTCGTCAATGCCCTCTCCCACGCCGACGTATACGACGGGCAGTTCTCTTTCC
>CALWKV010000061.1 GCA_944381355.1 uncultured Christensenellaceae bacterium | reverse complement strand
TGATTGCCTCTTTTTAGTCGCGAATGCATATTTTTTTCGCTCCGCAACACTTATTTATATTACCATAACGCGCGCGATCCGTCAAGCGTATGCAATGCCGCCCTCAAGCGTGCACAGCGCGTATTTTGCAATATTTTATCGCGGTTTGTATAAAATAGCGTTAAAACGCTTTATTTTTCGCTATGTCTGACAAAGCCGCACAGACAAAATCAGGGTTGGATAAACTTGATTTTCTTCGGGAAATCGGAATTTTTTCATGTTTTGCCAGACCGCGCTTCAGCAAGCTAAGCATCAAGGCAGAACGCAAAGGATTCTCCCCGCAAACCTTTCAAAATCGGATTTTACAATTAAAAACGGCTTTTCAGCCGTTTTTTCTTCTGTATTCGTCCTTGACGAAATCGGCAAGCAGACTGTATCTTTTCGCCGTATAATTGTTTTTGACCATCTTTTCTATGTTTTCGGTCGCGCCGACGAGGACGACCATGTTTTTTGCCCTCGTTACTGCGGTGTACAGCAGATTGCGCGTCAGTATCATATAATTGCCGCTTGTTACCGCGACTATGACGACGGGGAACTCGCTGCCCTGCGACTTATGCACGGAAATCGCGTAAGCGAGCGTGAGTTCGTCGAAGTCTCCCTGCCCGTATCTGACGCGTTTGCCGTCGTCGAACGCTACGACTATCGCAGGCTCTTTTGCGTCTATCTCCTCGATATAGCCTATATCGCCGTTGAAAACGCCCGTACCCGTCGACATATCGGCGGGATTCTGCCACTCGAGCTGATAATCGTTGACGATATGCATCACCTTGTCGCCCTTGCGGAACACTCTGCTGCCCACCTGAAGCTGAGGTTTTCCTCCGAACGGGTTGAGGGTCTCCTGCAATTTCGCGTTCATGTTTTCCACGCCGATGATACCCTTTTTCATCGGGCAAAGCACCTGTATATCGCGCGGGCTGACTCCTGCGTATGCAGGTATTCTCCTCGAGACCATATCGGTTATCGTATTCAGCGCGGCGGTCGCGTCCGCCTTGTTGTCCACGAAAAAGTCCTTGCACTTGTTGTCAATGACGGGCATCAGTCCCTTGTTTATCCTGTGCGCGTTGGTAACGATATAGCTGTCCTCGCCCTGACGGTAAATATGCGTCAGATAACTGACGGGCACGAGTCCGCACAAAATGATATCTGCGAGCACGTTGCCCGCGCCGACGGACGGAAGTTGATCCTTGTCTCCGACCATGATGAGCTTTCCGCCGTATTTTATCGACTTTATCAGCGCGTTGAACACGTACTCGTCGCACATACTGACCTCGTCCACGATCACGACGTCCTGCTCGAGTTTCGTGTTTTCGTTGAACTTGAAGCGGCCTTTTCCGTCCGTGAAATCGAGATCCAGAAGCCTGTGTATCGTCTTGGCTTCCAGTCCCGTGGCTTCCGAAAGGCGCTTTGCCGCCCTGCCCGTCGGCGCGCACAGACACACCGAAAAATCGCGGGCGCGCAGTATCTCTATGATGCATTGTATTATCGTGGTCTTGCCCGTACCCGGACCGCCCGTGATCACGTTGACGCCGCTGTCGAGACAGCTCCTTATCGCGGCGCGCTGACTCTCGTGCAGACGGATTTTTCTTGTATTTTCATACTCGTCGAGGTCTTTTTCTATATCCATAGACGCGTGTATCGCCGCGTTCGTCAGCCCGACGATATGCGCCGCTATCGACAACTCGCAGACGTAGTTGCGCGCGTGCATCACGACCTCTCTGTCGTCCTTTTCCAGCCTTACTACCTTGCCTTCCACCTCGCAGTCGCATATTGCCTCGCCAATCAGTTCTTCAAGGTTTTCGTCGTCGAGCGCGAGAAGTTTTTCGGTCTCTCTGACGAGTTCCGTCCTCGGCAGATAGGTGTGCCCGTTCTTCTCCATAGCGTCTTTGAGTATATAGACTATGGCTGCACTTATACGGAATTTGCTGTTTTCCGGTATACCCGTCAGCCGTGCGATCTTGTCCGCTGTGATGAATCCTATGCCGTCCACGTCGTCGACGAGCCTGTACGGATTTTGCTCGATAACGCGTCTCGTCGCGGACTCGTACGCCTTGTATATCCTGAGAGCGGTATTGAGCGGCACTCCGTAGCTCTGCAGATAGACTATCGTCTCCTGCATCTCTCTCAGCGACAAATAGGTCTCGCCTATCGCCATCGCCTTTTTGACGGATATGCCCTTGACTTCAGCGAGTTTCGCGGGATCGGTCTCTATTATGTTGAGCGCGTTTTCGCCGAACTTCTCGACTATCGCGTATGCGGTGACCTCTCCAACGCCCTTGAAAAGCCCGCTGCACAGATATTTGTAGACCGAGTCTTTCGTGGCTGGAGGCTTGACCGTGACCGACTCTACCGCGAACTGCTCGCCGAACTTAGCATTGTTGACCCATTCGCCCTCGACTTCGACGACCTCTCCTTCTGCAACGGGCGGAAAAACGCCTACCGCGGTGCAAGGCATGGGATTTACGTCCAGCCACACGACGCTGTAACCGTTCTCTACGTTTCTGTAAACAATCTCGATTATCGTTCCGCTTAGTTTCATAATTACCGCCGCAAAGTCGTCGACGCACACTCGTCGCTCCCGTAAAAAACGAGGGCGAACGCGCATCAGTCACGTCGCCCTTTCATTATAACGCAAACGCGTTTATTTTTACAGCTTTTTTCAGGTTGTCAGGCATATTTTTTTACGGCGGCAAGCAAGGCGTCCGTCCTGTCCGTCTTTTCCCACGCGAAACCGCAATCCTCTCTGCCGAAATGCCCGTAATTGGTCGTCAGCGCAAACTGAGGTCTCCTCAGGTCGAGCGTATCGATGATCGCCTGCGGACGCAGGTCGAACACTTCCTCTACCGCCTTGGCGATCGCTTCGTCGTCGTATTTACCCGTGCCGAACGTGTTGATCTGTACTGCAACGGGTTTTGCAACGCCGATAGCGTAAGCGACGTCAAGCTGGCACTTGTCTGCCAAACCCGCCGCAACGACGTTCTTGCATACGTAACGCGCCATATAGCACGCGCTTCTGTCCACCTTGGTGCTGTCCTTGCCGCTGAACGCGCCGCCGCCGTGCGGGCAATAGCCGCCGTAACTGTCGACGATTATCTTTCTGCCCGTCAGTCCGCTGTCGCCGTGCGGTCCGCCGATGACGAACCTGCCCGTCGGGTTGATAAAATATTTCGTCTCCCCGTCGGTAAGATTCTCGGGAATAACGGCGTCTATAACGTACTTTTTCACGTCCTTTCTCAGCGTCTCGATATCCACGTCCTCGCTGTGCTGAGTGGACACGACGACCGCCTCTATCCTCGCGACTTTGTCGTCGCGGTACTCTACGGTTACCTGCGCTTTTCCGTCAGGTCTGAGGTATCCGAGAACGCCCTGTTTTCTGACCTCGGAAAGTCTCCTCGTCAGAGCGTGCGCGTAGGTTATCGCCGCAGGCATGAGTTGCGGAGTCTCGTTGCAGGCAAAGCCGAACACCATACCCTGATCGCCCGCGCCTATCTTGTCGTAAACGTCGCCCGTGACCTTGCTTTCCATACTGCTGTCAACGCCCATCGCGATGTCTGCGGACTGCTTGTCGAGGCGCACTATGACCTCGCAGGAATTGCCGTCAAAACCCTTGCTCTCGTCATCGTAGCCTATCCCGAGCACAGCCTTCCTGACTATACTTTCGTAATCGACTTTCGCAGACGAGGTTATCTCTCCCATTATAAGCGCAAAGCCCGTATTGCAACAGGTTTCCGCAGCCACGCGGCTCATCGGGTCCTGTGCGAGAAGCGCGTCGAGTATGCTGTCGGATATCTTGTCGCAGACTTTGTCGGGATGTCCTTCGGTCACGCTTTCGCTTGTAAACAATCTCTTTTTCATGTTTTTTCTCTCCGTAAAAAATTTGCGGCGCCCAAAAGACAGCGCCGCAAACGGTAATTCTATCTTTCAAGTAATCTTGCGGAATTTAGCACCCGGCGTAGTCGGGTTGCTGTGCGTTCATCGGGTCCGTCCCTCCCGCACTCTTCATAGAACGTTTATATTAAGTTGTGTTGTTCGTCAGTCGTCGATATCGTCTTCTGCCGAGAACTTGCCGGAAATGTCTTCCTCTACGACGCTGCTGCCGACCGTGTTCTGCGGAACGGCGACTATGTTGCGGTACAGCTTCATACCCGTACCTGCGGGGATCAGCTTGCCGAGAATGACGTTTTCCTTGAGTCCTCTCAGGTGGTCTACCTTGTTCTTGATAGCCGCGTCGGTGAGCACTCTGGCCGTCTCCTGGAAGGATGCCGCAGACAGGAAGGATTCGCTTGCGAGAGCCGCCTTGGTGATACCGAGGAGGGTACGCTTTGCGGTCGCAGGTCTGCCGCCCGCTTCGAGGGTCTTTTCGTTTTCGTCCTCGTAGGTGAAGATGTCGACGTATTCGCCCGGGAGCATATTCGTATCGCCCTGAGACTCGATCTTGACGTTTCTCAGCATCTGTCTGATGATGACTTCGGTATGCTTGTCGTTGATTTCGACGCCCGCGCTGCGGTATGCGGACTGAACTTCCTTGATAAGGTAGTCCTGTGCGCCCTTGACGCCCTTGGTACGCAGTATATCCTGAGGATAAATGCTACCCTGTGTGAGCGGATCGCCTGCCTCGACCTTGTCGCCTGTCTTGACGATGATCTTCTGGCTGAAGCTGAGCTTGTAATCCTCTGCTTCGCTGCCGTCGTCGGGAACGACAGTAACCGTCTTTTTGTCGTCAGACACGGTGACGGTACCCGTCTTTTCGGATACGAGAGCGAGACCCTTGGGCTTGCGCGCTTCGAACAATTCTTCGACACGCGGGAGACCCTGAGTGATGTCTTCGCTGACCGCGACGCCGCCCGTGTGGAACGTTCTCATCGTGAGCTGCGTACCGGGTTCGCCGATGGACTGCGCCGCAATGACGCCGACCGCTTCGCCCAGCTTGACGGGGTTGCCCGAAGCCATGTTCTTGCCGTAGCACTTCGCGCATACGCCGTGCTTGGTACGGCAGGTCAGCACGCTTCTGATCCTGACGGCGGTAACGCCCGCCTTCTCGATCGCTGTCGCCATATCGCTGCTGATCATCGTATCCTTGGGGCAAATGATCTCTCCCGTCTCGGGATTGACGATATCGTCCATGCAGTATCTGCCGTCGATACGGTCTCTGAGCGGCTCGAGTCCGGGGATCTCGGTAACTACGACGCCCTTGGTATCTCCGCAATCCTGCTCGTTGACGATGATTGCCTGCGAGATATCGACGAGACGTCTGGTAAGATAACCGGAGTCAGCCGTCTTGAGCGCGGTATCCGCAAGACCTTTACGACCGCCGTGCGACGAAATGAAGTATTCGAGGACGGTAAGACCTTCGCGGTAGTTAGCCTTGACAGGAAGCTCTATGACTTTACCCGACGGGTCGCGGACAAGACCTCTCATACCGCAGAGCTGCGAGATCTGGTTCTTGTTACCACGCGCACCGGAGTTCGCCATCATCCATATCGGGTTGAACTCGCCGAGGAAGTCTTCGCTGTTTTCGTCGAACAGGAGGTTGTTGACCTCGTCTTTCGCGTCCTGCCACAGCTTGACGATCTGACGGTATCTGTCCTCCTCTGTCAGACGGCCTCTCTTGTACTGTTTTTCTATGCTGAGGACAGCGTCCTCCGCCTTTTTGATGATTTCTCCCTTCTTGTCGGGGATGTGCATATCGAATATAGATGCGGTGACCGCGCCTATCGTCGAATATTTGTAACCCTGAGCCTTGATCTTGTCGAGGACTACCGAAGTCTCTGTCGCGCCCTTGTACTTAAAGCAGTTGTCGACGATCTGCGAAAGCTGTTTCTTGCCGACGAGGAAGTCGATCTCGAGGTCGAGCTTCTGCTCGGGGGTATCTCTGGGTACGAAGTGCAGATCCTGAGGAATAGCCTGGTTGAAGATGACTCGTCCGATCGTCGTATGCAGATTTTTGTGATACCTGACGCCGTCGATCTCTTTTTCTACGCGGATGAACACTTTGGACTGCAGGTCTATCTGCTTGAGCTGATATGCCATCATCGCCTCTGCGGGGTTGCGGAAATATCTGCCCTCGCCGAGACCGCCCGGCTTGACCATCGTCAGATAATAAGAACCGATGACCATGTCCTGCGTAGGCGAAACGATAGGCTTGCCGTCACTCAGCTTGAGTATGTTGTTGGTGGAAAGCATAAGGAATCTCGCCTCTGCTCTCGCCTCTATGGACAGCGGAACGTGTACCGCCATCTGGTCGCCGTCGAAGTCTGCGTTGAACGCGCCGCAGACGAGCGGGTGCAGCTTTATAGCTCTGCCCTCGACGAGCACCGGCTCGAAAGCCTGTATACCCAGTCTGTGAAGTGTAGGAGCACGGTTGAGCAGCACGGGGTGGTCTTTGATGACTTCCTCGAGGATATCCCATACCGCGACGTCCTTTGCCTTTTCTATCACGCGTTTCGCGTTCTTGATATTCTGGCACTTGCCGCTGTCGACCAGCTTCTTGATGACGAACGGCTTGAAAAGCTCGAGCGCCATTTCCTTGGGGATACCGCACTGATACATCTTGAGTTCGGGTCCGACGACTATGACCGAACGGCCGGAATAGTCGACACGTTTACCGAGAAGGTTCTGACGGAAACGTCCCTGTTTACCTCTGAGCAGACCTGTCAGAGACTTGAGTTCTCTGTTGCCGGGTCCGACGACCGCCTTGCCTCTCCTGCCGTTCTCGATAAGGGAGTCGACGGCTTCCTGAAGCATTCTCTTCTCGTTCCTGACGATGATGTCGGGAGCGCCGAGATCGAGCAGCTTCTTGAGACGGTTGTTGCGGTTGATGACTCTGCGGTAGAGGTCGTTGAGGTCGCTCGTTGCGTATCTGCCGCCGTCAAGCGGGACCATAGGTCTGAGTTCGGGCGGAAGTACGGGGAGAACGTCGAGGATCATCCATTCGGGACGGGTGTTGCCCGTGCGGAAAGCCTCGATGACCTCGAGCCTCTTGACAGCCTTGAGCTTGCGCTGGCTGGAAGTGGTGTCGATGATCTTCTTGAGTTCTTCGCACTCCTTGTCGAGATCTATTTCTGCAAGAAGTTCTTTGATCGCTTCAGCACCCATTCCGACGCGGAAAGATCCTGCGCCGTATGCGTCTACAGCGTCGTGATACTCCTTGTCGTCAATGACCTGCTTCTTGAAGAAATTTGTCGCGCCCGGGTCGATTACGATATACTTTATGAAGTAGAGCACCATCTCTACGTCTCTCGGAGACATATCCAGCGCGAGGCTTATGCGTGAGGGTACGCCCTTGAAGTACCATATATGGGAGACGGGGGAAGCGAGTTCGATATGACCCATTCTCTCGCGTCTGACCTTGGCACGGGTAACTTCTACGCCGCACTTGTCGCAGATAACGCCTTTGTATCTGATTCTCTTATATTTACCGCAGTGGCACTCCCAGTCCTTGGTAGGTCCGAAGATCCTCTCGCAGAAAAGACCGTCTTTCTCGGGTTTCTGCGTTCTGTAATTTATGGTTTCGGGCTTGGTGACTTCGCCGTGCGACCAGGATCTGATTTTTTCGGGAGACGCTACGCCTATTTGTATCGAGTCGAAATTGTTTACTTCTGACATTCTACTTC
>CALWKV010000060.1 GCA_944381355.1 uncultured Christensenellaceae bacterium | reverse complement strand
CAACGGGAGCGGCAGTACTTACCGCGATGATTTTCGGCAGGCTTGCGCTTGAAGACGATTTTGCCCATTGCAGATACTGAAATTTTGTGCTAAATTTATTATGTACCAAAAGTGTCACATTATCAAGAGTATGCTTTTAGTAGAAAAAAGCCGTTTAGTAAGGGCTGAGGCAAAAAGAGGTGGCTTATGATTGAGAGTAAAAAACTTGCGCTATTGAGGATTTTACAAATTCTTAAAGACAAGAGCGATGCCGATCATCCGCTGAAACAGGAAGATATCGCAAAGCGGCTTGCCGACGATTACGGTATTGAGATAGAGAGAAAAGCAATAGGGCGCAACATCTCCCTTCTGAGAGAGGCGGGATATGAGATAGAAAGTACGAGAAACGGATGTTATCTTGCGGAGCGTGATTTTGAGGACTCGGAACTGCGCTTATTGATAGACGGCGTATTGTCAAGTCGGCATATAAACGCTAAACACTCAAAAGAGCTGATAGAAAAACTCTGCGCGCAATCGAATATCTATTTTCGGTCGCACGTGAAAAACGTGTATACGGTACACGATTGGAACAAGTCGGACAATATGTCTCTGTTTTACAATATTGACGTCATTGACTGGGCGATTGAAAGCGGCAAAATGATATCCTTCAATTACAACAAGTACGGCATTGATAAAAAGTTGCACAAGAGTTCTTTCCATAAAGTCAGTCCCTACCAACTGATACTGCACAATCAGCATTATTATCTTATGGCAAGGCAGGAAAAATGGGGCAATATCAACTATTACAGACTCGACAGGATAACGGACATAGCGATGACGGACGAACCTCTGACCGATATACGTAAAGTCAAGGGGTATGAAAACGGTATAAATTACAAAGAAATATCCGCAAGCATGCCCTATATGTTTTCGGACAAGCCTGAAAAAATAGTCGTATCGTGTGAAGAAAATATGGCAGATCAGATAATCGACTGGTTCGGCTTTGACGTCCGCTTTGAAAGGAAAGACGACGGCAGGATAACTGCGACGTTCCGAGCGTCTAAAAAGGCGATGTTGTATTGGGCGATGCAGTATGCGTGTTACGTCGAGGTGCTTTCGCCCGCATCGTTGAGGCAAGAGGTGATAGACGGCCTCAATTATGCCGCAAAGAAATACGGCTGCTGAAAAGTAAATAGCGTTGTTAACGCAAGGATTAAGGAGGGAAAAATCATGTGCGGAAATAATGATGAAAAAGATAAAAACGAGTTGCTTTTGCAAGCGCAGCAAGCCTGGTACGAGAAAGTAATGATTCCCTATATAATAGATCATACCGATAACGGTAAATATAAGGGTGACGAAGGCGGAAAATGTGCGGCAAAAAGGATAAGCACAGAATTGTCGTGTCCTTTTTGCATGGGATTGACGGACGAATATCTCAATTCAGACGGTATCAAAATGATGATAGTCGGGCAAGAACCGCGCGGATTCGGCAGGTGGAGAGAAAAATGGCAAGGCGAAAACGATATCTGGAATAAAGGCGCAGATGAAAAAGGCGGCTGGTTCCCGAAGGGGCTTCAAAGCTGGGCGAACACTTTTCTTCGGGTGCAGCTAAAATATGAGGCTCCGACCGAGGCTGTCAAATATCTTTCATCTCCTTTCTGGGATTTCTTCAGAAAACTCAAGGATAGCGTCGATGGTATCGCTATGTGCTGGAACGATCTCGACAAGGTGTATTACGGCAACGAAAGCGGGGAGAAAGACGAAGGAGAAGGAGAGGACAAGAAAAAGAAAGGCGTGCCAAAAGGAACTCTTACGTATAAAGCTGAAACGTTTTTGTCAGACAGGTTCAGTTGTGACGGAGAGGAACGGTCTTTACTTCAAAGGGAGATACAGATAGCGGATCCCGACGTCGTTGTGTTCGCCGTAGGGCCGAGCTACGCGTTGTCTCTTGACGTTGCGCTCGGGATAACGCGCGATAAGGATCGCAAGAATATGAAAGGAAACAGTCTTTCACGTCGATCCGAGGAGATCAGTAAATTGTTCGGCTGTTATCCGCGCGCCGACGAAGTCGATTGCGTTGTCAGGAATGAGCTTATCGTGAAATCCCTGCGGGAAATACTCGATAAAGAAGACGTCGAGACGCTGTGGACATATCACCCCAATTATCTGTCGCGTAGCGGATTGAAAGACATTGCGATAGGGAAGATTGCCGAGAATGTGCGAAAGATAAAAAATAGGGTTTGATACGTGTATTTGCAAAAATATTTTTAGTAATATCAATTATTATTAATGTCGCAACGGTTATAAAACCTCAAAAAAAGGCTTTCAGACGTGCTGTGTTGTTAAAACGGGAAGTCGGTGGAGAAATGTTTGTTATGAACAGCCGTCGATCGGGTTGAAAATTATCCAAAATACAGTATTATCAATTATTATTAATGTCGCAAGGGTTATAAAATTGAAAAATTACGGCTTTTTAAAGGTTTTCGATGAGTGAAAATTTGCCGTTCGGTAAAGCTCTGTTTTGTACGCTTTCCGTCGGAAAAGCGCTGTCCGTTTGCGATACCAGACCTGAATAATACGAACCAGCCCTGAGGCGCCCGCGTGGCGGGAACAGTAATCGCTGTCGCGTATCATTGCCCACTTAACAATGTGAAGCCGTTTTTGTTTTACGCCATAGGTTTCCGAAACACTCACTAAAAATCATTGCCTGCGGTAGCATGCAGTTTTAAGCCGTATTTATTACCCTAACTGAGTTGCATAATGCGAAGCCTTTCAATGCACCCGTCACACGGGCAAGGCATTTA
>CALWKV010000059.1 GCA_944381355.1 uncultured Christensenellaceae bacterium | reverse complement strand
TCTACGCTATACTTCTTTTGCTTTTGCCCTTTTTTTGCCATAAAATATGCACCTCCAAAAGTGTCTAACTTTTGGGGTGCACATCACGGAGCGGCTTTCAGTTGTTTGTCAGTCTTTTTTGAATCTGCGTATCTGCGGATACTGCGTTTCGGAAAGCGAATTCTCGAACTCGAGAAGCGCCTGCTGTTGTTTGTGGCTGAGTCCTCTCGGGGTCTCGACCTTGATCGTGATGTACAGATCGCCGTATTCCTCGCGCTGGCTCTTTTTCATGCCGTAACCCTTTATGCGTATCTTGGTGCCCGACTGGGTAGCCTCGGGGATACTGCACACGGTCTTGCCCTTGGGCGTGTCGATCTCGACCTTGCAGCCGACCGCGGCATTGTAAAAGCTGACGGGCATCTCCATGTAGAGGTCGCTGCCCATACGTTTGAAACGCGGGTGCTCCTGAACGTATATAACGAGCACGAGGCTGCCCTTTCTGCCTCCGTTGCGACCGCAATTGCCCTCGTTGCGCACGATGACGTTCATGCCCGTATCCACACCCGCCGGTATCTTGACGGTGACTAATCCCTCTTTGCGCAGATAGCCGTTGCCCTTGCAGGTCTTGCACTTGTCGGCAATGACCTTGCCTTTGCCGCCGCAATGCGGACATACCGATTGCACGACCCTCTGCCCGAACGGAGTGCTCTGCGCGCGTCTGATATAGCCCGTACCCTTGCAATACGGGCATACGGTGACGGACGAAGCGTCCTTTGCGCCCGTGCCGTGACAGTCGGGACATTCCTCGTCGCGCATAACGCGTATCTGCTTGGTAACGCCGAAATACGCTTCCTCGAAAGTGAGGTTGAGCCTCACCTGTATGTCCTCGCCGTTCTTGGGCGCATTGGGGTTTGCGCTCCTGCCTCCGCCGAAGCCGAACAGTTCGCTGAATATATCCGAGAAGCCTCCGAAGCCTTCGCCGAAACCGCCGAAGCCGCCGCCTGCGCCGCCCGCTCCGCCGCCGAACTGAGGTCCGTCGGGGTTGCCGTACGTGTCGTAATTGCTGCGCTTTTGCGGGTCCGAGAGTACGTCGTGCGCCTCGTTTATCTCTTTGAATTTCTCCTCGGCTTGCTTTTTCTCCGCTTCGCTCGCCGTCGAGTATCTGTCGGGGTGATACTTCATCGCGAGTTTGCGGTACGCCTTTTTGATGGTCTCTTCGTCCGCGTTCTTGTCAACGCCGAGGATCTCGTAATAATTTTTTGCCATATTCCTTATACCGTCTAAAAGACAGTCTTAAGGGCGGATCTCTCCGCCCCGTCAGACGAAATTACTTCAGTTGTTGCCGCCGTCGTCGGGATTGTCGTTGTCGATGATGATATCGTCGCTGCCGCCCGCCGCGCCGCCTGCCGCGCCGTTGCCGTCCGTACCCGACTGCGCCGCCTTAGCCTGCGCTTCTGCCTGAGCCGCCTGATACAGCTTGGTGAATATCGGCGTGTTCTTGTTGCTGAGTTCTTCAATGATCGCCCTCGCCTTTTCTGCGGTGTCTGCGGTCTCGAGTTCTTTCTTTGCATGCTCGCAAGCCTCTTTCAGAGTCGTCTTGTCCTCCTCGGTCAGCTTGTCGCCGTTCTCCTTCAGAGCCTTTTCTGTCGCGAATATCATCTGATCCGCGTCGTTCTTCGCATCGACCAGTTCTTTGCGCTTCTTGTCCTCCTCGGCATACTTTTCTGCCTCTTTGACAGCTCTGTCGATGTCGTCGTCGGACAGATTGGTCGATGAAGTAATAGTCACGCTCTGAGTCTTGCCCGTGCCCTTGTCTACCGCCTTGACGTTGACGATGCCGTTTGCGTCGATGTCGAATGTGACTTCGATCTGCGGTACGCCTCTCGGTGCCGGGGGAATGCCGTCGAGCTGGAAGCGTCCGAGTTCTTTGTTGTCGCTTGCCATGGGTCTCTCGCCCTGCAACACTCTGATGTCGACCGCGGGCTGATTGTCAGCCGCCGTGGAGAATACCTGAGACTTGGACGTAGGAATGGTCGTATTTCTCTCGATGAGTTTGGTGAATACGCCGCCCATTGTCTCGATACCGAGAGAAAGCGGGGTCACGTCGAGAAGCAGGACGTCCTTGACTTCGCCGCCGAGCACGCCGCCCTGAATTGCCGCGCCGAGTGCGACGCATTCGTCGGGGTTGATGCCCTTGAACGGCTCTTTGCCCGTGATGTTCTTGACCGCCTCAATGACAGCGGGGATTCTGGTCGAACCGCCGACGAGAATGACCTTGGAAATGTCGGAATTGGAAAGTCCGGCGTCCGCCATAGCCTTTTTCATCGGGGTGATAGTCCTTGTGACGAGGTCGCTGGTCAGAGCGTCGAACTTGGCTCTCGAAAGATCCATGTCGATGTGCTTGGGACCGTCCGCACTCATCGCGATGAACGGCAGATTGATGTTGGTACTGGTAACGCCCGAAAGCTCTATCTTTGCCTTTTCAGCCGCCTCTTTAATTCTCTGGAGCGTGGGAGCGTCGGAGATCCTGATGCCCTCTTTCTTCTCAAACTCGTCGAGAATGTAATCCATGATGCGCTTGTCGAAGTCGTCGCCGCCGAGCATCGTGTCGCCGTTGGTAGCGAGCACTTCAAAAACGCCGTCCTCTATCTCGAGGATTGAAACGTCGAACGTACCGCCGCCGAGGTCGTAGATCAGCACTTTCTGACCCTTGTTGTCGCCCTTGTCGAGACCGTAAGCGAGCGCCGCCGCGGTAGGCTCGTTGATTATACGCAGCACTTCGAGACCGGCGATCTTGCCTGCGTCCTTGGTAGCCTGTCTCTGGCTGTCGGTGAAGTATGCGGGGACAGTGATGACCGCCTGCGTTACTTTTTCGCCGAGGTAGGACTCTGCGTCGTTCTTCAGCTTGGTGAGTATCATCGCGCTTATCTCCTGAGGAGAATAGCTTTTGTCGTCTATCTTCACCTTGTAATCGCTGCCCATGTGTCTTTTTATAGAACTGACGGTGCGGTTTGCGTTGGCAACCGCCTGTCTCTTTGCAACCTGACCTACGAGTCTCTCGCCGTTCTTTGCGAAACCGACTACGGACGGGGTCGTCCTTGCGCCTTCCTTATTGGCTATAACGGTGGCTTCGCCGCCTTCCATAACGGCTACGCACGAGTTGGTGGTGCCGAGGTCGATGCCGATTATTTTTGCCATAGAAATATACTCCTTTTGATGATTTTTTATATTATTGTCCCACAACTACCAGCGGGTGACGGAGCACCTTGCCGTTGCGGATATAACCTTTTTTGAGAACTTCGACGACCTTGCCCGCATTGTCGGGATCGTCCCTGTTCATCACCGCTTCATGCACGTTGGGATCGAATTCTTTACCAAGCGCGTCTATTTCCTCGACCGAAAATTTCGCAAGCGCGTCGAGGAAAGCCTTTTTTACCAGTTCGAGTCCTTGTTTGAAAGACTCGTCTTTCTGCGAAATTATTGCCATATCGAGGTTGTCGAGAGTGGGAAGTATGCCTTCGATGACGTCGGCAACACCCTCCTCGTACATCACTTTTGCAGTCTCGCGGTTACGCTTTTTGTAATTCTCGAAATCAGCCTGAAGTCTGACGTACTGCGCGAAAAGCTCCTGCGCCGCGTCTGCGGTCTTATCCTTTTCTTCCGCCTTTTCTGCGGGTTTGTCGGACAGAGCTTCTTTGACGACTTCTGCCGCTTCTTCCTTTATTTCTTCGCTGCTGTCCTGTTTTTGGTTTTTCTTTTTCTTTTCTGCCATATTATTCGTCTCCGCCGTTGTTCAGCGCGTCGCCCAGTCTGCGAAGCACCGACATTACTTTTCTGTAATCCATTCTTTGAGGTCCTATCACGCCTACATGACCCACCTCTTTGCCGTCAACCGTGTATTTTGCGGTAACGAGCGCCATATTCTTCAGATCTTCTGATTCTTCGTCTCCTATCTTGACTTCGAATTCAACGCTGCCGTCGCCGGTAACGAGATCGTGCAACCTCTCCTTCTTGGAAATTATCGAAACGAAGCTCCTCAGATTGTCCACGTCCCTCGCCTCGGGATATTCGAAGATCTTGTCCTCGCCCTCGAGGTAGAGCTGCGAGTCGTGCGCCGTTCTGTATTCTTTCACCATTTCGACGACCTGCCTGAACAACGCCTTGTAAGCCTCGAAGTTCTGTTCCATAGGTTCTTCGTAGTGCTGTATCTCGGCGAGATTCTTACCCTCGAACGTCGCGTTGAGAAGTTTGCCGGCGATATCGAGGTATCCGCCGTCCGCGTTCTCGGGCACGGATACCATCTTGTCCTTGAGCACTCCGCTGTCGGTGATTATCACTACGAGCGCGTTGCCGTCAAGAAGATCTACCAGTCTGACCTCTTTGACCACCACCTTTTCACTGCCCGTGAATACCATCAGCGAAGTATAGTTCGTCGCGTCGCTGACGACCTTGGCAGTCGCCCTGACGAGTTCTTCGACAGAACTGAAGCTCTTTTCAAACCTGCTTCTCAGCACCTCTACGCCGCCGAAGTCGCCGTCCAGCATGCTGTCGACGTAAAACCTGTACGCCTTTGCGGAAGGCACTCTGCCGCTGCTGACGTGAGGCTGAACGAGATAGCCCAGTTCCTCGAGAGTGGCAAGCTCGCTCCTTATCGTGGCAGAGGAAACTTCCGGCATATATTTCGCCTTGATCGCAGACGACGAGATCGGCTGAGGATCGCCGATATAGCTGTCTACGAGCGCCTGAAGAACTCTTCTCTTGCGTTCTGACAATCTGTCGTCCATGTGTCCCTCCCTGCCTGTTATTTGGCAATCGTTCTGTGCAATTGTTAGCAATCGCACCCTTTGACTGCCAAGTCTAATTATACCCCATTATATGCAAAAGTCAACACTTTGATGACAAATTTTGAAATTTTACCCAAAATATACTTTTCTGTAAACGCGCGCGTTAGTATAATAACAAAAGCCGCGACGGCCGATAAAAATCGCGTCGCGGAGAAAAACCTTATCTCAGCTATCGTGCGCCGATACCGCGCGTTTAACTGTCGGAGCCGTCGTCTGCATTGTCTCCCTGCTCTGTTTCGCGTCCGCTTGTCTGCGTCGCGGCTTGCGCTTTTTTATGCTTTTTGTTGCGCCTGTCGGCTATGTCCAGCGCCGCGCAGATTGCGAATATGACGAGAAGCGCCGCAGGGATTATCGCAAAATACCACAGATTGCCCGTCTCGGGCGCCGCTTCCTGCTGCTCTGCGTACAGCACGGTAAAGTAATCGAGGTTGATAATGTCGTCGTTGGACGCAGGAACAATTCTTATAGTATGCTTGCCCGCACTTTTGAATTCTACCGAGAACACGTTGCAGTTGTACAGCGTAGTCGGATTGTTGAGTTCCACCGAGCCGTACTGTTTGCCGTCGACGAGTATCTGCATACTGCCGTATACGTCGCCTTTCGCGCAGTACACAGATATTCCTGTGCCGTAAAAATTGAATTCTATCGCCGCGTCGTCGCCGTAACTCTCCAGTATCCAGCCGTTCACGCTTATGCCGCCCGTCTTATACTGCCATTTACCCTGATATAGCACGCGGCTGCTGTTGGACGGCACGATAGTTGCCTCGTTGGCGTACCTGCCGCAATAGATATCCTTGATAACTCCCGCAAACTCGTTGTCCGACGACAAAGTGAGTCTGACGCTCTTTACCGTGACCGCTTTGGGGAACAGTACGTTGATATTCTTGTAAACGCTGCCTGCGTCGCATTGAATGAAAGTTTCGCCGTCGGCGCTGTATTCGACCTTGTAATCTATACCCGTCAGACCCGTTTTGATCACCACGAACTCGGTCTCTACCGCTTGCTGATACTCAAACAGATATACTTGCGACTGCGCCGCCTTGGACGTGAAAGACGTATCGTCGTTGCCGTCGGTTGCCGACGCGGGATAAGAGCCGTTTTCCGCCTGCGGATACTCCGTGAGCACCGCGCCCGACTCCTCGTAATATCTCATTCCTTCCTTGCTGACGCCGAAACTTTCAGGCGCCAGCGCAGGCGCTTCGTAGTCCGACACGTCTTCTTTGTCGAAAGTGTGGTAGATCAGATATTCTTGGTCTATATCGGTTATTTCCCCGTCCTTTTTGCTTATGCCGAGACAACCGTAAGCGTTGCCTTTGGTCGCGAGCACGTACATATCGTAATAATACGACACTCCCTGTTGCAGCTCTATCTCGTAACACAGCTCCTCTGTGTAGTCGTTTACGGTGATCGGGTTTTCAAACATCGTGAACATATACTCGGGCACGCCGAAGTCCACGCGTATCACGCCTTTGCTCCTGACGTAAATGACGTACGTCGCGGTCTCCTCGACCTGTATCGCGCCTCTGTTTACGCTGAAAGTGTAAACGCCGTCGTCCACCACCTCGTTCTGCGGTATTTCCGCTTTGGACTGCGCCTTTTCTTCAACGAGGTACTGCGACCCGTTCTCTGCGTACTCTTTGACCGCCGTCTTCATATCTCGCCACGGCACGTTTTCGTACCTCGTGAATACCGAAACTTCGATATTGCAGGTGAATCTGCCCGACAGTTCGGTCGTCTGCCCGTCGACTTCAAAAACGAGAGTAAAATCCTTGGTCTTTTCAAAATCGTCGGGTCTGAAAGCGTAAAGTCCGTCCTCGCCCGCTTTCCATTCCGAATCCCCGAGCATGACCTTGACGAGAGTCGCGTTCTCCGCCGTCGTAACGTATTCTTCCGCGAAGTCGAAAGTGACTTTTTCTCCCGAATTGACGGTGACTCCCGTCTTGTCGCTCGCGGCTGTACAGCCGCTCGCGTACTTGCTCTGCACGGGAACGTACGCGGTCAGACCGCTCTGCGCGCTTACCGTACCGATGCCGAACACCTCGGTGAAATATGCGGAAAGATCTGTGCCGTCTTTTGCAAACTCGTTGCAGAAATACTGTGCCAGAGACACGCCGTCATCCTCGCCGCGCTCAGCATATCCGACCGCCGCGTTCACCACCTTTTCCTCTCCGAAAGAGTGTATCAGATTGACGTACGCCGCAAGATCGCCGTAACTTTCAAGCCCTCCTCCGATACTCATCGAAAGACAGTCGTAGGCGTTGTTTATCCAGTATTCGCTGCCGCTCTCCGCACTGAGTATCCCGTCCGTCAGAGTGACGAAAGCTCCTGCCGCCGCTATCTGCGCGACGTCGGACAATGCGGCGTCATTAAGCCCCGCGTATTCCGCTTTACCCTTTGCGAGCGCAAGCATTATTTCCCATGCACCGCCGCCCGAAAGCACGTCGTAATCCAGAATTTTATCCGCATACGATACGGGCAGGAGCAACAGGTCCTTCTCTGCATAATATACGGGCGCGTTTACGTAATTCACGACGAATACGTCTGTCGGGGTCAGCTTGTCCGCGCCAAATACGCCCGTCATGTATTTGTCGAAATATTCGCACAGCGATCGCCACCACGTCGCCGCCTTTTCTACGTCGAGAGAAGCGTCGAGATATTCTGCGGGAAGATATATTCTGATATTAGAGCTGTCTGCCACGGCATACCCTACGCTGTTTTCCCAGTCTGCAACTCTGTCCAGCCCGAGTCTGTAATAAGAAGCGTTCACGCCCCCCGACACGCTGAGTTGCCAGAAATCGTCGCCGTAACAGTTGCCCAGATTAAAATCGAGAAGTCCCGAAACGGGAGATACGAAAGTCGTAGTTGCAGAAAAAAGTTGTATGCTGTAAGAAGACGCGTAATATCTTCCCACCGTCGCGGTGATACTGCCGTCCGCCTTATCCTCCGGGAGAGTAACGGTGATCTCCTCCCCTTTGACGACGTATACGCCGCCGAAATGCCACCCCTCGAGACGGGTGTCGAAATATATGCTCTTTTCCACACGCGGCAGGTCGACGTATTCGACAGGGGCGGTCTCGGGCACAACTATGCCCGTAAGACTTATCCCGTCGCCGTATTTTCCGACGACACTCTCCTGATAATAGGTGACGTCGTCTTTCGTATCGCAGGATACGAAGACAAGCGCACACGCAAGTATCATCAAAATAGCCACAACCGCTTTCTTCATATTTTTTATTATATATTATCCGCTTTCAAAAGACAATTATTTTATTTCTGTTTTGCACCCGCGTTTGACACGGGCGGGTGTAAATATTAAAATATAAATATGGCTGAAATAAAGAAAATCACAGATCCCGCGCGTATCGCGGAAGTAGCGTGCCTCGCAGACGAGATATGGCACGAATGTTACAAAGGGATAATATCCGACGCGCAGATCGACTATATGGTCGAAAACTTTCAGAGCAAGGACGCGATGCTCGCGCTTTTCAACGACGGCGCAGAGTTTTACGCGATCGAGGACGACGGCGAAATCCGCGGCTATATCGTACTCGAAAAAGAAGCCGACGCTCTCTTTTTGTCCAAACTCTATATACTGTCGTCGATACGCGGCAAGGGCTACGGCTCCCTCGCGCTGCGATTTGTAAAAAACCGAGCAAAAGAGCTTGGCTACCCTTCTGTATATCTGCACGTAAACAAATACAACCAACGCGCGATAACCG
>CALWKV010000058.1 GCA_944381355.1 uncultured Christensenellaceae bacterium | reverse complement strand
GAAGTCACGTTCCAGAATTTCTGCGGAGGTACGGAAATGAGATAAGGCTCTCCGTTGACCTCTGTCATTGCGAGTTTTTCGTAAGGACTGTTTGTCTTTTTGCAGTAAAGGGTCAATACGTACTCTCCGCCCTCCTCGCCGTACACGTTGTTGTATTCCATTGCGCCCAGGCACTTGTCCATACCGCTGACAAAGCAGCCTGTATCCAGCTTTTTGCACGGCATGAACTTGGCAAGGCCCTCGAGACGCGCGTCCGTACACGGATAGAATACGCCGTCCTTCTCGCCCCTCTTAGTCAGCTCTATGCCGAACACGAGCGGCGCATAATACGGAAGCGGCACGTTGTGGCAAAAATCGTATTTGAAAAACTCAATACCCCATTTGGCGAACGTATAGGCGTCACGTCTCTCGTTGCCGAGGCTTGCGGGCAGATCCTCGCAAGTCAGCGTACCGTTGGACGAATATATCCCCACTTTAATACCGAGCGCGTTTATCTTTTTTACCAGCGCGCCTATGCCGCTCCTGAATCTCGTCAGGTCGCCCTGAAGCTCCCCGTTTTCGTCCCTCACGGAACTGTGCCAGCAGTCGTCGATGTTTACTCTGTCGTAACCTACGGCAAGCAATCCTTTTTCTTTCATCGCGACTGCAGTCTCGTATATCAGATCTTCGTCTATATTGTTCTTGAATGTATTCCAACTTGACCAGCCCATCGGAGGCGCGGTAATCTTGCCGTCGTCATACTTTTCTTTTGGATATACGTTTCCCACCTTTGACGGGCGGGTGAAAACCGTCCTCAGAAAACATATCGGGCACATAGAGTTGCGTTTCATTTTGTCAGTCCTCCCTGCGGTCTGCCTCTCAACCGCTGTGACCATTATATCATAGCGCGCGCGCAAACACAAGAGGCAAACGCCGAGCGAACGTGCGCCGATCTGATACTAATGCGTTTAACACACACAGGCAACGGAAATTTCTGGGATACTGGTAAATTTTGTAGGTTGCGTCTGCGGTATATTTTCAGTTACAATGTGCTTGCGGGCAGATCCCGTAATAACAAAGGAGGCAGGAAAATGAAAACGATAACTGTTATCGCCGCATTGGCATTGATATTCGTATCGACGTTTGCGCTGGTATCGTGCGGTCAGACCGATGAAGGCTTGTTCGCTTTTTCGATAGCGGACAAGATCGACGCGCTGATATACGCTAACTATATCGGGCAGAATCAGGGCGGCGGCAGCCAGACTCCGTCGCAGGACGAACAGGACATACTCGTCGTTTCCCTGACCGACGGATTGACCGTCAGAAGCGGCAAAGGCACTTCTTACGCCCCGCTCGGAAGCCTCGATAAGGGCGACATGGTATCTTTTGTCGCGCTTGAGGACGGCTGGTACAAAACGGTCTACAAAGAGAGAGTTGCTTACGTGTCTGCAAACAGCTCTTACGCAACGATCTACCGTATGGACAAGGCAAACGAGAAAGTCGAAAACGTCATCGCCGTGGGCAAATCGCTGCTCGGCTACCCGTACGTATGGGGAAGCCAGCGCTACCACTGGGGCAACGGCGTGCTCAACGCAAACTTCGTACCGGGAGAATTCGACTGTTCGGCGTTGACTCAGTACGCATATTACAAGGGCGCGGGCGTGCTTCTCGACGTAACGACCAGGACGCAGGTGCTGCAAGGCGTGCGTATCACGCGCGAAAATCTGCAAAGAGGCGACCTGATGTTCTTCACCAACGCTTCGAGATACAACCTCTCGGGAGTAAACAGAGTGGGACACGTTGCGATATATCTGGGCGACAATTATATTCTTCACACCGCAAGCGACCACGCGGTAATAGAGCAGATTTCTTCAAAACGCTGGTCGTATTTCATAGAAGCGCGCAGAGTGCTCAACTGACGCTTTTACAACGCACCCTCCGCCGCGGCGGAGGGTTTTTGCTATGCGTCGCCCGCAGATCAAGATGACGAAAAATGCTGTTATACGTGCCGCGCCTTGCTCGACTTGCGACGCAGCTTTTTTGACCGCCGTCTTTAGGTTTTACGAGACGGCGGAGAGCGTCGCCTCTGCGATTTCCGTACACAACTCCCTTCTGAAAGCCTTGCTCTTGAGAAGGCTTTCGTCCTCGGCGTTGGAAATAAAGCCGCATTCTATTATTATCGACGGCACGGGCGCGCACTTGGTGATATAAAAGTCGCCTGCCTGAGGAGCAAGGTCGCAACGCTTGCTGTATTTGTAATTTATCGCCGCATTGAGTCTCTCCTGCATATACGACGCAAAACTGCTTCCTCTGCCCGTATCGTCGTAGAAAACCTGCACTCCACGTCTGTTCTTGTCGGGATAGCTGTTGAGATGCAGGCTTATCACGCAATCGGGACGGCTTCCGCAGATTATTTCCGCGCGCGCTTTCATATCCTCTCTCTTGGTATCGCCGAGAGCTTTATCTTCCGTTCGCGTGTAGACGACTTGCACGCCGCGCGCCTCCAGCGCTTCGCCGAGAATAAGAGCAAGCTCCAGATTGAGTTCGCTTTCCTTTGTGCCGCTGACACCGACGACTCCGCCGTCGTAACCGCCGTGTCCCGCGTCTATCGCGACCACCGCGCCTACGGGCACGACCAGCGCTTCCACCGTGGCACAGACGGCAAAAATTCCCGCCCCCGTGAGCGCAAGAACCGCAAGTGCCGCGACCAGGCACAAAACGCTTTTTTTCCCTATAAAAATCATACGAAATTTCCGTCCTGCAAAACTTGTCGCAAATCTGCGTTTTTTTGCGAAAAGCCGTGTTTTTGCACAGTTATCCACAGAGTTATCCACAGAAACATTCGTTCTTGTGGATAACTCGGCAAAAAAATACGACCTTCCCGATATCATTTATATGTGTGGATAAACCGCGTTATTACAGTTGAAAACATACAGAAAAGACGCACGAAAATGTGCGTCTTTTTTAACCGTTTCGTCTCTGATTTTTCTCGTTTTGTCTAAATTTTCAAGCGTTCTTTCTCTGCCTCATCCTCGTCTTGTAATCGGGCATGAATCTACCGAGAAAATCGTAAAATTTCTTCTGATGATTGGCTACCTTCAGATGACAGATCTCGTGAAGCACCACATAATCTATGACCTCAGGAATTTTTGACGCGAGAATGCGGCTTATCTTTATCCTTTTCTTTGCTACGTCGCATTTCCCGAGATAGGAGCGCGCGGAAGTCAGCTCGATCGCCCGCACGTAAAGTCCCGTCGCTTTTTGCCACTTTTCAAAAAGAGGCGGAAGAAGCGGGGCTAAAACTTCCTCGTACTTCTGCATCAGCGCCTTTTCTCTCGCCTTTTCGTCGACGCCGCCGAGACGACATACTCCGTCCCCGAACTCCGCGTATGCGTGCAAGCTGTACTCGTCCTTTCTCTCGTACCCTTTGCCGAGAAGATATACCTTGACGCGCTTTTTTTCCTCGACGCGCCGCCTTATCCACTCCTCGTGCTCCGATACGAACGCGCATATCTTTTCGTCGCTGACGCGCTCGGGCGCGGTCACGACAGGTCCGGCAGGTTTCAGCCTCAGCACCATGATCCTTACGCGTTTTCTGAGCACTGTAAATTCAATGCCGCTTGCCGTCAGCTTATAAACGCGGAGCGTCTTGCGCGCCATCAGCTTCTCCTGTCGGATATCTTGCCGCTTTTGACAAAATCCTGAAAAGATTTTCTGTATTCGTCAAGCCTGCCGTCACGCAGAAAGCTGTATGAATCGTTTTTCGCAATGATAATATGATCGATAAGGAGCACGTCCATTATCTCTAGCGCGGTGACCGCCCATTTTGTAAAATAAATATCTTCGGCAGACGGTTTCGCTATTCCCGACGGATGATTATGCGCAAGATAAACGTATTTCGTCTGCGAATTCTGACACAGCATGACAAGCTCTTTTACGCGCAGTTTGCAATCGTCGCTGCCGCCTCTGCCCAGCTCGCATCTTTCCTTGAGCCTGCCCGCGCTGTCCACGCATATAGCGTAAATGCGCTCGTCCTCGAGCGTACTCATGAAACTCATCAGATATTCGAGTATCTGACCTCTCGTCTCCATCTTGGGTTTTATGCCTATCTTGCTGGAATTGTAACGACGCGAGAGCGAAGAAAGGCTGCTGAGATAAAGCGCCGCGTTTGCCGTCATGCCCTTGACAGCCGTCAGCGCGTTGGCGTCACTGTCCATCACCGCGGCAAGAGAACCGAACTTTGATATCAGCGCGTGCGCGATGCCGTTGGTATCCTTGCGCGGTATAAACGGATACAGAAGATATTCAAGCACTTCGTGATCGCTAAGCGAATCGAGAGAGTTTTCCCTTACCCTCGCACGCATCCTCTCTCTGTGATTTTCGTGAGGATTAATTTTCTTCTCCACCCTTCTTTTCTTTCTCCTCTTGTTTTCTGTTGTATCTGTCAATTCTCTTTTGTTTGAAGTCCTTTATCTTTTCATCCATTCCCTCGACTATTTTTTCGCCGTAGCGGTTGTCGAAATAGGTGATCACCCATCTTGTGCCCAGCATCGCGACGAGCGCTATCACAGAGCTTACGATGATCCACCAGGCGTATTGCAACGGTACGAAGTCCATGCCGAGGAAAGTGCCTCCCATAAAGCTGTTGTCAAACCATATAGCAAGCAAAGACACCGCAAACATTACCGCTATCGTAGCCAATCTGAACTTGTTGGGCGGCATACTGATCACAGTCAAGCATACGAATCCCGCCATGGTCAGCGCAAACGTAGCCATAACCGCCTTGACGGCTTCGAGTTCTTCGTGCGTCGCGGCTATCGGGGAATAATCGATGAAGCCGTTCATTATCATGATGAAGCCCGTCGCCGCTATAAGCCCCACCGATGCCGACAGAGAGGATTTGAGCACGTTCCTCAAAAAGTTTCCTTTTGGTCGCGCTTTTGTCGGTTGCAACGCGAAAAGGAAGGTCGGCACGCCGATGACGAAGAACTCTATCATCAGCATCTTCTTGGTGTCGAACGGATAGCTGTTCTCTTTTGTAACGATCGTGATTATCGCGTACAGCAGGGTCATGAACATCACGAAAATATTTTTCATAACGTAAAGGGCGGATACCTTTTCTATATTGCCGATGACCTGCCTGCCTTCGCGCACTATGTCGGGCATAGACGCAAAGTCGTTGTCCATAAGTATTATTCTTGAAATATTCCTCGCGACGTCGTTGGCGCCCGCGAAAGATATCGAACAGTCCGCTTCTTTGAGCGCCTGCACGTCGTTGACTCCGTCGCCTATCATGCCTACGGTTCTTCCTTCGCTCTGAAGCTGCTTGACTATGACCGCCTTCTGCTCCGGCGATACTCTGCCGAATACTGCCGTATCCGAAGCCGCCTCCCTGAGTTCTTCGTCATCGACTTCGGCGCAGTTGAGCGTATGGTCACAGTGTCGCAGACCTGCTTTGCCCGCGATATTTGCGACAGTCTCGGGGTCGTCTCCCGATATGATCTTTATATCGACGTCGTTTTCATAGAACCAGTCGAGCGTCTTGCGGATATTGGAGCGCAACGTGTCCTCGAGCGCGAACACGAAACAAGGCTTGGTGAGCGTCTTGTCTATTGCCGATATCGGACCGTCGAAGCGCGAAAGAAGTATGCTTCTCCTGCCCTTTGACGAATTCTCTTTGACGGCTTCGAGGACCTTGCCTTCGGGCACGCCTACGAAGTCGGGTGCGCCCAGTACGTAAGTCGCGCCGTCCTCGAGCGTGACCGCGCTGTACTTTCTCGCGCTGTTAAAACTCATCACGTCGGTCGTCGGCATTATATTGCCCTCGCCCACGCCCTGAAGCAGAGCGAGCGCGGTCGACTTGCTGTCGTGAGTGGCACTCATGATCGTATTGAGAAGATCCACGGGACTTTCTATATCGCCCACTTTTACGGTCTCTACAAGCTCGAGCTTGCCGTCGGTGATCGTGCCCGTCTTGTCGAGAAGAAGGGTATCGGTCAGAGCGAGCATCTCTATTCCCGAAAGATCCTGCGCAAGCGCGTGTTTTTTAGAGAGTTTGAGCACGCTTGCCGCAAGCGCGGTGGACGTGAGCAGGAACATTCCTATCGGTATCATGCCGAGAACGCTGCTCGACACCGTGATTATCGTGTCTTTCCACGCTCCGCCGACGGTTATTCTGTCAGCCGCAAGCAAAAATCCCGCGAGAATGACAAGCACCACGGTTATTCCCTTTATGAGAGAGTCCAGCACAGAGAATATACGGCTTTTGGGCTTGCTGACGCGCTTGGCGACTTTGGATACTCCCTCGATATATCTGTCCTTGCCCACGCGTTCTGCGATGCAGCACGCTTCACCCTCGTGGACGTTGCTGCCCGCGAGTATCCTCGCTCCCGCTTCTTTGCGTACGGGTCTCGACTCGCCGCTTATTATCGACTCGTCGACCTCTATATATCCGTTTTTTACCGTCGCGTCGACAGGCACCTGCGCGCCTGCGTGAATATAAAACACGTCCTCGTATACCAGATCGGCGGTATTGATGTTGACGCGCTTGCCGTCGCGTACGACGTCGCACTTGGACTGTGCGACAAGAGACAGCTTCTGTACCGTCCACTTGGCTTTGATCTCCTGAATTATGCCGATCGCGATATTGAGGAAAATGATGCTTGACGAAAGGGTATAGTCCCATGCTCCTATCGCGAGAAGCAATATCACGAGAAGTATGGTGACCGTATTGCAGAAATTGAAGATGTTTTCAAAAACTATTCTGACGTAAGATTTGCTCGAGTTGTCCGTCTTCTTGTTGACGAGACCTTCTTGTTTTCGCGCTTCTACCTGCGCGGCAGTCAGACCCGTTTCTGCGGACGGATTGAACTTGTCCGCATTCTTGAGTTTGTAACTGTCGTGCTTTTTCTTTTTGCGTGCCCGCTCGAGTCTTTTGAGATCTCTGATTTCTTTCATAGTAACATTATAATAACATACGCGCGCGAAAATATGCAATAATTCCTTTGTTCAATCTTAAAAGAAGATAAACTCCGCGGCGATTTGTCCGCTGTCATGCCTTTCCGTCGGCAAGAATCCTTCCCGTCCTGAGATTGAACCTGAACACGAACGGCTCCCCGTTCTGCGTATATTTTATCTCCGCAACGTCTTTTGCGGCATAGCGCACGTCCGTCACTTCGGCTTCGCGAGCAAAACATTCGCGCGCGATAATTTTTTCTTCTTCGCCGTATTCTCCCGCGTCGTCCGAGACGAAAAGCACTCCTCCGACGATCGAATTGAACTTCGCAAGCAGCTTTTTCTGCGCGGCAGTAAATTTAAGATTATCCTTCCTCAGAAAGAACACGTCGGGATCGCAGACGAATGCCCTGCCGTCAAGGTGCTGACGGAACGCCGACGAAGTCATCGCATTGTATGTAGACACTATCTCGTTGTTGGTGATTTTTGAGAAAAACCTCTCTTTAAAACTGAGGTCAACGTCGCTCCCCACCCTGCAGAAATCGCAGGTGCCGAACGCGGGAAAAAGAGGGACTCCGCAACCCAACAACCACTTTTCTCCTACACAGGCACGCAAAAAATTCATCGCCGAAGTCATCAGCTCGCCTCTTGTCTTGCCGTCTTTGGGAAACATCGCCGCAGCATAGAGAAAGTCGAGTTTGACCATGTCGTATCCCCAGTCCGAAAGCACGGTGTCGAACACTTTCTTCAGGTATTCTCTTACCTCTCCGTTGGTAGAATCGAGCGCATATGCGCCGCCCCAACCCACGTTGCCGATCACGGGCTTTCCGTTTTTTTGCAACAGCCAGTCGGGGTGTTCTTTTGCGATCACGCTGTTTTTGGCACAGAGAAACGGCGCAAGCCATAATCCCGCCTTGAACCCTCTTGCATGTATCTCGTCGCAAATCTTTTTCATACCCGACGGAAACTTGTCGTCCCTTATATCGAGCCAGTCGCCGACCGCTGCCTGCCAGCCGTCGTCAATCTGAAATATCGTCGCGCCGATATCCGCCTTTTTGAGTCCGTCGAGATCGCGCATCACGCTCTTTTCGTCTATTTTCCCGAACAAGTTGTACCAGCTCGTATATCCGCACAATTTTTTCTCACGAGGTTTTTCAAGCCCCAGCTTGCCGAAATAAAAGTCGAAAACTTGATTCCTCGTGCCCTTGCAGAAACAGAGATCGAACAGTTTGTATCGTTCTCCCGCGCGCAGAGTCAGTCCATCTAGGTCTTTGACTACCTTAAGCTGTCTGCCGTCCCGATTGTGATAAAACACCGTATAACCGCGGCTCTCGTCAAGACTTCCCGCAAACGTCAGCCCGTCCTTGTCCCTGACATAGGTATAGTAGAAAGAATGGCAATCGCCCTCTCTGAGACTGTAAGTCGCAAAGTCATAATCGCCGAATGCCGCCGCATACTTTCTCGCAACGCCGAACCTGACGGGCAACCGCAGACCTTTCTGCACGTCGGTCGCGCCGTATTCTCGCGAATGAGTCCACGACTGATATCCTCCCGCATAGACGGTCGCTCCCGCGGGATAAGGATACTTGTATCTTAGCTCGCAGATGAGCGGGGTCACTTCCTTGTGCGCAAGCACCCACAGCCTGTAAGCACTCTCGGAATATTCTACGGTAAACTCCACCTCGTCGCGCGATCCGTTCGCGGTCAGAATGTCGTCGCCGCATCTGAATGCGAATTTCAATGCGGGAATACCAAACATGATTACCTCTCTTTTTTGCGGTATCTGATATTTACCGCCGTATTTTCTATAAGATTGTGCAGACCCTGCCAATGCAGTTGTCTTCTTTCAAACCACAGTTTCTGGAAAAACGCCCTGACTTTCCCCGGCATCGCCTGTCTGCGCGTTGCGCCGTCGTAACCGAATTTTTTGAGGAATTTTTCCGTGTGGTCGAGTCTTTGAAGAAATTCGCCAAAATCTCCGCCGTAACCGCCCCACATCTTGTCTGCGATTGCGCACAGGCGCGGAAGCGCCCTTTTGCACGCCGTCCTGAAGTCGGGCACATATTCCGTCCACAGGGCGGTCTCCGCTCCGCACAGCTTGCTGCTGTCCGCGCCGTCGGGGATCGGCTTGAACGAATAGCTTTTTTCGAGACTGATGTCTGCATACGGCCAGTCTATATATACGTATGTGCTTTCGCTGTTTATCAGTCCGCCTCTCCTGAATGCCGCGCCTATTATTTCCTCAGTCTGTACCGTTCCGTCCGCAGTCGTCCACAACTGCCATACGATATCGTCGTGGCAGGGCAAGGACAGATCGGTTTCGTTCCACATAACGGGGATAAAGCCCTTTTTCACTACGTGATCGGCAATGCGCTGCATAAAATGCGCCTGTAGCTGGTCTTCTTTTTCAAGTCCCAGCTCCTTCATCTTTTTCTGACAATGCGGACATATCTTCCAGCGCGTCTTGACCGCCTCGTCGCCGCCTATGTGCATATAACGCATATTGTCGCCGAAAAGCCCGACGATCTCGTCAATCACGTCGAACACGAACGTATACGTGCTTTCTTTGCCTGCGCAAAGTATGTCGTGTTTGACGCCGGAATGAGTAGCGACTTTGAGTTTTCTGTCAAAACAGCCCAGCCAAGGATAACACGCTATCGCAGCCTGAGAGTGCCCGGGGACGTCAATCTCGGGTACGATCTCGATATTGCGCGCCTTGCAGTAGGCAGATATCTCCGTCGCGTCTTGTTTTGTATAGTATCCGCCGTGAGGTCTGAACCCGAAATTCGTGTGAGAGCGCATGCTCCCCTTTTCTGTTAGCTCCGGATATTTGTCTATGCTTATTCTCCACCCCTGATCTTCGGTCAGATGCCAGTGGAACACGTTGATCTTGTGAAGTGCGCACAGGTCGATTATTTTAAAAACGTCCTCTTTGCAGAAAAAATATCTGCCGCAGTCGAGCATAAAGCCGCGGTATCCGACGGCGGGGGAATCCTTTACCGTACAAAGCGGAAGGTCGTTTTCGTAATTATGCAACAGCTGTACAAGCGTGACCGTTGCATAGAAAAGCCCGGCGTCAGAGTTGGCACACGCGACGATCCCGTCTGCCGACACGTCGAGAACATATGCCTCTTTACCTTCTACGTCGCATCCTTCGGCAGAAAATCTCGCTTTTACGCCGTCGTCTCCCGTCCTGATGCCGTAAGCGGCAAAAAAATCTGAAATCTTCAGACCGTTTATACTTTCTTTGCCGCACGCTTTTATTGCGTCGCATCTCAACGTGCCGCCCTTGAAATCCACTCGGGCGGGATAAGGTATAAGATTCAACCTTTCACTCATAAAGCTCTCCCTTGTTCAATTTTTGTCGGAGCCTGCACGGCTCCGACCGCGTCTTTATTCCTCCGATTGAAGGATCATATACGCTTCGCCGCCTGCGACGCAGATCATCTTTGCCGCCGCTACCGTGTACTCGTCTGCGTATACGTGCAGTTTTTTGGTCAGTCTGTCGCTCTCGGTCACGGCAAGATAGTTGGCGTTGACCGCGCAGAGTCCCTTTTCTCTGACAGCCGCGATATCCACGACGTCGCCGTCCCTGAAGTGTTTACTCAACTCCTTGAGCGAAAGCTGAGCCTTGATAAATCTGCCCGCCTTTTCGGGCGCCGTGATATATTCTACCGCGTTGGTCGCAAAGTCGTCGGGTATCTTGTCGACTTCCTCTTTTACGGCAACGCCCTCGGGATTGACGAGATATCCGTAACCCTTGCGCTCCACCGTCGTAAATCCGTCGGCAGTCAGTCCCGCAGCGAAGTCCTGTTCGGTATACTTTTTGGGGAAGATAACCAGTTCTTCGGCAATACGGTCGATGAGCATTTTTACTTTCTTTACAGCCACTTTTGAGCGGACGTTGATCATCGTCGGCAGTTCGGCAACGCCCTTCTTGTCGCTGACATCGCGGTGATGATAATACTTGGGATCTATATCCGCGGGATTGATCGCAAGATATATCTTGAGCGTTTTGCCGTTGATCGCCATACGCGCGATATTGTTTCTTCCCTTGTTGAAGTTCTCCTTGTGACGCGACATTCTCGCGTGCATTCCGTATGAGAGCAACGCGTTCTTTATATCGCTGTAAAACTTCTTGACGTTGTCGTCAGCGATGCGCAGCTTCATGTCAAAGGTATAACGCGGTTTCGCGCGGCGCTTGTTGGAAGCTACTTCTTCCCAGGTTATCTCGCCTGACTGCTCCTCTGCGGGAGCTTCTTCGGTCTCCTCCTGTTCTTCGTCCTCCTCGGGCGCTTCCTCATCCTCGGGAGCTTCTTCTTCCTCGGCAACTTCTTCCTCTGCCTGTTCTTGTTCCGTCTGTTCCTCTGCGCTCTCTGTCTCTTTGGCGGGAACTACTCCGTTTGCGAGAAGCCATTCCGCATAAGTCAGTCTCGAGATCAGCTTCTCGAGCGTGAGCATCACGAACGCATGATCGGACAACATCGGGCACGGCTCTTCCTCGACGGCGAGCTCCTCCGCCCGTCTGCCTATAAGCAGTTCTGCGTAAGTCAGTCTGGAATATATGTTCTCGAGCGACTTCATCACGAACGCCTTGTCGTCTCCGCTTTCCTCTTTCACGACGACCGTCTGCGTCTTTGCGCCCGCCTTCGTCTCGAGGTAAGAGAGCCTTGACGTGAGTTTTTCTATATCGAGAAGCACAAACCTGTAAGCCGCCTTGTTCTCCTCTGCCTCTTTTTCCAGCCTTGCGATCTTTTCCGCCTGCTCGGCAAGCGCCTTTTCCGCCTTTTCAAGCCTCTCCTCGAGATCGACGTTCTGTTTGTAAAGTCTGTCGAGCGTGTTCTGCACCGCCTCGAGCGTTGCGCCGTAATCCTGGTGTTCGGATGCGACAACCGCTATAGCGTCAGAGACTTCCTCTTTTGTCTCCGGAGCGGAACATGCCTCGGGCGCTTCTTCCTCGGTTTTCTCTTCCTCGTCCGGGATATCTTCATAATCGCATACGATGCTGTCGGTCAGGTAACTCGTCTTTGCGTAAATTATCTGCAATGCCGCCGATATCACGAGCGCGCCTATCGCAAGCACGAGTGTTGCGGTATGCTGAACTATTGCATAGCTTATCACCATTATCACGCCTGCGGGAGCAATAGCAAAGGTGAACGCGTCCATGAAATTGAGAGTCTTGTTGTAAAGCCTTATAGCGAGACCGATGATGAAAAGAACACCCGCAACGCCGCCCATGACCGCGCAGTTGGTTATCATCGTATTCTTTGCGCTGTCGTTGAGTTCAAACACGTCGAGCCAGCCCTGTGCCTGCGCAAGGACGAACATGAGCGAAACGACCAGAGCCACGACGATCATAAACCACGTGGACGGTCTTTTGAAAAGATCCTTATAGTATGCCGCGAAAGAAGAATTGCTCTTTTCTCCGTGCGTGGATATCAGCTTGTTGTTTTTGGTGCGGAACATTATCCATCTGACAATGCTGATAACTACCGTGCAGGCAAGCGGAACTGCATAAACGGCTATCTCCGCCCTTGTCTCGATTATGCCGTCTATCGAAAACTTTTTGACCATGATCACTATATCTGCAACGCCAACCACTATAAGAGCGACGTCCAGCGCGCTGGTCCGCCTCGACGCTATTTTCAACACGACGAATACGACCACCATGAGCGCGATGACGATGCCTACCGCGATCAGTGAATATTTGAGCGCGTTATTCGTCGCAAGCTCGAGTTTGAGATCGCCGAATATGTAATTGTAGAACATATAGTAGATGACGTAAATCATTGCCGAAAGCGACAATGCAGAAAATACGCCGCCTACACGCGCGACAGTTTTGTAGTAATCGAACAGCTTGAAACCGCTGCCGTACTTTGCTTTTTTCATAACAACACCTCTCCTCTTTGCTATAATTTATTAGTTGTGCATTTGCGCACCTTGTTTCGTCATTCAAGCGTGTTCAGCAGCCTAGTAACCTCGACGGGTTTCTCCGCAAAGATATGCGCTCCCGCCTTTTCGAGCACAGAATAATGCCTGAATCCCCAGGTTGCCGCGATAAAATCGACCCCTGCCGCCTTTGCGCAGAGCACGTCCGCTTCTCCGTCGCCGCAATATGCCGCTTCTTCTGCCTTTACTCCCGCCTCGTCGAGCAGTCTGAGCAATGCCGTCGGGTCGGGTTTGACTTTTATCCCGTCCTTCTGACCCGCCGCGTATTTTATCTTGTCGCCGAAAAAATAGGCGCACAGTTCTTTGACCGCGCTGTCGTATTTGTTGGAAAGAAC
>CALWKV010000057.1 GCA_944381355.1 uncultured Christensenellaceae bacterium | reverse complement strand
CCGACGAGCGAGCCGATCAGCGCGCCTATGCGGTTGCGTTTATACTTGTAGATCAGACCTGCAGGAACTACGAACATGCATCCGAGCAGGAAGTTGGATATTTCGCCGATGCAACCCGTAGTGCTTGCTGTCATATTGATCAGGTTTTTGACCAGACAGACGATCATTCCCGAAACAGGACCGAGCGAGAACGAAGCTATCAGCGCGGGAACTTCCGAAAAGTCGAGTTTGAGAAAAGACGGCATAAAAGGTACGCCGAAGCTCAGAAACATTAGTGCCGTGGACAGTGCTGCAAAAATTGCGGTGAACGCGATATAACGCGTACGCGAATAGTGAAACTTATTGGTCATAAAACATCCTTTCCTATCCGGACTGTACCGTCGGTAAGGGATTTTCACCCTTTCGGCGCTGCATATTGAGTTATTTACAGCGTTTGCGGACTTTCACCGCCGGTGGGGAATTGCACCCGCCCTCAAAGTGTTCTATAACATTATGAAACGATTGCAAAATGTTGTCAAGCGGTATATAATCAAAATATGAAATTTTTATCGCGTTCGGAAAAGGATACTTACGCTTTCGCAAAGCGGGTGGCGGACAGGCTCAAGGGCGGCGAAGTCATACTGCTCAACGGCGATCTCGGAGCGGGAAAGACCACTTTTACTAAGGGTCTCGCGCTTGCTCTCGGCGTAAAAGAGACTGTGACGTCGCCCACGTTTACCTATGTAAAGGAGTATGACGGCAGGTTGCCGCTCTTTCACTTCGATATGTACAGGGTAGCAGACGCGGACGAGGTGTACGAACTCGGTCTCGAGGAGTATTTTTACCGCGGCGGAGTTGTGGTCGTCGAGTGGAACAAGTTCGACGACGTCAAAGACCCGATCGTGATAAACGTCAGGTCGCTCGGCGACAATCTCAGGGAGTTTGAAATAGGCGATGAATATATTGGCGATTGACAGCACGACAGACAAACTGGTCGTATGTGCGGAGATAAACGGCGTATATGCCGAAAAGATCAGCGGGGACTGCCTAAAAAAGCACAACGCGCTGATTATACCGTACGTTGACGAAGTGCTTGCTCAGCTCGGCGCGCGGCTCGGAGACGTCGACGTGTTTGCGGCAACGGCCGGACCGGGGTCGTTTATGGGCATAAGAGTGGGAGTAAGCACGGTCAAGGCTTTTTCTCTCGCTCTCGGCAAGCCCGTGGTGGCTGTCGACGCGCTCGCACTGATCGGCTACGGAATGACGGGGAGGTTTATGACCGCGATAGACGCGAGAAACGACAATTATTATGCGGCGATGTTCTCGGACGGCTGGCAGAACGTCGAGTGGGAAAAGAGCGTAACCAAAAGCGAACTTCTCTCATATAATGTCAGCGTAACTTATCAGAGTCTGCCCGTAAACGGCAGAAACCTCATTGCCATCGCAAGAAGCCGCGCGGAGAAAGGCTTGTTTGAAACCAATCTTTCGCCCGTGTACCTGAAAAAATCGCAGGCAGAGAGGATGAAAGACGGTGAGTAACGTGACCGATATGCAGGCGGCGCATGCAAAAGAGGTCGCCGCGATAGAAAAAGCTACTTTTGCCGAGCCGTGGAGCGAAAGACAGATCGAGGAGATCTGCGGCAGATACGGCTGCGTTGCCAGAGTGTATCTGGACGGTGACGGAAAAGTCGCGGGATATTACAGCTACAACTGCGTGTGCGGAGACGGATACGTCAACAACGTCGCCGTAAGAGAGGACGCGCGCGGCAGGGGCATCGGCAAAGAGCTTATGAGAGATATGGTCTATACGGCTTCTCTCGCGGGTCTCGAAGGACTGACTTTGGAAGTGAGAAGTTCCAACGAGAGAGCAAGAAAACTTTACGAATCCTTCGGCTTTACGGTCGGCGGAATAAGGAAGAATTTTTATCAGAATACCGAAGACGCGATAATATATTGGTTGAACGTCGGAGGTAAGGACGATTTTAAGCGCGAATAATATCAATTACGAATATATAAAGAGCGACAAGGACGGCGCACCCGCCATAGTGTTTCTGCACGGCTGGGGAGGCGGGGTCCTTTCTTTTTTGCCCGTTGCGGAAAAACTCGGCGGAACAGACAGACTGCTGTTGGATTTCCCGGGTTTCGGCGCGTCGCCTGCAGACAGGGTGAGAACTCTTGAGGATTACTGCGCCGACGTGCTCGCGCTTATGGACGAAATCGGTATAAAAAAAGCTGTGCTCATATGTCATTCTTTCGGTTGCAGGGTAGGCGCGTACATTGCCGCGCATCACCCGGAGAGGGTCGTCGGATTGGTTGTGACGGACGGCGCGGGACTGAGACCGAGGCGCGGCATAAGTTATTATCTGAAGATATTTCTTTTCAAACTCAAAAGAAAACTCGGGCTTGACGTTTCGCGTGCGGGCTCTGAAGATTACAGGGCGCTTTCGGGCGTGATGAAAAAGACCTTCGTCAACGTGGTCAACAGATATACGGAAAAAGAATGTGCTAAGATCGCGTGTCCTACCCTTATAGTATGGGGGAAAAACGACACGGATACGCCTTTTTATATGGCAAAACGCTTTAAAAGATTGATTAAAGACGGCGAAATCGTAGTTCTGGAAGGCGGGCATTTCTGTTATGTCGAAAACCTCGGCATATATACGGAAATCGTGCGCAAGTTTGTTGAGGGGGTGTCTGATGGAATGGTTTGCGGCGGCGCTTAACGGCGCGCTTTTGTGTCTCGTTTCGGTGAGACTTCTCAATTATTATCAACTCGGCGGTTACAGGGCAGACGGGTCGTCGAAGATAAAAAAACTCGCGCTTTCGATGTCTGCATACGGAGTGTTCAATGCCGCGGTTTGTTATTCGACCTGCTTTGTCGGCGTGGTGCGCGGAATCGGATACTTCGATCACTTTTATGTACTTTTTTGTATTCTCGGTGCGGTGTGGTTTTACTTTGCGCACAGGGAGAGAAATGCTCGTACTCCGCTGAAGTTTACCAAAAGGTGCGTGAGGTTGTGCATCATATTTTTAATCGTCGCGATCTCTTTCTGCATAGCGCTTTGCGCGGCGGGAAGTAACGTCGTCGTAAAAGGCGTAAGGCTGAATCTTGCCCTCCAGCCGCTCGCATACATACTGTCGCCCGCGCTTTTTGCGCTGAGTGCGGCAATTTCTTATCCGATAGAACAAGCCGTTGCCCGAATATATACCGAAGGTTGCAAAAAGGCGCTGGACGCAAAAACGGACTTGGTCAGAATAGGCGTCACGGGAAGCTACGGCAAGACGGGCGTAAAAAACATACTCGCCGCTTTTCTTTGCGAAAAGTACAGGGTGTACGCCACTCCCGCCAGCTACAATACCCCGATGGGGATCTGTATCAGCGTGCGCGATATGCCCGACGATACTCAGGTATTCGTCGCGGAAATGGGCGCTAAAAGAAAGGGAGACGTCGGCCTGCTTTGCGATATCGTAAAGCCCGTGGTCGCGGTCATAACGGGCATAGCCGCCCAGCACCTCGCAACCTTCGGCTCTTTGGAGAACGTGATCGCCGCCAAGTCGGAGCTTTCCGACTACGTCGCGGAGAGAGGCGGCAAAAGTTATTTTAATACGGACAACGACTACTGTAAGCTGATGTACAGAGAAAATACGGGAGAAAAATACCGCGTCGGAGCGGGCGGAGAATGTTTCGCTTCGCGTATAAGGACGGGGAAGAACGGCAGCGAGTTCACGCTTGAATTTTCGGGGGGAGAAAAGGTCGTATGCCGCACTCCGCTTCTCGGCGCGCACAACGTCAGCAACATAACGCTTGCCGCCGCGGTAGCTTACGGTATGGGAGTCGCACCCGAAAGAATAGCCGCTGCCGCAGGCAGACTGAGACCCGTACCGCACAGACTCGAACTCATAACGACCGATACGGGCGTGACAGTCATAGACGACGGTTACAACTCCAACGAGCAAGGAGCGAGAGCCGCGCTTCAGGTGCTTAAGTCGTTCGACGGGCGCAGGATAGTCGCTTGTCAGGGACTGGTCGAGATGGGAAAGAGCGGCAGAGACGCCAACTTTGCGCTCGGCAGAGAGATAGCGTTCGCCGCGGATATCGCGGTGCTTATCGGTCCGAATGCGGACGATATGAGACAGGGCGCGCTGTCTGCGGGAATGAAAGAGACGGATATTTATGTCAAACGCAATCTTGCCGCCGCGCAGGAACTGTTTTCGCATATACTCAGGCGCGGAGACGTACTGCTGATAGAAAACGACCTGCCGGACGGATATTGAGGAGGGATATATGGAAAAAAGAGAAAAATGCGTGCTCGCGGTGATATACGGCGGCGACTCAACGGAACGCGATATATCGGTGATAACCGCGTTGCAGGCAATGAAAGCGCTTGCGCAAGAGTACGATATCTGTCCTCTTCTGCTCGAGGACGGCGCGTTCTATATTGTCTCGGGCGCGGACGATATAAGAAGTTATATCGGCAAAAAGTGCAAGAAAAAGCGCGTTTATCTTGAGAAAAACGGCATTTATATCGACAGACTCACGGGAAGAAAACGGCTGATACGTCCCGATTGCTGTCTCATATGTACGCACGGCGGCAACGGTGAAAACGGCGCGCTCCAAGGGTATCTTGACGTGATAGGATTGCCGTATACTTCGGCGGGCGTTGCGGCGAGCGCGATAGGTATGGATAAGACTCTTTCAAAGACTTTGTTTTCCTCTCTCGGACTTAACGTCACGCCGTACGTTACGGTCGCGGACGCTTCGGGAGAGAGTACGGAGAGAGTAGAAAAATCTGTGGGGTATCCCGCGATAGTCAAACCCGTATCGCAGGGGTCGTCTATCGGTATCGCCGTGGCAAAAGACGCGCGCGAACTCGCGGCGGCGATAGAGACCGCGCTCGCGTTCGACGACCGCGCGATTTGCGAGAAAGCGCTGACGGATTTTACGGAACTCAACTGCGCCGTGCTCGTAAAGGACGGAGAGATACTTGCTTCGGAACTCGAACAGCCGCTCAGCTGGGAACAATTCCTGTCCTTCGAGGAAAAATACCTGTCGGGAGGAGGAAAGCTGTCGGGAGGAGGCAGATTATATCCCGCAAAAGTGCCTCCGCGAGTGAGATCCGAGGTGAGGGACGCGGCGGTGGCGGCATATAAAGGCATGGACGCGAAAGGAGTTGTAAGGATAGACTTTCTGCTCGACAACACGGACGGAAGAATTTATATCAACGAGGCGAACACCGTGCCGGGAAGCCTTGCGACTTATCTGTTCGCGGAAAACGGAATGGGGTATGCCGACGTCGTCAGGTGTGCGGTCGACGACGCGCTTTTGCGTGCGAAAAGCGTAAAAAAGGCAAATTTTGACTCAAAAGTGCTGTCCGTGTACGGTAAAAGCTCGGCAAACGCTTGCAAAATGCACGGTAAAATACTATAATCATTTCAAAAGAAAAATTTTTGCGGCTTTTGCCGAACGGAGACACCGATGGATAAAATTAAAATGACTACGCCCATCGTCGAGATGGACGGAGACGAAATGACAAGAATCATCTGGGGTTGGATCAAGGATATTCTCATCAAACCCTATGTCAATCTGCGCACCGAGTATTACGACCTCGGACTCGTCAATCGCGAGCGCACGGGCGACAAAGTTACTCACGACGCCGCCAACGCGATCAAGACATACGGCGTAGGAGTAAAGTGTGCTACTATCACTCCCAACGCGCAGAGAGTGACCGAATACAACCTGTCGCAGATGTGGAAAAGCCCCAACGGCACGATAAGGGCAATACTCGACGGCACCGTTTTCCGTGCGCCCATACTCGTCAAGGGCATAAACCCGTATATTCCCACCTGGACGGCTCCGATAACGATCGCGAGACACGCTTACGGCGACGTGTACAAGGACGTCGAGGCGTACGTCAAGAAGGGAGAGAGCGCGAAGCTCGTTGTCAACGGCTCCGACAACGAGAGGATCATCGAGATCTTCGATTTCTCGAGGACGGGCGGCGTGGTGCTCGGCATGCACAATACCGACAACAGCATTACCAGCTTTGCCAGAAGCTGCTTCAACTATGCGCTCGACACAAAACAGGATCTCTGGTTTTCGACCAAAGACACGATCTCCAAGACCTACGACCATAGGTTTAAGGACATCTTCCAGCAGATATACGACAAGGAGTACAAAAGCAAGTTCGAGGAGGCGGGCATAACCTATTTCTACACGCTTATTGACGACGCTGTTGCGAGAGTTGTCCGCAGCAACGGCGGTATGATCTGGGCGTGCAAGAACTACGACGGCGACGTTATGAGCGATATGGTCGCGACTGCGTTCGGCTCGCTCGCGATGATGACCTCGGTGCTCGTTTCGCCCGACGGCAACTATGAGTTCGAGGCGGCGCACGGCACCGTCACCCGCCATTATTACAAGTACCGTGACGGAAAACCCACGTCCACCAATCCCGTGGCTACCATTTTCGCCTGGAGCGGAGC
>CALWKV010000056.1 GCA_944381355.1 uncultured Christensenellaceae bacterium | reverse complement strand
GGTTTACGTGCTATGATAATACTGACAAAAATCACATCCGCGGGAGGAGAAAAAGTTGGTAGAAGCAGAGAGAAGGAAAGCACTGGCAGCGATCGACGCCATGAAGAAAAAATTGCTCGATCTCGGTACGGGCAATCCGCTTATCAGTTTTAACGATCGACGTCTTAACGTACTTTTCGTACGCTACCCCTCGCCCGGGGATCTGTACAACGGGTTCGCATCGTCGACAAAGTTCAGAGTGGAGGCTCTGGATGTGGACGAGATGATAGCGGTGCGCAAAGCCGCCTCTCCCGCGACATCTGCGACGCCAAAAAGTCCTAAAGCGCCGAAAGATCCGCTAGACCTCGGCAACTTGCTTCAGGACGTAAGTGCGCTCGAGGGGAAGATAGTGCTTTACAACCCCGTTCAGAAAACTTACACCGCACTCAAAAATCTCAACAAGAAAGCAAAAGAGATGCTTGACGAAAGAGGCATCAAGGTGCTTTATTTCGCATTCAACTTCATTGTATGGAAGGATACTGACGGGGAGCACCGCGCGCCGCTCCTGCTCGTACCGGCAGAGATAGAGCGTGTAAAAGGTAAATATTTCGTGGGCGAGTTCGAGGACACGGTTATAGTCAACCCCGCTTTCAGGCTCAAGCTGAAGCGCGAGGGGATAGACCTCCCCGATTTCGACGTTTCGGGCGGTTACGAAGATTATCTGGTTGCCGTGTCAAAGACGGTGAGAGCGCACGGCATGAGGCTGGAGAGAGACGCGGTGCTCGCGTTGTTCAACTACGAAAAACTCGCGATGTACGAGGATATCGAAAAGCACAATAAAGAGATGGCGGCGCACGGGGTCATAGGAGATCTTATCCTGGGTAAGAACATGCGCGGTACAGGACGTATAGATATAGATTACGACTCGCTTGTCGAGCACAACGTTGTCGACGCTGATTTCAGTCAGCTCACGGCGATAGGATACGCGCTGAAGGGCAGGAGTTTTGTTTTGCAGGGACCTCCCGGTACGGGCAAGTCGCAGACGATAACCAATATGATAGCGGCGTTTCTCGAGGCGGGGAAAAGAGTGTTGTTCGTATCCGAAAAGATGACGGCGCTCAAGGTCGTTCAGAAAAAACTCGCGGATGCGGGGCTGGGCGATTATTGTCTCGAACTGCACAGCAACAAGGCGAGCAAAAAAGAGTTTATCGCAGAGCTGCACAGAGTCGCGGGTCTGTCCGCCGAGAGGTCGATTTCGGCAGAAGTCGCCCTGATAAGAACTGAGAGGAAAACGGCGGAAGACAAACTCAACAGATACGGTAAAGAACTTGCCAGATACATACCCGAGCTGGGCGTGACGGTATTCGATCTGTTCGGCATATACACCGAGGTGCTCGGTTGTGCAGACGTTGATTTCTTTGTGTCAGACATAGATAAAAAGGGCTTCGACCAGCTTCAGGCGGTGCTCGACAAACTGGGAGAATACGCATATTACTGCAACGCGGGCGCCGATCCCGACTATACCTCGAGTCCGTGGGCGGCGCTGAAAGAAAACGTCGACGTTGCAAAAAAGGCGCCCATACACTCGTTGCTCAGAGACGCGCACGATGCGGCTGAGGCGTTGACGAAAGCGTCTAAGGCGATTTCGGGTTACGGATTCGATCTCGTATTCGGCGACGAAGCAGACATGATACTCGGATTTTCCGACGCTATGGCAGGATGCAGGATCGCAGGAGACGTCGTGTTTAACGAGAAGAAGCGCAAGGACGCGATCGCTGCGATAGAAGAATATCTGATCGCAAAAGCGGAAAGCGACAAGCTGTGCGCGGAGACGCGCGCGATATATGACGACGGGGTCACTACGGTCGACGTTGCCGCGATGTCGGCGCGTTTCGACAATTATTCTATATGGGAGAGAATGTTCGGCAAGAATTATAAAGCCGACAGGGTGACCCTCGAGTTCTATATGAAACCGGGGCACCCCAAGTGCAACTTCGACACGATTTGCCGGCATCTGTCGCTTCTCAAAAGAAGAAAAGAATCGGAAGCGAAAACGGCAGCTGCCGAAGCAAAACTTTCGGTTCTCGGATTGAACGCGGCCGCGACGGCAGAGATAGACGTCCTGAGACAGCTTGACCAAGTCATAGTCTGGTACAGTATCAATACCGACAAACTTGCCGCGCTCATCCCGAGAGAACTTGCGGCGGCGCGTTCGGTTTTCGCGCGTTCGGCAAAAGAGATAAGGTCGAATCTTCCCTCGCTTAAAAAGGCGCTCGAGGGTCTCGAAGCGTACTTCGACGGTTTTTCTGATCCGCTCACGGATATTGCTACGGTTGAGAAGAAGGCGGCAAGTCTGTTGCCGATGACGGGATTCGAGACATACGTTGCGATGAGAGACATAGCGATACAGCTCAAGGCGACCAACGACGAGGGATTCATAACGGACGCCGTAAGCAAGAGGATAGCTCCCGATCAATGGCAGGGATGCTACAAAAAGTGCTTTATTTTCCAATGGGTAAAAAAGGTCATAGACGAAAGCCCGGAACTCAGGACATTCGACGCGGACGATCACAACGATCTCGTCAGACGCTTCTGCGATAAGGACGAGGAGACGCTGAGAGCGTCAAGGAGAGACATACCTCAAAAGCTCAACGCAAAGAGAGAAGGCGCTCCCGACGACCAGAGGCTGGAGCTGGAGAGCGAGGCAAACAAGCCGAGAAAACAGTCCTCTGTCAAAGAGCTTCTAAAGAAAATGACTTCGCTCATTCAGAAGCTCAAGCCGTGTTTCATGATGTCCCCGCTAAGCATAAGCACCTATTTCAAAGATACCGCTATAGAGTTCGACGTGGTAATATTCGACGAAGCGTCGCAGGTGCTCCCGGAGGACGCGCTGTGCGCGATATTCAGAGGAAAGCAGGTGATAATCGTCGGCGACTCCAAGCAGATGCCTCCGTGCGACATATTCTCCGCAGGCTCGTACGACGACGAGGAGGAGGCAAGCGTGCCCGAAACAGCGGAGACGGAGGAATCTGTACTCGCGCTCGGAGCAAAGGCCATGGACAGCATATATCTGAAATGGCACTACCGCAGCAAGAACGAGAGCCTTATCGCGTTCTCCAACGCTAGGTTCTACGAGGGAAATCTCCAGACTTTCCCGTCCAACGTAGTCAGCCGTCCCGACTGGGGCGTAGAGCACGTTTATGTGCCAGACGGAGTATATGAGAACAACGTCAACGCGAAAGAGGCTGAAAGGGTAGTCGATCTCGTTATCGAGCATATCGTGAAACATCCGGACAGAAGCCTCGGCGTGGTCGCTTTCGGCATCAGACAGAAAGACGCCATCGAGGAGAGACTCAGTCTCAGAATCGCCGCGCTGACAGATCCTGCGGAAGTCGCGGCGGCAAGGGCGTTTTTCGTCGACGACGCCTCGGAGCCGTTCTTCATCAAAAACCTCGAGACCGTACAGGGAGACGAAAGGGATACGATCATTTTCAGCATGGGTTACGGCAAAGATCCTTCAGGCAAATTCTCGCACAACTTCGGTCTGCTGAACAGAGTCGGCGGAGAGAGGAGACTCAATGTTGCCGTAACGAGAGCGAAATACAACGTCAAGATGGTGACTTCCGTGCGTCCCGACGAGATAAGGGCAACAAAGGATTCGTCCATGGGCGTGCAGATGCTCAAGGCATACGTTGCATATGCTGCGAGCGGCGGCGTTTTGGGCGTCAAGACGGGCAGCGGAGCAGGTCTGATCAGAAGCGTCGAGGACGATATTTACGATTGTCTCGTTGCCGCAGGTTACGAAGTGGAGAGGAACGTCGGCGCGTCGAAATACAAAGTCGATCTTGCGGTAAAACGTCCGGGATCGGACGAGTATGCTGTGGCTATCGAATGCGATGGCAAGGATTATCAGGATTCGGACAGCGCGAGAGACCGCGACAGACTGAGGACGGCAGTACTCGTCGCCATGGGCTGGAAGGTTTACAGGATATGGTCGCCGCAGTGGATCAAGAGTCGGGACACCGAGAAATGCAAACTTCTCAACTTCATTCAGTTTGCGATAATTTAACGCGATTTTCATTCGATTTAAAAACCGACTGTAGCTTTACAATACAATTGTTACAAAGTCATGGTGTTAACGAAAAGGAGGTAAAAGCGAAGCAAGGCAGCGTTTAAGCGAAAGAAAGCAGTCTGCCTCCCCCGAGGGGGAGGCGCGCGAAATTGGGCAAAA
>CALWKV010000055.1 GCA_944381355.1 uncultured Christensenellaceae bacterium | reverse complement strand
CAGGCAAGCCTTTATTTCTGCCCGTTCATTGGTTTGAGCGACTCCAGTACTTTTTCAAAATAATCGGGAAGCGGAGCAGTAAAAGTCATTTCTTCTCCGCTCCTCGGATGGGTCAGAACGAGTTTGTACGCGTGCAGCAATTGTCCTTGCAACCCGAACTTATTGCTTCCGCCGTATGTCTTATCTCCCACTACGGGGTGCCCTATATAGCGCGAATGCACTCTTATCTGATGCGTTCTTCCCGTCTTGAGTTCGTATTCCACAAGCGTATATCCGCAATATCTCTTTACCACGTTGTACAGCGTTATCGCAAGCCTTCCGTCTCTCGAGACTGCGTATTTTTTTCTGTCGGTCACGCTCCTTGCGAGAAAATTCCTTATCTCTCCGCAGTCCTTTTCCACCGTGCCGTCTACAAGCGCGTAGTAATACCTTTTCGCGCTCTTTTCCGCGATCTGCTTTTGCAGAGACGTGTGTGCAAAGTCGTTTTTCGCAACGACGAGAAGCCCCGAAGTATCCTTGTCCAACCTGTGTACGATACCGGGTCTTACCACCCCGTTTATACCGCTGAGCGAATCCAGCCTGTACAGAAGCGCGTTGACGAGAGTACCGTCGTACGCCCCCGGCGCAGGATGCACGACCATGCCCTGCGGCTTGTTGACGACGGCAAAATCGTCGCCCTGCCATATGATGTCTATCGGGATATCCTGCGGCTCTAAACTCAACTCTTTGGGCGCGGGATCGAACACGTCGACCACGTCGGCGTTCTTCAGCTTCTGACCTGCTTTGAAAACCTCCGCACCGTTCACCGTCACGAGGCCGTCCTCTATCAGATTCTGAGCGTGAGAACGACTGCAACCGACTTTTTCCGCAACTGCGGCGTCAAGCCTTATCCCCGGTGTCTCGCATATAAAACGGGTACTCGTGCCGTCCTGCATCACTCACCGCCTCCGTTGCGGACATCGGTAGGTTGAACACTTGCTTTTTCACCTTTTTTTACGGCTCCGGCGTCAGTTCCCTTTTCAGATACGGACGAACTCGCGTCAGCGTCTTTTGCGCTTTCTCCGCGCACGATCTCCTCTTTTTCTGTCTCCGATCCTTCGCCCTGCTGCTCTCCTTCATTTACCACAAGAGTCTCGGGCAAGTCGTCCGACGGACGCGGATTTTTTGCAAAATCGCCCTCTTTATAACCGAAAAACACATAGACGATTATGCACAGCAGACCGACGAGCACGAAAATGTCGGCAATATTGCCTACGCCGAAATTCTCTATCCCGAAAAACGTTCTGAGAAAAGTGTAATCTATAAAGTCGCGCACGTAGCCGAACGCGATCCTGTCCACGAGATTGCCTACGCCTCCCGCTATTATCGCTATAAAGCCGCTTCTGAATATCCTCGGAGTGCGCGGTCTTGCGATAAGCACCGCCGCAAGCGCCGCCATTGCAACCGCGGTAAACACGATGAGCGCAGTGGTCTCGCCTCCGAAAATGCCGAAAGACGCCCCGTCGTTGTGCACCTCGATCAGCTCGTATATCCCCTCGTAAAGAACATAATGCCCGCCGTGATCGGCGAGGAAAGAAAACGCGGCGGATTTTGAGATCAGATCGACGGCAAGAAGCGCCGCAAAAAACAGCGCTTCAAAAATATATATCCTGTACTTCAATATTTTGTCCGACATAGCCGAATAAATTGCTCCGTAATACTTATTTTTTGACCGCAAAGCCGCCGTATAAACGGCGCCGGGCGTCGTAAATTCAGTCTTTTCTGTACTTGTTGCGCAAAGAAGCGGGTCCCTGTATCATCACGCCTTCGGGCGTAAAGAGGAACATATGGTCGTTTATCCTCTGCTGTGCGCCGCCGAGAGCGTAGATCGCGCCGCTGAGAAAATCGAGTATTCTCTGAGAATCCTTGTCCGATATCCTCGAAAAGTCGATGATTATCGCCTGCCTTCTCCTGAGACCGTCGATTATGACCCTGACGTCGTCAAAAGACTTCGGCTCGGTAATAACTACGTTGCCCATGCCCAAAGCGTCCACTTCCTCTTTCTTAGACTTGCCGAAGCCGAAGAAGCCGCGTTTTTTCTTTTCCACGGGCTGTGCAGGCGCGTTTTCATAGGCAAAATCTCTCTCGTCCATAGGCGAATACTGTTGCGGTTGCTGAGGATAACCTGCGCCCTGTTGTTGCGGACGGTAAGGCTGACCGCTGTAAGAACCCTGCCCGTAAGGCGGTCGCTGATACGCTCCCTGCTGGGGATAGGCAGGAGACTGAGGCTGAGCATACTGCGGTTGACCGTATTGCGGTCGCTGATCGAATTGCGGCTGCCCGTACTGAGGTTGCGAAGGCTGATAAGGCGGCCTTTGAGCATATTGCCCGTATCCGTTCTGCGGAGTAGATGCCCCGTTGAAGCTCCTTGCAGCGCCCTGACCGCTCTGCGGAACAGTTCTGCCCGCATATCCGTCGCGTACAGGCATATTGTCTCTTTGAGGCATATCTCTCCTAGGATACGCTCTGCCCCTGTCGTCAGTTCCGTAATCTCTGCGCACGCCGTCGGACGGCGTATAGGTGCGAGGAAGAGACGGATCTCTGCGACTGTTGTTGGTGTAATAGTCGTTTTCTTCGCTGTTGTATCTTCTTCTGTCGTTGTCGTCCATTTTTATCTCTCCCTGTTAAAGATTTCTCGCACCGAACAACACTCTGCCCGGTCTCACCATGTTAGACCCGCCGTATTCAATCGCAGGCGCGTAATCGTTCGACATTCCGCACGAACAAATATCGGGCGAAACGTTGCCTCCCCTTTCTCTTTCAAGCCTCGCAAAAAGCGAAGCAAATTTTTTATAATAGCCTATCAAAATCGTAGTCTCTACGTTGGGCATCACGCTCATCAGTCCTTTTACGCGGATATGCGAATACTTTCTGAGACCTTCGACAAATGCAGACAATTCCTCGGGATCCACTCCGCCTTTGCTTATCTCGCTGCCCATATTCACTTCGATAAGACAATCCGAGATTATCCCGCGTTTTGCATACTGCTTTTCTATCTCGTCCGCAAGCGAATATCTGTCAAGAGAATGTATCAGCACGACTTTGCCTGCGACGTATTTCACCTTATTGGACTGAAGCTGACCGATTATATGATAATTCAGCCCGCTGTTTTCGTCGTACTTCTCGACAAATTCCTGCACGCGGTTTTCACCGACGTCGGCAAGAAGCGACTTCCCTGCAATAAAATCGAGAAGCGACTTGGGTTGAGTTTTGGTCGCCGCGACGATCTTTACCTCTCTGCCTGCGCCTGCCGCAAGTCTGTGTATTTTCTCTTTGAATTCCCTGATATTGTTTTCTATTGCTGCCTCGTCCAACATTGCTTCACCTGTCTATGACAATATGATACCACAAAGAAGCGCTCTTGTAAAATATTTTAATAAAAATGACACAGAAAGCGGATCGTCGCCGCGCGGCGGTATCCGGGCATACCAGACCAGAATAATACGAACCAGCCCTGAGGCGCGCCTTTTGTGTGTTTTTTAACGATTCTCACTTGAAAATATTATAATATTATCTGCGTTCGCCCCGCTAAAACACTCACTAAAAATCATCGCCTG
>CALWKV010000054.1 GCA_944381355.1 uncultured Christensenellaceae bacterium | reverse complement strand
GCGAATTTTCAGACGCGCATGCTTTTATTTCCGCGTCGGAAGCAGGCGACAGGCGTAAAAAACTGAGATTGTCGTCGCGCCCGAAATTATGCGTAATGAAAGGATCAAACATTATTGTGTTTTTATACCGATGCGACAACGGAGGGGCGCTATAAGTCAAGTCAATCGGAGCGGACGCACGGAAGAAATTGTGCATATATTCATGATATTCTGCATAAAAATGCAATATAACGCATAAATACACGTTACAGAGAGATTTTTGCAAGAATTTTATAAAAAAATAGTGTATAAATATGTTGAAACGCTTGCAATAAAAGTTTATTTGTTATAAGATAGATACAACAAAGCACAAGAGGTGTAATTATGGACAAGATCAAAAAAGTCGTATTGGCATATTCGGGAGGTCTGGATACCTCCATCATTATTCCGTGGCTCAAGGAGAACTACGACGGTTGCGAAGTCATAGCGGTGGCGGGCAACGTCGGTCAGGGCGCGGAGCTCAAAGGACTCGAGGAAAAGGCGAAAAAGACGGGCGCAAGCAAGCTCTATATCGCTGATCTGACCGACGAGTTCGTCGATGATTATATTTTCCCCACGCTCAAGGCGGGCGCCGTTTATGAGAACAAGTACCTTCTCGGCACCAGCTTCGCGCGTCCCATCATCGCAAAGAGGATCGTCGAGATCGCTCTCGCGGAGGGCGCAGACGCTATCTGCCACGGCTGTACGGGCAAAGGCAACGATCAGGTGAGATTCGAACTGACGATCAAGGCGTTCGCTCCCAACATGAAGATCATCGCTCCCTGGCGTATATGGGATCTCAAGTCGCGTGACGAGGAGATCGACTACGCTGAGGCGCACAACATTCCTCTCAATATCAGCAGAGAGACCAATTACAGCAAGGACAAGAACATCTGGCATCTGTCTCACGAGGGTCTCGATCTTGAAAATCCCGCCAACGAGCCGGATTACGACAAGATACTCGAGCTGGGCGTCAGCCCCGAGAAAGCTCCCGACAAGGCGACTTACGTCACGATCGGCTTCGAGAAGGGCGTGCCCGTTTCTATCGACGGCAAGAAGATGAAGGGCAGCGATATCGTCGCTTATCTTAACAAAGTCGGCGGAGAAAACGGCATAGGTATTGCGGACATCGTCGAAAACAGACTTGTCGGAATGAAGTCGCGCGGAGTCTATGAGACCCCGGGCGGAACAATTCTCTATCACGCTCACGAAGTGCTCGAAACGCTGTGTCTCGACAAGGAGACCGCGCATTTCAAACAGCACGTCGCGGTCAAGTTCGCAGACCTCGTATACAACGGTCAGTGGTTCACTCCGCTCAGAGAGGCTCTCAGCGCGTTCGTCGACAGTACTCAACAGACCGTTACCGGCGAAGTGAAACTCAAGCTCTACAAGGGCAACATCATCAATGCGGGCGTCACCAGTCCCTATTCTCTGTACGACGAGGATATCGCGACTTTCGCGGAGGACGACTGCTACGACCAGAAGGACAGCGCGGGCTTCATCAACCTGTTCGGTCTGCCGATCAAGGTCAACGCACTTATGAAGGCTAAGAAAAAATAATGGCTAAAATGTGGCAAGGACGGTTTTCAAAGGAACTCGACGAGAAAGTCAACGACTTCAACAGCTCGATTTCCTTTGACAGCCGCATGTATAAAGAGGATATATCGGGCAGCATAATCCACTCTGTAATGCTGGGCAAACAGGGCATAATTTCGGAGGAGGACAGCCGTCTGATAGGCAAAGAGCTTTCCGCTATCTATGATGAAATAGAGAGCGGAAAACTTGCGTTTGACCCCGCCGCGGAGGATATACATATGTTTATCGAATCCGTGCTGACAGAAAGGCTGGGCGAGGTGGGCAAGCGTCTGCATACCGCGCGTTCGAGGAACGATCAGGTCGCGCTCGATCTAAGAATGTATCTGAGAGGGCAGATAGACGTCATTGTCGGCATGATAAAGGCGCTTATAGGCACTCTCGTCGAAAAGGCGGAAGAAAACCTCGAGACTGTCATGCCGGGATATACGCACCTTCAGAGGGCGCAACCGATAACTTTCGCGCATCATCTGATGGCGTACGTCGAGATGTTCAAACGCGACATGGTCAGAATGTTCAACTGCTTTTCGCTGATGAACGAGTGTCCGCTCGGCTCGGGCGCGCTTGCGACGACGACCTATCCGATTGACAGGGAGTTCACCGCAAAGCACCTCGGCTTCGACAACCCGACCTACAACAGTCTGGACGGAGTCAGCGACCGCGATTACGCGATAGAACTGGCAAACGCGATCGCGATCTGCATGATGCATCTGTCGAGACTTTCTGAGGAAATAGTGCTGTGGAGCAGCTGGGAATTCAAGTTCATAGAGCTTGACGACGCGTATGCGACGGGTTCAAGCATTATGCCGCAGAAGAAAAACCCCGATATATGCGAACTTATCCGCGGCAAGACAGGGCGCGTGCAGGGCAACCTTACGACGCTTCTGACGATGATGAAAGGTCTGCCGCTTGCGTACAACAAGGATATGCAGGAGGACAAAGAGGCGATTTTCGACAGCGTGGACACGATAAAACTCTGTCTTTCGACGATAAAGCCGATGCTCGACACGATGACCGTCCTCAAGGACAACATGAAGAAAGCGGGCGAAAAGGGCTTCATCAACGCTACCGACTGTGCGGATTATCTGGTCAAAAAGGGACTTGCATTCCGCGACGCGTATAAAATCGTCGGTACTCTGGTCGGAATTTGCGTCGAGAAGGGCACAACGCTTGACAAACTCGACCTCTCCGAGTATAAAAAGATATGCGACGTCTTTGAAAAAGACGTTTACGACGCGATAGACCTCGTGACCTGCGTAAAAGGACGCAACGTCACGGGCGGTCCCGCTCCCGAAGCGGTAAAAAAACATATAGAGCAGATAAAACAAACAGTTCTCAAAGAGGATAAAGAATGATAAAAGTCGGAATAGTAGGTGCGACGGGCTATGCGGGCGTTGAACTTGTAAGATTGCTTCAGTCGCATCCCGAAGCTGAGATCACGGGCGTCAGCTCCGTCAGTTACGAGGGCAAGAGCATAAGCGAGGTATACCCCAATCTTTACGGGATATGCGACGACACGCTCGGCTCTGAGGACGCCGTGGTCGAAAAAAGCGACGTGGTCTTTGCGTCTCTGCCGCACGGTCTCAGCGAAAAACTCGCCAAAAAGTGTCTCGCTAAGGGCGTGAAACTGATCGATCTCGGCGCGGATTTCAGGTTGGACAGCGCAGAGGAATACACCAAGTGGTACGGCAAGACGTACGAAGAAAAAGACCTGCACGAAAAGAGCGTTTACGTGATACCCGAGCTTATGCGCGAGCAGTATAAGGGTCAGCCGATTATCGGCAACCCCGGTTGCTACCCGACCAGTATCGCGTTGGGTCTCGCCCCTCTCGTCAAAAGCGGCATCGTCGCGGACGACGGCATTGTCATAGACAGCAAATCGGGCGTTACGGGCGCGGGCAGAGGTCTTGCCGACAACACGCATTACCCCAACTGCAACGAGGCTTTTTCGCCCTATAAGATCGCGGCGCACAGGCATACGCCCGAGATAGAACAGACCCTTTCAAAACTTGCGGGCAAAAAAGTCAACGTGACTTTCGTTCCGCACCTTCTGCCCGTCAACAGAGGCATTATCTCGACTATATATGCCAAGCTGACTTGCTCTGTCGACGCAAAGGAACTGCACAAGCTGTACTCCGATTTTTACGCGCGCGAAAAGTTCGTACGCGTGCTGCCGCTCGGCAAGGTCGCCAACCTGCGCGACGTGAAGATGAGCAACTATTGCGACGTTTCCGTGCATGCGGACGAGCATACCGGCAGGGCGATAATCGTCGCCGCTATCGACAATATGGTCAAGGGCGCGGCAGGACAGGCTATACAGAATATGAACATAATGTTCGGACTAAAGGAGGATTGCGGTCTGGATTTCGTTCCGCCCGCGTTTTGATATGAAAGACATACTCGGAGGCATTTGCGCGCCCAAGGGCTTCAAAGCGAGCGGCGTGCATTGCGGAATAAGAAAGAATAAAGAAAAGAGAGATCTCGCGCTGATTGTCAGTGAAGTCAAGGGCAGCGCGGCGGCGGTCTATACGACCAATAAGGTCAAGGGCGCGCCCATTGCCGTTACGAGGAGCAACATCGCCGACGGTTACGCGCAGGCTGTGATCTGCAACAGCGGCAACGCCAATACCTGCAACGCGGACGGAGAAACCAAAGCGGCGGAAATGTGCCGCCTTGCGGCGCAGTATACGGGCGTTGACACAAAGGACGTGATAGTCGCTTCTACGGGCGTCATCGGGCAGATCCTGCCGATAGAGCCGATAGAAAACGGTATGCCCGCGCTCGCGGAGCAGCTTTCCGCAAACGGCTCGTCCAATGCGGCGGAAGCGATAATGACGACCGACACCGTGAAGAAAGAATATTCCTGCGAATTTACGCTCGGCGGCAAGACCTGCCGCGTTGGCGCGATCGCAAAGGGAAGCGGCATGATACATCCCAACATGGCGACGTTGCTCTGCTTCCTCACTACTGACGCGGCTGTCGCTTCCGACGTGCTTCACGACGCGCTTTATGCCGTCGTACAGGACACCCTCAACATGGTCAGCATAGACGGCGATACCTCGACCAACGACATGGTATCCGTCATCGCCAACGGTATGGCGGGCAACACCGTAGTAGACAAATCCGAGGGCGAGGACTACGAGACGTTCAAAGCTGCGCTCATGCATATAATGACAAAGGTTTCGAGGGCGATCGCAAAGGACGGCGAGGGCGCGACGAGACTTATGGAATGCAAGGTCAGCGGAGCGAAGGACAAGCAGACCGCGAAGATAATCGCAAAGAGCGTAATATGCAGCAGCCTTCTCAAGGCGGCGATATTCGCGTCGGACGCCAACTGGGGCAGGATATTGTGTGCGATAGGCTATGCGGACGCAGAGTTCGACATCGCGAAGATAGACGTAGATCTCGCTTCGTCAAAAGGCGTCATCGCGGTTTGCAGAGGCGGCAACGGGGTGGAATTCAGCGAAGAAGAAGCCAAGAAGATACTTCTCGAGGACGAGGTGCAGATACTCGTCAATTGCAACGACGGCGACGCGGAGGCTGTTGCGTGGGGTTGCGATCTGACGTACGATTACGTAAAAATAAACGCAGATTACAGGACCTGAGGTGAGTATGGACATTTCAACCAAAGCACAGATATTAAGCGACGCGATGCCGTATATTCAAAAGTACTACGACAAGGTGGTCGTGGTAAAATACGGCGGCAACGCTATGCTCAACGAAGAACTCAAAAACGCGGTGATGCGCGACATCGTCATGCTGTCTCTGATCGGCGTCAAAGTCGTGCTCGTTCACGGCGGCGGTCCCGAGATCAGCGATATGCTCAAAAGAGTGGGCAAAGAGAGCAAGTTCATAGGCGGACTGCGCTATACGGACGAGGAGACCGCAGAGATCGTGCAGATGGTGCTTGCGGGTAAGATAAACAAAAATCTCGTCGGCATGCTGACCCGTCACGGCGGCAAAGCTCTCGGCTTCTGCGGCATAGACGGCAATATGTTCGTCTGCAAAAAGGCAAAGGGAGAGCACGACCTCGGTTTTGTCGGAGAGATAGTCGACGTCAACGCTCAGCCCGTGCTCGACGCGCTCGAAAAGGGATATATCCCGGTTGTCGCAAGCGTATCGTCCGACGAGGACGGCAATATCTACAACGTCAACGCAGACACGGCGGCGGCGAGGATAGCGGCGGCGCTCAAGGCGGAAAACCTGATACTCATGACCGACATCAGAGGACTTCTGATGGACAGGAACGACGAAAGCACCCTTATAAGCGAAGTCAACGTCAGCGACGTGCCGTCTCTCAAGAAAAAAGGCATAATAGGCGGAGGAATGATCCCCAAGGTGGACTGTTGCGTAGAGGCTGTAAGACGCGGCGTCAAACAGTCGATAATCATCGACGGCAGGATACCGCACGCGATACTCATCGACATGCTCACCAGCGAGGGCGTGGGTACGCTTTTTAAATAAGACTATGGATATAAAGAACACAGACAGACAATACGTGATGAATACGTACAACCGCTTCGACCTTCTCATAGAGAGGGGCGAGGGGTGTTATTGCTACGACGAAAAGGGCAACCGCTATACCGACCTCACCAGCGGTATCGGCGTCAATTGCCTCGGCTATTGCGACTGCGGCTGGGCGGACGCGGTGGCTAAGCAGGCACGTACGCTTAGTCACACGTCCAATCTGTTCTATACCGAGCCTTGCGTAAAACTCGCAAAGACGCTTTGCAAACGTACGGGTGCGAAAAAGGTGTTCTTCTCCAACAGCGGAGCCGAAGCCAATGAGGGCGCGATAAAGGTCGCGAGGAAGTATTCTTTCGATAAGTACGGAGAGGGGCGAAACGTAGTGGTCACGCTCAGGAACTCATTCCACGGCAGGACGATAACCACTCTTGCGGCGACGGGACAGGACGTGTTCCACAACTACTTTTTCCCTTTTACCGAAGGCTTCAGATACGTCGAAAGCGGCAATATAGACGCGCTCAGAGACGCGCTCGACGGCAGCGTGTGCGCCGTGATGATAGAGTTCATTCAGGGCGAAGGCGGCGTTATAGCGCAGGACAAGGACTACATAAAGGCGGTCAGGGCGCTTTGTGACGAAAAGGACGTGCTTCTTATCGCCGACGAGGTGCAGACGGGCATAGGCAGGACGGGTACGCTGCTTGCGAGCGAGAATTACGGCATAAAGCCCGACGTCACGACTCTTGCCAAAGGATTGGGCGGAGGTTTGCCGATAGGCGCGGTAGCGGTTTACGAAAAGGCGGAAAACGTGATGGGATTTTCCTCTCACGGCAGCACTTTCGGCGGCAATCCGATAGTTTGCGCGGGCGCGCTCGAAGTGCTTTCGAGGATAGACGAGGAGTTTCTTAAAGAAGTCGTAGCGAAAGGCGATTTTGCGCGCAGAAAACTCGAGGGCGCAAAAGGAGTCGAAAGCGTCAGCGGTCTCGGACTCATGATAGGAATAAAGCCTGCCGACGGCAGAAAGTCGGCGGATATAGTAAAGAAAGGCATAGAGCGCGGAGTGCTCATGCTGACGGCAAAGGACAAGATAAGACTTCTGCCGCCGCTCACGATAACCGAAAAACAACTCGGCGACGCGCTGGATATCCTGCTCGATATTCTCGCCGAATAAGGAGACGTATGAAACATTTACTCAAAATGCTCGATCTGTCGAAAGAGGAGATATTCTCGACACTCAACCTCGCGGATCAGCTCAAGTTCAATCAGAAACACAATATCCCGCACAAGCACCTCGAGGGCAAGACTCTCGGTATGATCTTCCAGAAGGCTTCCACGAGGACGAGAGTGTCCTTCGAGACGGGTATGTACCAGCTCGGCGGGCAGGCGCTTTTTCTGTCGTCCAACGATCTTCAGATAGGCAGAGGAGAGCCTGTACAGGATACCGCGCGCGTGCTTTCGAGATACCTCGACGGCATTATGATCAGAACTTTTGCGCAGCAGGAGGTCGAAGATCTCGCAAAATACGGCTCTATCCCGATAATCAACGGTCTGACAGACTTCGCACACCCCTGTCAGGTGCTCGCCGATCTTATGACGATAAGAGAATACAAGGGCGCGTTCGATACCCTCAAATTCTGCTATATCGGTGACGGCAACAACATGGCTAATTCGCTTACTGTCGGCTGCCTCAAGATGGGCATGAAAGTGTCGCTCGGATGTCCGAAAGATTACGCTCCGGACAAACAGGTGCTCGATTTTGCCAAGGCTTACGGCGACAGATTCGAGCTGACCGACGATATCTATGCGGCGGCTAAGGACGCTGACGTGATATATACCGACGTATGGGCTTCGATGGGGCAGGAAGGAGAAAGAGAAAAGAGAAAACAGGCGTTCAAAGGCTTCTGCGTGGATTCTGCGCTTATGGCCGTCGCAAAACACGACGCGATGGTGATGCACTGCCTGCCTGCTCACAGAGGCGAGGAGATAAGCGAAGAAGTGTTCGAGTCGCATCCCGAAATATTCGACGAGGCGGAAAACAGACTTCACGCGCAGAAAGCGGTGCTCGTCAAACTTCTGGGCTGAAATGCGCTTTGTCTGCGACGTACCCAATAAAAAATTCGACGGTCTGAGACTTTGCAGGGCGGAAATTTCCGACTACGGCAAAGTCTTTGCCTTTCTGGACGGGTGCAGGAACGCGCTGGAAACGATAGAGTTTTTCTATCCGTATACGCGCGAAGAACTCGAAAACGTACTCGCAAACGGCTACTTTCTCTGCGTACTGGACAAAGACGAAATAGTCGCGACGTTTGCGGTCGATACGGATGAAGAATACGCAAAGACGCTCGCGGAAATAATAAGAAAAGGTTCGGGAGGCAGAGAGGACGTGTCGCGCGCTTACGAGGCGAGCGGACTGATGGTCAGAGAAGATCACAGGGGCGCGGGACTGGCGTCGTATCTGATGAATAAGGCAGTCGAATATGCGAATCAGCATAAAATAGATCTCTGCGGTGTGGTTTTTTACCTCAATAAAGCGAGTGTTTCTACATTTTTCGGTAGTAATTTCTTACTCAGCGCTATTTATGAGCCGATTTCTGGCTACAAATTCGTATATTTATTAAAAAAATTCAATTTTCACTATTCAAAGCCCGAAATATATGATAGAATAAAAATAACGGATTACGAAGCGATTAACTCGGCATTGCTAAAGGGTTTTCAAGGGTTTGCGCTTGACGGAGATACGTTATATTTTTCGGAAATAGGCCGCAAGGCTTAAATAAAACATGTGGGCGAAAGCCCGAGGAGGAAATTGTATGAATAAAAGTGAATTGATCGCTGCTGTCGCAGAGAAAGCCGACGTGACCAAAGAAGTTGCAGGCAAGTGCCTTGACGGCGTTATCGCTGCCATCGCAGAAGCTCTTACGAACGGCGAAGAAGTAGCGCTTGCAGGATTCGGCAAATTCGAGGTCAAAGAGAGAGCTGAAAGACAGGGCGTCAACCCCGCAACCGGCGAGAAGATCACGATCGCGGCAAGCAAGGCTGTTTCTTTCAAAGCAGGCAAGACCCTGAAGGACAGTCTGTAAGATTTATCCAAAAAAATCGGAGAGCGCAAGCTCTCCTTTTTTTATACGGTAAAAAGGTGAAAACATTTCGCGGAAATCGCGTGCCGCATAAAAATATAATTAAAGCACAATTTTAAACATAGACGTCAAAGTTGCAGTATAGCAGTATATAAAACCCTTGTCTGTCAGCCGATTGCGCGGCAAAGGTGTTTATCGCAAACACAATATATTGTTTTTACAAAATTTAGCATATACAAAATGTTGCTTTTTATTTGTCTCTATGATACAATGACAGTGCAATAAGAAGATAGCTGTGCGACTGACGGATTACATAGTTTACTATGGTGGAGCACAGCGGTTTATGTCGACCGTCTGGGCAAAAAAACAAAAAAGCGTCCCGGCGGTATTTTTATTTTTCGGGACAAAGGAGTATTTATGAACAGCGAATGGCAGGGATTTAAGAAGGGAAACTGGTGCAAGAAGATTGACGTCAGAGACTTTATTGTCAGGAACTACACGCCTTATACGGGTGACAGTTCGTTCCTCAGCGGACCTACGGGGAGAACTGCGGAGCTTAAGGCGAAAGTCGACGATCTGCTCGTAAAAGAGGCTGAAAAGGGCGTACTCGACGTGGATACCGAAAACGTGGCGTCGATCCTTACGTTTGCTCCGGGATATATCGACAAAGGAAAGGACATTATTGTCGGTCTGCAGACTGACGCGCCGCTCAAGCGCGCGATCAATCCTTTCGCAGGCAAGAGAATGAGTGAAAAGGCGTGCGAGGCGTACGGCTACAAGATGTCCGATCTCATAAAGACGGAGTTCAGATACCGCACCACGCACAACGACGGAGTTTTCCGCGTATATACCGACGAGATGAGAGCGGCGAGGCACGTAGGAGTGATAACGGGTCTTCCCGACGCATATGCGAGAGGCAGGATCATCGGCGACTACCGCAGGATTGCGCTCTACGGTATGGATTACCTGATCGAGTGCAAAAAGGCGGACAAGAAGGAACTCGGCAAAAACGATATGACCGCCGAGAACATACAGCTTATCGAGGACGTACAGAAACAGCTCGAGTTTATGGAGCAGCTCAAGCAGATGGCGGCGCAGTACGGCTTCGACATTTCCAAGCCTGCCGCAAATGCGAGAGAGGCGGTGCAGTGGCTGTACTTCGGCTATCTCGGCGCGGTAAAAGAGCAGAACGGCGCGGCAAACTCTATCGGCAGAATATCGACCTTCCTCGATATATATATCGAAAGGGATATTAAAAACGGCGTTCTGACAGAGCAGGGCGCTCAGGAACTTATCGACGACCTCGTGCTCAAACTCAGACTGGTCAGACACCTGCGCACTCCCGAGTACAACGATCTGTTCGCGGGCGACCCGACGTGGGTCACGACTTCGGAGGGCGGTATGTGCGAGGACGGCAGACCCATGGTCACCAAAAACTGCTTCCGTATGTTGCAGACGCTTTACAATCTCGGCAGCAGCGCAGAGCCTAACATCACCGTTCTGTGGTCTCAGGGACTGCCTCAGGGATTCAAAGAGTTCTGTGCCAAGGTGTCTATAGATACCGACTCCATACAGTACGAAAACGACGACGTGATGCGCCCGGGATTCGGCGACGATTACGCGATAGCATGCTGTGTGTCCGCGATGAAAGAGGGCAAGCAAATGCAGTTCTTCGGCGCGAGATGCAACCTTGCAAAGGTGCTTCTCATGGCGCTCAACGGCGGCAAGGACGAGATATACGGTCTGCAGGTCGCTCCCGAGGGCAAGGTGTTCGACGAAGGCGTACTCGATTATGAAGAAGTGCTCAAGGCATACAAGAAGTATATGAAGTGGATGGCGAAACTGTACGTCAACACACTCAACATCATCCACTATATGCACGACAAATACGCCTACGAGAGACTTATGATGAGTCTGCACGATACGCACGTCGAAAGACTCATGGCATTCGGTATCTGCGGTCTCAGCGTGCTTGCGGACAGCCTCAGCGCGATAAAGTACGCCAAGGTAAAGGCGATCAAGGACGAGCGCGGTCTGATCACCGATTTCGTCACGGAGGGAGAGTTCCCCAAGTACGGCAACGACGACGACAGAGTGGACAAGATAGCTCAGTGGATCGTCGAGAGCTTCTACAAAGAGCTTGTCAAGACTCCGACTTACAGAGGGGCAAAGCATACGCTGTCCATACTGACCATAACCTCAAACGTCGTGTACGGCAAGAAAACAGGCTCTACGCCCGACGGCAGAAAGCGCGGCGAGCCGTTTGCGCCGGGAGCGAATCCTATGCACGGCAGAGACTGCGAGGGCGCTCTCGCGAGCCTCAATTCTGTCGCGAAGCTGGATTACGGATGCTGTCAGGACGGCATATCCAATACCTTCTCGATCACGCCCGACACTCTCGGAGAGGACGAGCAGGACAGAGTGGAAAAGCTCGTCACAATGCTTGACGGATACTTTGCTCAGGACGCGCATCATCTCAACGTGAACGTGCTCCACAGACAGAAGCTGATCGACGCGATGAACAACCCCGCTCTTTATCCCAACCTGACGATAAGAGTCAGCGGATATGCGGTCAACTTCAACAAGCTGAACAAGAATCAGCAGATGGAAGTAATCAACCGTACTTTCCACGAAAAATTCTGATCATGAACAAGACGGCGCCGACGGCAAATATCCATTCTTTCGAGAGCCTGGCGACCCTTGACGGCAAGGGGATACGCTACGGGATATTTTTCGTCGGCTGTCCTTACCGTTGCGTATACTGCCACAATCCCGACACGTGGAGCGGAGAAGGACAGAGATTCACGGTGGAGGAACTCGCGAAAAAGGTCGTCAGATACAAGCCGTATTTCGGCAAGGACGGCGGCGTCACGATAAGCGGCGGAGAGGTGCTCGTGCAGAGCGCGTTCGTCGCGGAATTTGAAAAGAGAATGAAGAAAGAGGGCGTCGGAGTGGTGCTCGACACGTCGGGCGGCGTGCCTCTGACCGATGACGTGAAGCGCGCTCTCAAGGGTGCGGAGACGGTTATTCTCGATCTTAAATTCTGGGACGACGCAGGGTATCGGCAGTATTGTAAAGGCAGCATTTCCACCGTGCTCGACACGCTGGAGTTTTGTGAAAAAAACAAGGTGCCCGTGTGGATAAGAACGGTAATTATACCTGGTATAAACGACCGTGAGGAGTGTATAGACAGGTACGCCGAAGTCGTGCAGGGGCACAAGTGCGTTGAGAGGTATCAGCTCCTTGCGTTCCATACGATGGGCTTTTCCAAATACGAAAAACTGGGCATAAAAAATCCGCTTGAAGGAACGCCTGCTCTCGACAGAAGCAGGCTCGAAGAACTGCAGGCGTATCTCGACTCTAAAAAGGTGACAGTCAATGACTAAAGAGGAAAGGAAACAACTCGCTTACGACAATTTCAAAAAAGGGTACAACTGCTGTCAGTCGGTCGTGCTGGCATACGCAGACGTGTTGCCGCTGGACGAAGCAACGCTTGAAAAGCTGACTCTCGGCTTCGGTGCAGGTTTCGGCAGGACGAGAAATCTGTGCGGCGCGGTCAGCGCGTACGGCTTCGTCACCGGGCTTCTGCACGACAGAGGCGAGACCGTGGCGGCAGACAAGGCGGACGTTTACAAACAGATAACGCAGCTCGACGAACAGTTTAAACAGCTCAACGGCTCGGACATTTGCGCGGAGCTTCTGAAGAACGTAAAAAATCTGACCGCGGGATATGTGCCCGAAGTCAGAGACGAGGAGTATTACAAAGTGCGTCCTTGCGCCAAATTCGTGGTCGACAGCGCAGGGATAATTTATGATTTTCTTAAAGAAAAAGGTTTGCCTTGTTGATTGCGCGAAACCATGATGCCTCTCCTCGCGGAGAGGCTTTTTTTGACTTTGCACATCGTACTCGGTTTTTGTGATCAACCGCTGAAAACGCGCCGGAAAACGAAACGTAAGCACGTGCGGATTTAAATGCGTGATATAAAGCGTATAAACGCACATAATGCGATTATGCGGTGGGCGGTAAAAAAAGTATACAGAATGATAGGCAACGCGTATTGGAAGATCTTCGGTGGCTTCGCGATCTCGCTTGTCTGGTTCGCGCTCGGTCTGTTTCTGATCCTTTCCGTGTTCGGACTGGCTCTCGGTATAAAGTGTATCAGGATAGGGCTGTTTGTTTTCAGACCTTTCGGCAAACAGAGCGTAGTGGTTTTTGACAGACCTATGTCGGATGCGCTCTGGGCAGTCACGTTCGGCGTGCCGCTGGGACTTCTTGCCGTGGCGGGCGCGCTGACTTCGCTTCTCGGTCTTGTGACGGCGCCGCTTTTTCTGCAATGGATAAAAGTGGCGCGGGCGTCTGTGTTTCCGTTCTCTACGTATATCAGATAATTTTCGCGCCCGTGTGGATTTTGCAAATAGATTCATTATTTCCGTCGGTCTGCTTGGGACGTCAGGTGCGGTCTGCGGAGCGGGATATGACGAGACGCTTCGTGTTTTACCGTTCCGCTTCCGACAGCGGCGTGCCGCAACTGCAAGTCTTTCAACGCGCGTAAAAACGTGTGACAAACTTTTTTTATTTTCCGCGGTGAAAATTTTCAACTTGCTATTGCAGTTATATTATTATAATGTTATAATTATTAATGCGAACGTTCGCAATCATTTTCAGGGAGATTTTTATGTTATACACATTCAGACACGATAAGTACAGCGATTTCAATGTGTTCGAGGAGAACCGTCTCAGCCCCAGAAGCTATTTTATACCGTTTGAGACGAGAGAACAGTGCGACAAGACCGATTATCTGACGGAGAGATACGCTTCGCCGCTTGTTACGGTTCTCAGCGGAGAATGGGATTTTTTGTATTTTAAACGCGTCTCGGAGATGCCCGAAAAGATAGACAGCTACACTATGAAGGCTGACAAGGTCAAAGTGCCGTCATGCTGGCAGTTTACGGGATATGAGAAACCTTATTACGTAAATATACGCTATCAGTTTGATTGCAGACCCCCGCATATTCCCGCGGATTCCGCTCTTATCGGTACGAATATGCCCATCGACGTCAAAGGCGGACCTTTCAGAGTGTACAATTCCGTCGGACTTTACCGCAAGACTTTTGAACTGAAACGCAAAGAAAAGCACATATTGACTTTCCTGGGCGCAGCGTCCAACGTGCAGGTATATATGAACGGTCAGTACGTAGGATACGGCGAAGGGAGTCACAATACCTCAGAGTTCGACGTTACCCCTTATGTTCTTGACGGTATGAACGAGGTCATCGTGCTCGTATACAAATGGTGCAACGGCACCTATCTCGAGTGTCAGGACATGTTTCGCAACAACGGCATTTTCAGAGACGTATACGTCACGTCTATGAACGGTCCTTACATAAGAGATATATGCGTTAAAAGCGAGAAGTCGGGGGCAACATCGCGCAAACTTGTCGTCAAAACAGTCATCGAGGGCAAGGCGGAAGCGCGTTTTACTCTCGAAAGAGAGGGCAAGATCGTTGCAGAGGGAACTTCTGAAACCGGAGAATGGATAGCAGAAATAGAAAAACCGGACATGTGGTCTGCCGAGACTCCCGATCTCTACATGCTTTATGTCACTTTGCGCAAGGGAGGCGACGACGTACAGACGGTCAGACAGGAAGTCGGATTCAGGGACGTCATAGTAGACGGCAGCGTTTTCCGTTTTAATGACGAGGCGATCAAGATAAAAGGCGTCAATCATCACGACACTCACGAGAGCAAGGGCTATGCCGTCAGCGTAGCGGATTATGTCAGAGACGCGGTGCTGATGAAAGAATACAACGTCAACGCGGTCAGGACCTCTCACTATCCGCCCGACCCGATCTTCCTCAAAATAGCCAACTATATGGGGCTTTACATAATCGACGAAGCGGATATCGAAACGCACGGCACGGGTGCGACCTATCTGTCGCGTCCCAACAGGCTGAGCAACAACGTCAGATGGAGAAGCCATTATTTCGATCGCGTGATAAGGATGTACGAGAGAGATAAAAACAATCCGTGCGTGATAATGTGGTCTTTGGGCAACGAGTCTGGCGGTTGGAGAAATCAGGATTATTGTTATCTCGAACTTAAGAAACTTACCGGAGTGCCTATACATTACGAAGCTGTGTGCAGGACGAAAAGATGGGCTTACGACGTTTTATCTCAGATGTATACGCCTACAGAGGTGTACGACAGATATCTGGACAAAAAATTGCCCGAGAAATATTACAAAAAGCCTTTCTTCCAATGCGAATACGCGCACGCCATGGGCGTCGGTCCCGGTTCTCTCGAAGATTACTGGACGCGTTTTTACAAGTCCGAGAGCCTTATGGGCGGCTGCATATGGGAGTGGGCGGATCATGCGGTCAAGCATGACGACGGAACTTACACTTACGGCGGCGATCACGGCGAAATAGTGCACGACTCCAACTTCTGTGTGGACGGGCTGTTCTTCCCCGACAGAAAACCGCATACGGGCGCAAAATGCATGCAGGCGGTATACCGTCCCGTCCGCGCGTCATATATTTCGACCAACAGATACGTGCTTGCGAATACCGATTATTTCAGAGATTCATCGTGGCTCGATATAGAGTGGGAGTACGTTGTGAACGGGCTTGTTGGGGATACGGGCAAGGTAAAAGCGGTCATACCTCCGCAGGAAAAGATAGAAGTGGTGCTCAGACACAAGAGCATAGATACGACCAAGGATTGCTTTATCAACTTCATTTACAGGAACAAGGCGACGGGCAAGATCGTTGCAAAAGAACAGATACTGATGTGCCAGAACGTCGGCAGGAGTCAGTTCGGCACGGGCGCTGGCGACGTGGCTTATATTGAGAATGAGACGACCATTGCGATCGCGACAAATACTGCGAGCGTAGCTATCGACAAACAGACGGGTAGTCTGACCGGCTACGGGGTGGACGGCGTAGAATATCTCAATCGTAATGCAAAAAACAAAGGGTTCAACCTTTCTCTTTACGACAGCCCGATAGACAATTATATGTATGTCGACAAGTCGTGGAAGGCGAAGGGATTAAATTCCGCGAAGTGCGTTTTCAGCGGTCTGGACAGTGAAAAACAGAGCGGGAAAGTCGTTGTGGCATGCCATTACGACGTGGTGATCAAAGGGAAAAAGAAGTATGCTTATACCATACAGTATACCGTTTTTTCCGACAATACGCTTGACGTCAAGCTGTTGCTGGACACGAAGTCTTATGTGGATTTGCCCAAGTTCGGAGTGCGTATAGAAATGCCGTCTTGTTACGACAGAGTACGTTATTACGGTAGAGGAGAAAGTGAGAATTACAGTGACTTCAAAGCTCACTCGATACTGGGGATTTACGAGACGACGGTCGGAAAAATGGCAGAGCCTTATATCAGACCTCAGGCGTCGGGCAACCGTGCCGAAACGCGTTGGGCAGAAGTGCTCGATGACAACGGGATCGGATTGAGATTTACGGCACAAGGCGCGCCGTTCAACTTCAATGCGGTGCCTTACAATCCTGAAGGACTTATCGGCGCTACGCACAGGCAGGAGATCAAGTATGACGGTACGACTTGCGTTCATATAGATCATTTTGTCAGAGGAGTAGGGACCAACAGTTGCGGTCCCGATACGAGAGCAGAGTATCGCCTCGGGAAAAAACAGGTCAGACTGCAATACGAGTTTACGGTAACGCCGATAGCGAAAAAGGACAAAAAAGACGAAAAATAAGCATCGTACAGACATACGCTTTGTTGTATAAAAACAAATATTATATATGTACGCGCGCGCATAACTAAATAAAATTTATAAATATTTTATTTTTACTATTGAAATGCGGGCGCAGGTATGATATAATACAGATACAATGTTGCGTGCCAATGGAGGATAAAGTTTTATGGCAAAAGAATTCGATTACGAAGTGGTCAAAACTTACGGTAGTCTTTCAGAATCCAGTAAGGGTTGGAAGAAGGAAATCAAACTCATTAGCTGGAATCAGAAAGAGCCGAAATACGACATCAGAGAGTGGTCTCCGGGTGGCGAAAAGATGGGCAAGGGCGTGACTTTGTCCAAGGAAGAGCTGGTCAATCTCAGAGGGCTTCTCGACGTAATTCTCGCGGAGTAATCATCGGATTTAAGACATAAAATACAAATTGTTATACGGTATATAACTATACGGTAGCTTTTGCTATCGTATTTTTTTGTGTTTCGTCTTTTTTGTGAAAATACGCATGTTTTCTTCTGCTTGCAAAAGAGTTACGTGACGACGCGCGGACGTCGATGGCGGGAAATTTTTATCTTTTTTAGTGTTGACAAACGGGTGCCGCGGTACTATAATAGTTAAAGTCGATTAAGGGGGAAACGGGAGGTGCATTTATGGGATATGTATTCAGCTATGAAATTTTCTTACACCTGGCATTGATCCTGTTGCTGACCAAGGTGCTCGGCATTCTGATGCGCAAACTCGGTTTGCCTCAAGTTGTCGGCGCCCTTATTGCAGGTATTCTGATAGGAGTAAGCGGCATCATCGAAAACACTTCAGAGCTCAAGCCTTTTGCCGAGATAGGCGTTGTGATGATAATGTTTACCGCCGGTATGGAGACAAATTTCAAAGAACTCAAGAAAAACGGTGTAGCGTCCGTGCTCATCACGAGTCTCGGAGTCATCGTGCCTCTTGCGGCAGGATTCGGAGTGTCGTGGATTATTCCGGGTCTCGATCTTAAAGAAAGGTTTTTCTTCGGCGTGATACTGACGGCTACGTCTGTCGGCATAACGGTCGCAGTACTCAAGGAAATAGGAAAGATACACGGCAAAGTCGGCGCAAGCATCGTTACGGCGGCAGTGCTTGACGATATTATCGGCATCGTCATTCTCGCATTTGCAACGGGAGACGTTGACAGCAAGACGTGGGGATATAAGCTGGTGGATCTTTTCACCGATCCTGCTACGGTATCTTCCGGCGTACAGGTGCTTATCAACGTCGTTATGTTCTTCATAATAGCTATCGCGTTCGGTATAGCGATCCATTTCGTTTTCAAGTTCCTCAGCAAGAAGTTCCCTCATACGAGAAGGCTTTCTATATTCGGTCTCGCGACGGCGTTCCTGTTTGCATGGTTTTCCGAAGAACTTTTCGGAGTTGCGGCTATTACAGGCGCATTCGTCGCAGGTATGATGATGTCCAATATGAAGCAGACCGAGTACGTCGAACGTCGTATAGATATGAGTGCCTATATGTTGTTCAGCCCGATCTTCTTCGCCAATATAGGAATAGGTCTGGATTATAAAGCGCTTGTCGACAACTTTTCGTGGACAGTCATTCTGTTCAGTCTTACATTCGTGATATGCGGTATGGCGGCAAAGCTCGTAGGTTGTGCCAGCGGCAGTCTTATCTGCAAGTATAAACCGCACGAGAGTCTCGAGGTCGGACTCGGCATGATGGTCAGAGGAGAGGTTTGCCTGATCGTCGCTCAGAAAGGCATAGAAGAGGGCATTATGTCTTCGGCATACCTGCCTGCGGTGATTCTTCTTGTCATCCTTTCCTCGCTTCTCACACCGATATTCCTCAAGCTTACTTTCAAGAAGTTCCCGACAGAGGACGAAACCGATGACAAGTACGTCACGCCCGCTTCGCCTGTTGCCGCGAATATAATAAAAGAAAAGCTCGAAAAAGATATGCCCGTATGCGATGAGACGATAAGTTCCGAAGCAAACGACGTTGCGATAGGGCAACTTAGCGATGAAGAAAAGGCCGTACGGTCAAAAGATTCTTCGCAGTCTGAACAATGACGATCGTCAAAAGCGATGACTTGCGCGCCGTATTTATGCGGCGCGCATTTTAATTGCAAAATCGACGTCTGCCTCGGGGGACGAAGTTGTGCAGGATGTTGAAATATCGTCGCGCGTATGATATAATATACGTGTATGAAAAAGCGCACGATTGTTTTAACGTCAATAATCCTCGTGATCCTGACCCTTGCATCGCTGGGGCTGGGTGCGTGTTCTTCGTTGAAATTTACGCTTTCGGCGCCCGTTCTCGAATATGAAAACGGCGTGGTTTCGTGGGCTGCGAGAAGTTTTGCGGACGGTTACGACGTGACTTTGTACAGAGATAACGACGGAGTACGCGGTGAGGCGATAAGCGAAACGGTCACCGTTACGGATACAAATTACGTCCTGACCGAGGACGGTAAATACTGGGTGGGAGTATGCGTGATCAGCTCCAACAGTCTGTTCGGCAATTCTGCCGAGGCGTATATCCTCGTAGAAAAAGAGGATACGCAGATAGACGTTACGGTGCCCGAGGATAACGATCCCAATGAAAGCGGAGATCAGGACGATCCTTACGTTCCGCCTGAAGACGTTTTGCCTTCGGGAGTGCCTGCACTCGATCTTCCCGTCGGCGCCAAGCAGAGCTTCAATTACATGTCGGTAACTTCGCTCGGCGGCATTTCGATCGCTTTGACAGATAACACGGACAAAGTTGTCCGACTTTTCAAAAACAATACGCAAGTGTCAAAAGGCTGGTCGTACGACGCGGCAAACAATGCGGTAGAACTGGAAATCTCGCTGTTCGTCAACGTGGACGAAGGGACGGATACCGTGTTCACTGCGGTAACTGAGAGCGGCAAGGCTTTCGATTTTTACGTTACGCTATGCGGTCTGACCGACGTTCCTGTAGGCGTTGATCTCCCGAATTACGGCGCATATGTCTATAATAAGAATTCAGAAAGCGCGTCCGACGGACTAAAGGTCTCCTACAACGGGTCTGCGAGCACTCTTGCCGTGAGCGTCGACGGAGAAAAAATCGCCAATTCCACTTCTAATTACGTGTTGGTGGCAGGTTCTGTCAACTTCAAGGAAAGTTATCTTAAAGCGCTTGAATACGGAGTTCACAAGGTTGAACTGTTCACAACCAAGGGCATCATTGATTTCTATATTTTCATCTATTCTTCGAGTATAATGTGCTACGGTCTGACGTATGAGTTTGACGACGCATATCCCGAGCTTAAACTATGCTGGTCGGTAGATTATCCGATAGACAAATATGAGGTCGTCGTCGACGGGGTAATATATTCAAGTGACGAGTATCCCGAAAAATTCGACGGTACGTCCTTCGATCTGACGGGGATCGTTGCTGCGGGAGGCAAATGTTCCGTCTGTGTAAAGAGTTATGTCGGCGGTCTGTCGACGCCCGCGACAAGCGCGACTTTAGCATATGTGGACAATACGGCGTCTTTGTCGGAGTATCTCGATCCCGATCAAGGCTTTAATTATCTCGGCAGCACTTTTAACAGATACATCGATTGCGACGAGGAGATGGATTTCCTTGCCTATTATATGATACTGTACAACGACGATCTCGATACTGCGGTATTCAATACGGTGAACGGAAGCAAGACGATGACATATATGGATGTTTATGTCTCACCTTCTATGAAATTGTCAAGCGCTACTTCGGTGATGAACGCGTTTGCCGATTCCTGCAGAAAATACAAAGAGTCGATAAAATACTCTTTCGCGGCATACAAGTTGGGAGACGGTGCATACAGAATAGGCATTTCCATGACTTCGCAGAACGAGGCGCTCTATGACAGCACTTCATCTTATACCGAGTCGTCCTCCAACGTGTTTCATCTTGAAAAGTCAACGAGAAGCGCGTCGTTCGACGACTTCGCGATAGAGGAAAGAGAAGGGGTATCCGTCTCTACCAGCGATCAGCTATTCTTTGCCGCAGAGGCAGGCTTCAGACCCGTACCCGTCGCGGGAAGCGCGGCGGAGACACTGTACGAGCTTGCAAAAGACGTGTGCCGTACGTATATCGATGACGATATGACCGATTACGAAAAGGTGCACGCGATCTACGACTGGCTGGGCAAGAACGTCGTTTACGATTATAATCTCGTAAGCAGCATGGATGGTATAGAGCCGTCAGAGAGCAGATACGACCCGTTCTATTCATACGACAGCTTCTACCTTGAAGGCGTGCTCGAAAACGGCATAGCGGTCTGCAACGGCATTGCCAAGACTTTTGTACTTTTGTGCAGCATCGAGGGCATTACGGCAGTCAAGGTCAACGGTCAGACGTCTGACAAAGCGCCGCATGCGTGGAACAAAGTTCTCATCAATGAAAAGTGGTATATCGTAGACAGCACCTGGAGCAATCTCAAATCCACAAACTATAAAGAATCGTTCACGCACGAATTTTTGCTGATAACCTCGTCGAAATCGGCAAAGAGCAGAAAAGAGAACACTGAAGATACGCTCGTATATTATTGCGGAGACACGCATTACGTCGCTCCGACAGACTGAATTATGTGGAATGAGGAAAGAATCAGAGAACTGCTAAAGGCGTACGAGGACGCAAAGTACAGGGATTTTCACGGCGCGCTCACGCATACTCGTTACGAACGCGTCGGCGTAAGAGTGCCCGTACTGAGAACATTGGCAAAAGAAATTATAAGATCGGGCGAATGGCGCGAATTTCTCGCCGTACGTCCGATTATTTTGTACGAGCACGCCATGCTTGCGGGCATAATTTCTGCAAGCGTAAAAGAGCCGTATTCAGACAAGATAGAGAGACTTCGCGCTTTCGCCGCGGAGATAGACGACTGGGCGGTCTGCGATATCACGTGTACTTCGCTTAAATGCAAAGACGAGAGGTTTTTTAAAGATATGTGCGCGTTCGCAAAAAGTCCCGACGTCTGGACTGCACGTATAGGTCTTGTCGTGATAGTGGGCAATTTTGCGGACAGAGAATACATCGACGGGATAAGAGAGACGATAAACGCGGTAAAAGCGCAAGACTACTATATCGATATGGCGGTCGGATGGCTTATCTGCACGGCAGAAAGTCATGACGAAGGCGCGGGCATAGAACTTATGAAAACGGCAATGGTATCCGACGAAGTGCTCAGGATAGCAGCATATAAGATGAGAGACAGTTTCCGCGTGTCGCAAAAGAGCAAGGAAGAAGCAGCGCGACTTGCGAAAGTCAAGAGAAAAAACAACGTCTAACCTACACGGGCACGAAAAATAATTTAATTGTTCACGGTTTTAACATATGCAAGGATCAAAAAAAGACGGGCGTCAGAGCGATCCCGTCTTTTAATTTCGATGTTATACCGTTTTTTATTCTGAAAGCCTCTTGATAAGATAAGGCAGTTCTTTTTCAAACTTGACGCCGTACCAATGACTGTCGTCGTCCATAGTCGCCTCGATCGTTCTGACGGTGAAATCCGCCGCGAGCGCCGCGCTGTCGTATACGCTTTTGCCATTCATATATGCGCCTACGAATGCCGAAGCGTAAACGTCGCCCGTGCCGTGAGACATACGGGGAAGTTTGTCGTTGAAATAATACTCCACGGTATCGTCCGAGCAGTCGTATACGGCAACGCCGAGTTTTTTCGGGTCAAAAGATACGCCTGTCAGTACGACCTTTTTGCAGCCGAGGAGAGCCAGCTTTCTGAGAAGCGCTACGATATATTTTTCGCCGTATTCGCTCTTGTATTCAGTATCCGTCATCAGGCAGGCTTCGGTAATGTTGGGCAGGATCACGTCTGCGACTGCGCACAGCCTTGCCATATCCTTGGGGAAGTCGGACGGGAAGCCTTTGTACAGCATTCCGCCGTCTGCCATTGCGGGGTCGACGATGGCGGCGCCGCCTTTTTCAAGGTGTTTGTCGATGAGACCGAGAATTAGATCGACCTGTTCGCGGCTGCCGAGATATCCGGTATAGATCGCTTTAAAGGTAATGTTTTCTTTGCTCCAATGTTCGGATATGGGCTGAATATCGCACGTCAGATCGCGGAAAGTCCAGCCGGGTTTGAAAGCCGTGTGAGTACTGAGCACTGCAGTAGGCAATACGCAGGTCTCTATCCCGCAAGCAGAGATGACGGGGAGAGCTACGGTGAGGGAGCATTGTCCCACGCATGAGATATCCTGTACCGTCAAAATCTTTTCTTTGGACATAATCGATACTCCTTTATCAAAAGCTATTGCTAATATTATAAAATCGCGCGTGCGATCAGTCAAATAAAATCGCAGTTTAGTTTGACAAAGCATATAAAGGTTAACGTTTATAACAGTATGTTTCCGCACCATATGCGTTAACGAAAAAGAAGCAACCGATTATTTCGGCTGCTCCATGCTTGGTGCCGCAGAGTGGAGTTTGCTTGAACTTATTTTTATAAGAAGAGCAGGCTTTGTCGACCTGCTTTTCTATTTCGTCAAAATGCTTGTCGGTAAACTTTACCGTGTCGCTGTGTTCGTTTGAATT
>CALWKV010000053.1 GCA_944381355.1 uncultured Christensenellaceae bacterium | reverse complement strand
CAGGCTTCTGCGTAGAGAGGACAACCGTCCTCCACGCGCGCAACTCCTATCATCGCGTAATGTTTCAGCAGCGTCCCCGCCCTCTTTGTGCCGAAAGCGAACTCACGCGGCATAACCGCGATCTTCTGACCGAAGTCGTATTCGATATCCATATTTCTGCCGAAAAACAGCGAGTCTTTAACAAATGAAATAACGGTGCACATATCCTTTTTATTCTACACCTTTAAAAATTTTTTATCCTTTTAGTCTGGGCGTCAGAGCGGCTTCACGTCGCGGAGTCCTATACCTACCACGCCGCATTCGTCTATCTTTTCACGGCTGTAATAGGCATACATATCGCGGTAGTCGGCGCTGTCTTCTCTGCCCTTATAGCCTATATCCGACGCGGGAAGCGCGCTGTAAAGCTCTTTGAAATCTTTAAACACATAAAGCGCGCCGACGGTCGCAGACAACCTTGCGCCGCCGTCTGTACAGGTGAATTCAATTTCGTCGCCGACAGAAATCGCCCGCCTTTTTTCGTCGTAAAGTCTCATTTCGATGCACTTTTCACCGTCTTTGACCGCTTTGAAAGGCGCTTTGTCCAGTTTCATACAATGTTTCATACGTAAGGATGCTCCGCTTTTATCACACAATTGCACTCGGGGCGCATAGATTTTATCTTTTCTTCGACCGCGTTTGCCGCTTCTTCGTCGCCGTACTTGCTGTCAACGGGTATAAGCAGGTCGAATATCAGATTGATATGGTTGCCGCCGTAGGTCATTCTGAAATCGTGTATCGAAAAATTCTCGTCCACTTCTTTGACCGTCGCCTTTACGAAACCGTACATCTCGCTGACTTTTTCGTCGTCGACCACGATCGGATCGAGGTGTATGGTGACAAGATATCCGTATTCTTTCTGAAAATCGCGCTCTATATTGTCTATCACGTCGTGTACGTAACTGAAATCGCTCTTGGCCGACACTTCCGCATGAAAAGATATTATCTGCCTGCCGGGGCCGTAATCGTGCACCATAACGTCGTGAATACCGATCACGTCAGGGTATCTCTTTACGAATTCGGAGATCTTTTTTAGTATTTCCTTGTCGGGCGAGCCACCCAGAAGCAGATCTATCGTCTCTTTCGCCGCCTTTACTCCCGTATAGAATATAAACGCGGCGACGAGTATGCCCGCATAGCCGTCGATATTGACGTCCGCGAACCTCGACAGCAACGCCGATAGCATGACCAGAGTCGTCGCGACCACGTCCGATATACTGTCAAACGATGCACCCTTGATCGCCTGCGAATTTATCCTCTTTGCTATCTTGCGGTAAAATAGGAAAAGCCAGAGTTTCACAAAAATGGCAACCCCGAGGAATACGAGCGTCACGGTGCTTATCGCCGTCTCGCCCGGCTCTATTATCTTCTCGACCGACGTTTTAAACAGCTCTACTCCGACGAAGATGATGAGTACGTCCACTATAAACGCGGTTATGTACTCCAGTCTGCCGTGCCCGAGAGGGTGTTCCTTATCCGCGTGCTTGCCCGAAAGCCTGTAACCGACCAGAGTGACCACAGAAGATCCCGCGTCGCCTATATTGTTGAACGCGTCGGCGATTATGGATACCGAAGCGGATAAAATACCTATCGTCAGCTTGCCTACGAACAGCAGAAAATTGGCGATTATGCCCGTGATGCCCGAAAGCGTCGCATAACTGCTCCTGACATGTTGGTTTTGCACGTCGTCTTTGTTTTTGACGAAAAGTTTAATAAGCAGATCAGTCATATATCCCGCCAGATTGTCGATTAAATTATAGTATAAGCCAATGCGTGCGCAAAGTCAACAATGCCTCGCGATATGAGACTTTTCTTCAAATACAGTCGGGTTGCCCCGCGCCTGTCACTGCCAAGCGCCGCACGCTTCCTGCAAGGCGATTTATGAAAAAACGAAAACGCACAAGACGTTTTCGTTTTCAACTTGACGTTGTCAGTTTTTCAGCTCCTCAGCGTTTCTCCGATCGCATTGTAATAAGATCTCGCGAAGAAGCACACTCTGCCGACCGCGCCGCCGTTGGGCTGGTCGTCGACTTTTTTCGCCCATTCCGCAGAATCGGTAAGAAAAACGTAATTCGTGCCGTCGGCAGTGTCTATGGCGTATCCTCTCAATAAGTGGTCTCTTGCGTCCAAAGGGAACTCGAATACGGTATAAAACGCATTCGTCAATTCTTCCTGTCCTATTTCGCTGACGAGATATCCCGACTCCTCTGACTTCGTCGCGACCTTTTCAAACGCTTCATTCATCACCTCGGCGTTTATCGGCTCGAATACGTCTCTGACAAGTTGAAGTTGTACTTCCGACAACGTCGCGACGTCTTTTGAAAACGTCCTCGTCACCACGAGTTTTTTCTCCTCGTAACGCTCGTTGACGTTGCCGCTTTCATAGGTGCGCGTAAACCTCTCGCCCACTTTGTAAGTAAACTCTCCCTGCTTGCGCAAAAAGAAATTGCCCGTCTTTATAGACAGCTTGAAAGAATAGTCGTATACGGTCTCTATCGTCGAACTTCCGCTGATCGCAACGTCGAGAGTCTCCGACTTCAGCTCTCCGACTTCCTTTATCAGATCGAAAAGCTGCTCCCCGATCCCTTCGGGCGCGTCGATCCAATTCCCGTTTTCGGTCAGTATCTTCGCCGCTTCGAGCGTTGTTTTTTCCTGAATCGCGTCTGACGGGTCAGTCGTCGTCATCGTACACGCCGTAAACGAGACGATCAACGCCGTCATCATCACCGCGGCGATCGCGACAGTCGATATCCTATTTCTCATAAGCCACCTCGCTTATTTAAAATATAGCTTATGACAGGCAAGTTGTCAACCCCGTCCGTTTCAGCCTTCGTCCGACGAGGGATGCGACACTCTTGCCGTCTCTTCTTTTTTTCCTTCTTTTTGTCGCTTGTTCTGCTCTTTATTCTTCTTGTCGGCAGTTGAGGTTGCCTTTCTCATCCCGACGACAGTATTGTCCTTTTTCTCAATCGCGGGCTGATCTGCTACGCTCTCCTCTTTGACGGACGCCTCTGACTCTTCTTCTTTGACGGCTACAGTTTCCTCTTTTATTCTTACTATTCTGCCGCCGCATAAGGGACAAAAGTTGTATCCCTCGAGAGCTTTCCTGCCGCATTTTTCACATATGAGCGAAAAGTTGCCTTCCTCCGGTTTTGTCATCGCGACGTCCTTCTTTTCCTCATCCTTCACGGGCAGTTCCGCTACGCTCTCCTCTTTTGCGACAGTTGCGCTAGTTTCGTCTTTTACGCTTTCCTCATTCTTTTTCAGGACTACTCTGCCTCCGCATACGGGACAGAATTCGTATCTGAAGCGGGCTTTTCTTCCGCATTTTTCACATGCGAGAGAAAAATCCCCGTCCTTGATCTTTTCGGTGGGCGCGCCGCACTCGGTACAAAATGCCGATTTTGACAAACATCTCTTTCCGCAAGCCGAACATATCGTAACTATACACGGGTCCTTGGGCAGTTTTTTGTCAAGCAGGATCATTGCGGCGTATGCGCCTGCCGCGAATACGAGCGTAAAGAATACTCCCGCCGATATAGAATAGCCTACCGTGAATATCTGATCGTCAATATACGCTTCGCGGAGCGTAATGCCGTGTACCGTGCTTATGCATATGAGTATCAGCACGTTCAACGCGATCGTCGCGATAAACGCTATATCTACTGCAAGATCAACTCTGAATTTCCCGATTTTGTCTGGGATCGGAAGCGCTCCGACATTCTTGAGTATTCCCGCAGCGCAGATAAGTATCATAAACAAGCCGACTATCAATGCAAACACGCCGAACGCGCCCGCCGCGCCGCCCGCCGCTGCCGCCCGTGTATGCCCCAGCAATTTGCCTAAACTGAACATATCGTAAGCGCTAAGACCGTCTCTCGTCGCATTGAATGTGTCGACGTGAGTTTCGCTGTATACGTCTACGCTGTAACTGCAATACGCCATATACGGTATTGCCATCAAGATCAGATTAAGTATTCCGAAAAGACCGCATATCACCCATTTAAGATTTCGTCTGACGAAACTTTTCAATTCCATATGATCCTCCTTCGGCACTGCGAACGCCGACAAGCCGGTTTTTCGCACGGATCGGAATAAAACCCGATTCCCGCGCCCTTCGTATATATTATAGCATTACCGCAAAGATATTACAATACGGAATTTAACTCAGGAAAAATGCTCAAATCAATACCGTCGCACTATCTGTAATGTTTTTAAGGCGATGTACAGACGGAATATACGCGGTCACTCTCCTGATTGAACCGTGTCGTCGGATTAAGGGTTCTCGTGAGAAATTAACGCTTCCAAGGGTTGCCCGTCCTTTTATGTGTGCATTCTTCAGATCTTTATGGTATACCAGACCTGAATAATACGAACCAGCCCTGAGGCGCCCGCGTGGCGGGAACAGTGATCGCTGTCGCGTATCATTGCCCGCTTAACAATGCGAAGCCGTTTTTGTTTTACGCCATAGGTTTCCGA
>CALWKV010000052.1 GCA_944381355.1 uncultured Christensenellaceae bacterium | reverse complement strand
TCCGCAATACGCGCCCGTTTCGACGGTCACTTCTCTGCCGCCGATCTGAGTGGAAAAAATCTTTCTTTCCATTACTAACCTCCAATTAGTACGTTGTATATACCTTTATTTTTTATCAAAGAATTGCCGCGTTTATAGCCCGCGGACGGCTTTCGCACAGAAAAACGGGGTTGCCGAAACCGACACCCCCGTTGCCTTTTACTTTCTGAGACCCAGCTTGGCGATAAGCGCGCGGTAACGCTCGATATCGCTGTTCTTGAGGTATGCGAGCATGTTGCGGCGCTTGCCGACCATCTGCTTGAGACCTCTCATGCTGTGAAAGTCCTTCTTGTGTACCGCGAAGTGCTCGTTGAGCTGTTCTATTCTCGCGGTGAGAAGAGCGATTTGAACTTCGGGAGAACCGGTGTCTCCTTCGTGCTGTGCGTACTGAGCAATGATCTGCTCTTTGGTAAGATTCTTTTCCATTGTTTTGCCTCCTTCGTTGGAAAATTAATTTGCCTGCGACTGAGAAAAACATCGGAGTTTTTGTCTATCCCGGTCGAGGTACAGTTAGTATATTAACATAAAAAAAATTATTAATCAACCAAAATGCGGCGCATAAGAAAAGTTTTTTCTTAAGCGTTACCAACTGCGGGGACACGCATAAATATATCGATTTCCCGCCTGTCGCCGGTGGACAAATACGCTTCGTAATTTCAATTCCTGCAAGCCGATACGGGCGGACTTTTAGTATCCTAAACAAGCCCGAGACGGCAAAAATGCAGCTTTTCGCGCTTTATTTGCAAGACAATAAAAGCCGGAGTCTCAATCATTGCAATCTGACAGCAGACGAGGTGCGACGTATCAGTCATTTGCGCCCTGCGTAAAGAAGGCGCGTTTTTTATCAAAAACTTCACTCCCCCTGGCGAGATAGACGTCGAGACCTTTGGGATTGGCGCATCTTTCGAGCAGATTGCGCGACAGATCGAGCTTTTTCGATATACCGCCCGCACCGTTTGCGATTATCGTAGTAGTCTCCTCCATTATGTCGACGTTGTAGAGACAGTATTTGCCCTGCAAGGCGTATCCGACGTTTTCGAGATTGCCGCTGACATACTTCTGACGGTACATATAATAGGGAGAATAACCCGCTTTTTGCACCGCTTCTCTCGCGTAATCCACCATTTTTGCCGCGAGTTCGTCCGACGTGTTGTCGTAGCCTCCTACCTTGAGTACAGAGCCTTTTTTCAGAGCGAGGGTATGCACCGTGATATTTTCGGGTCGCATAGCCACGGCGCAGTCTACCGAATGAGCAAACTCGTCGAAGCCCTCCCCCGGAAGCATCGCAATGAGATCGGTATTGATATCGAAAGAATATTTCCTCGCGCATTCGTAAGCGCGGTATACGTCGTCGACCGAATGTCTCCTGCCGATGACGTCAAGCGTGGACTGATTGAACGACTGCGGATTGATAGAAATGCGCGTCACTCCCGTTTCGTCCATAATTTTTAACTTATTTTCAGTGATAGTGTCGGGTCTGCCAGCTTCCACGGTAAACTCTGATTGACCGAAGTCGCAAAGCGAAAGTATCCTGAGAAAATCGTCGTCGGATATACACGTGGGAGTGCCTCCTCCTACGTATACGCTTCTTATCTTATAACCTGTCTCGGCAATCAGTTTTTTACAGTCCTCGAGTTCTTTAGTCAGCAGATCGCAGTATGCGGGCACCTGCTTTTTTATCTTGGAAAATTCCGCCGAGATGAAAGAACAGTAAACGCACCTTGTAGGGCATATCGGGATATTGACAAACACGTCGGCAACGCCTTCCTCTTTCAGATAGACGGACGATTGATTCTTCACTATATCTCCGATAAGTTTCGTCTTGGATGCGCTGACGCGAAGATCTTCTTCAAACTCTTTTTGCGCGTCCTTTCCCTGAGACAAAAGGTCGTGATAAAGTTTTGTCGGACGTATCCCCGTAAGCGAGCCGTAAGGCAGATCGACTCCCGAGATCTTTTTCAGTGCGTCGTACAGCACAACCTTGGAAAATCGCTTGATTTGCGCTATTTTAGCCAGTTCACTTCTGGATATATCTATTTTTTGACTTATTTCATAATAGTTTGACGGCAGTAATGCGCTTGATATTATAACTTTTACTTGTTCGCCGTCCGATTCAAGTTGCAGAAAAAGTCTCTCTCCTCCCTCCTTGTCAACGAGGTGAGGCTCAAACTCTCTGACCACTTCCATATAGTCGGCATAGTACTTTTCTGCGTTGGTTTCAAACCTTATTCCTATCATATTTCCTCAAGCACGGGATTGTGCTTCCTCTCGTAATCAAGCGTCGTCTCCCTGTCGTGTCCCGGAAGAACACGGTAATCGCCCTCGAGCGCAAACAGCGACTCTGCGCTTTTCTTTAGTTTTTCAAAACTGCCGTCGTAATTGTCGTAGCGACCGTATGAATTTCTGAACAGAAGATCGCCGCAGAATATCGTATCGCCGACAACGTAACAGACGCTTCCCTCGCTGTGCCCGGGGGTATGGATAACACGCACCTCGATGCCGCATAAATCGAAGACTTCCCCTCCCTTAAGCGCCACGTCGACGTCAAAAGGAACAACCGTCACACCGGACAGCCAACCGAAATTTTTCATGCTGTCGGCTATCTTTTCTATATCCGAATCGTGCATATAAATTTTTGCGCCCGTTTTCTCTTTCAATGCGGCGACTCCCGTAATGTGATCGTAGTGACCGTGCGTTACGAGTATTGCCTTGATTTTTACCACTTCCTCCTCTGCGGCTCTCATGCAGAACGTCGCATTGTAGCAGTCGACCAAAAATCCTTCTTTAGTTTTTTCATCGTAGACGAGATAACAGTTGGTGACCAGTGAAATTTTCTTTATCTTCATATCAACCTCACTTTTCGATTATCATAGTGACAGGTCCGTCGTTGGACATATCTATGTGCATATGCTCGCCGAAAACTCCGCTTGCAACCTTGCCGAGCAATTTTTCAAACTGTTTCAAAGTGTAGTCGTACATAGGTTTTGCGACCGCAAAGTGTGCCGATTTGGAAAAATCGGGTCTCCTGCCCGTCGCCGCATTGCCGTACAGCGTGAAATTGGACACGCACATCACTTCTCCGCCGATATCTTTAAGCGTCTTGTTGAGCTTGCCGTTTTCGTCACGGAATATTCTCATGCCGACAATTCTGTCCACCACGTAGTCTATCTTCTTTTCGTCGTCGCCGTCCGTGTAACCGACAAGCACGAGGAATCCCTCGCCTATCGACGATATCTTCTCGCCGTTCACGGTCAGCGTCGCATTGTTCACTCTCTGAATTACCGCTCTCATTTTTACCTCTCTTTTATTTTTCTTAAACAGTTTCTGTTTCCATTCAGGCTTTGCATAGTCGGAATTGCAAGGGTCGCCGATCTTTTTTGCCGTATTTTATCCGCAAAGCCTTATTTGTCGAATTATGCGATAGCTTGCGGTTTGTACTTTCACCGCACAAGCACGCAAATACATGCACCCGTCAAAAGGCTGAAAACATTCGCCCCGACAGATTTTATACATATAATATTTTCGGCACGCCGCAACATAAAACTGCGGCGGATGACCGCCGCTAGCTCTGCCGTCACATAAGAAGGAATTTCCGTCAAACGTTGTTCGTTCTCGAAACCGACGTAACCCCCTTAAGTTGCCCGATCTTGTTTATAAGGTTTTCGAGATCCGAAACGTTGCCTATCTCGACCGTGACAGTTATCACCGCCGTACCGTTCTTTTCGGCACGTGCATTGATATTTGTCATCGTAACCTTCATATTGTTTATCAGCGTTGCGACTTCTATGACCAGTCCCGTCCTGTCTTCTGCGGTTATGCCGAGCGATGAAACAAACTTGTCTCCGGCAGCGCTCTGCGCAGGCCATACCGCCTCTATCAGGCGTTCGGGTTCAAGATACTTCACGTTGGGGCAATCCGCCCTGTGTATAGTAACGCCGCGGCTTCTCGAAATATATCCGATGATCTCGTCGCCGGGCACAGGCGTACAGCAATGTGAAAAGCGTATTTTCAGATCGTCGAAGCCTTTGACGATAATGCCGCTGTCGTTCTTGCGTTTGCGCGCCGTTGAAGGCTTGACCTCGATGACGGGTTCTTTCTTGCATTCTTCCACCTTGTAGAACTCGATCATTTTGGTAAGCACCTGATTGGTAGTAAGCTCGCCGTAACCGACCATGCCGAATATCTCGTCGGGATCGGATATGTTGTATTTCTGTTTTATATAGTCGCGCCACGAAGAAAGCGCCACAAGATCCGAAAGCTGATAATTCTTGTGCTTTGCCTCGCGCTCCAGCATATCTTTGCCGCGCTTGACGTTTTCGTCTCGCAGTTCTTTTTTGAAAAAGCTTTTTATTTTGCTCTTTGCCGACGGCGTTTTGACGAATTTAAGCCAGTCTCTGGACGGTCCTTTAGCAGTATTGGACGTGACGACTTCAACGACGTCTCCGTTGGTCAGTACCGTATCCACGGGCACCATTTTGGAGTTTATTTTGATGCCTACGCACTTGTTGCCGACCTGCGAATGTATTGCATATGCAAAGTCTATACCTGTCGCGCCTGCAGGGAGATTTATCACCTCGCCCTTGGGAGTGAATACGAAAACCTGATCGACGTAAAGGTCGAGCTTGAGCATATCCAGATATTCGCGCGAATCGCTGACGTCGTTCTGCAACTCCATAACGCTTCTTATCCACGCGAGTTTATTGTCGTCTATAGATGAGCTGCCGCCTGCAACGCCCTGTTTATACTTCCAGTGCGCGGCGATACCGTATTCTGCAACGCGGTGCATTTCATGCGTTCTAATCTGTATCTCGAACGGCGAACCGTAACTGGACAGCACCGTCGTGTGAAGCGACTGATACATATTGGTTTTCGGCACTGAAATATAATCCTTGAATCTGCCGGGAAGCGGCTTCCACATAGTATGTATCGCACCGAGCACCGCGTAACAATCCTTGACCGTATCAACGATGATTCTGACGGCGGTGAGATCGTAGATCTCCTCAAAGCTCTTGCCCTTTTTCATCTTGCGCCATATGCTGTAAAAATGCTTCGGACGCCCGTTTATATCGCCTTTTATACCCAGTTCGTCAAGCATCTTGCGAAGGTCTGCGGTAATGGATTCTACGAGCTTCTGCCTTTCGACCTTGGTTGACGCGACCTTTTCGGCTATATCGTAATAGTCGTCAGGATGCAGATATCTGAGGCACAGATCCTCAAGTTCTCCTTTTACGCTTGCGATACCGAGACGTGCAGCTATAGGCGCGTAGATCTCGAGCGTCTCCTTGGCGACCCTTATCCTGTCCTCCTCCTTGCGGTAGGACAGCGTGCGCATATTGTGAAGCCTGTCCGCAAGCTTGATGATTATGACCCTGATGTCGTTGCTCATCGCGAGGAACATTCGCCTCAGGTTTTCCGCCTGCGCTTCCTCACGGGATTTGAAGTTGAGTTTGCTCAGCTTGGTCACTCCGTCGACAAGCATTACGACGCTGTGACCGAATTCAGTCTCGATCTCCTCCTCGGTAACCCCCGTATCTTCTACAACGTCGTGCAGAAGCGCGGCGATTATCGTGTCGCAGTCCAGTCCGAGTTCTACGAGAATAGTTGCAACGGATACGGGGTGAATAAAGTATTCCTCTCCCGAGTGCCTCAGTTGTCCTTTGTGCGCGGATTTTGCAAAGTAATACGCACGCACTATCCTCTGATAGCTCGCGTCCGAATAGGTATTTTCGATCTGTGTGAGAAAATCTTCAATCATTGCCATACCTTATTTATGCCGCTTGCGCGCTTCTTTACTTATATAATACCACGTTTTTGCAGGGTATCAATACCCAAAATAAACAAAATACCGGTTTTGACGCAATTTCTTCAGCCGCAGACCGCCTTGTAAAGCGTACTTGCGGTCAGATCCGCCTTTACGCCGTGGACGCACCTGATATCGGGGATAAGCGTCAGCAGCTTCAGCTCCCTAAACACATAAATGCATATCAGGAATTTGTGTTTTTCCACATCGGTATCGGACGCTACGTCGGCATACAGCGCGTTTACGTCGGTATACCGACCGCTTCCCGTACGTTTCCTTACCGCGCGGTATACGGCGCCCAATTCTTCATATACGGGCGCGTGCTCTCGGTACGAGTCTGCCAGTGCGCCGCTCCCGAAAAGCGCGACTTCGCCATTTCTTGCGAACTCCGCGCTGCCGTTGAGAGGCATTTCAAGAAGCACGACGTCAGAATAGAAAGCCGTCGCACCGCTCGTCGGACACAACAGCACCTGCGTGACAGGCAGCTTGCCCTCTCCTTTGCCGTATGCAACGCCCAGAGAGAACTGAGCCGCAGCCTTTTCCGCGGTCTGTTTGTCGAACGCAACGAACGCCGTTCCGTATGACCGCTCCGCAAGCCTTTTTGCTTCTTCAAAAGATATATCGCGTATTTTTGCGTCCCCGACCTCGGGTCTCGCCGCCCCCCTTCTCAGATTGTATTCAAAACATACGTCGTCGTCCGGCAGACCTCCCGGCAGTACGCTTCTTACAACTGCCTGAGTGCGCTCCGTATTGTTGAAAACGCTGTATGATATGTCGAGATACAGACGCTTTTCGGCATCGCTGTTGAGATATTCTCTGTCCTCGTACATTCCGAACGCGAGCACTTCCATATTCTTGATGCGCGCCTTGAGATGAGTGCCGTCTCCGAACGGAACAAAAGAACTTTTGCGCTCGTCGATCGCAAACACAGGCGCAGGATTGCCTTCTCCGAAAGGCTGAAGATACATAAGCTGTTTTGTAACCGACACATCTAAAGGCTTTGTCAACACGCAGTCGCATTTTCTCTCCGCTTTTGCGGAAATATCGCCGTAAACTTCCTTGGCGTATGCATTGACCGCGGTGCGAAAGTCCTCGAAATTGCTCTCCTCAAGCCCCAGACCGCATGCCATAGGATGCCCTCCGAAACGCGTCAGATAACACGAGGCGTGTTTTACGCATTCGAGTATATTCACTCCTGCGACGCTTCTTCCAGAGCCTTTGAGCACTCCTTTGTTCTTCGTAAACAGCAAGACCGGGCGAGAAAACATCCCTGCGATCCGCGAAGCCGTAATGCCCAGCACTCCGTCGTCCCAATAGGGCGCGTAAAGTATAATGAAAGGATCGTTTTCAAAATCGTAGTCTTTCAGCTTTGACAAGCAGTCCTCGGTCAGATCGTCCGTCAGTTGCTGTCGCGCGTCGTTTGCCTTGTTTATATCTTCAACAAGGCATTTGAGCAGAAACATATCGTTTTCCACGAAAAGCTCGACGACTTCATTCGCGTCCTTTACCCTGCCCATCGCATTTATCCTCGGCGCCAGTTTAAAAGCAATATCGGACGAGGTAACGGGGTACTTCATACAACTGTCGACAAGCAGGGATACCCCTCTCCTGTAACGCTTGTTTATGCTGATAAGGCCGTAATAAGTTATCACCCTGTTATCGCGAAGCAACGGCACAACGTCAGCGACAGTAGCCAGCGCGGCGATATCGTAATATTTTTTGCTTTCGTCAACGCCCGCAAGCGCTTCTACAAGTCTCAAGGCGACTCCCGCACCGCACAGATCGCGGAACGCTGTATCCGTTTTTGCGCACGCGTGCGGATTGAATACGGGACAATCGGGAAGTTTGTCTCCGGGCTGATGATGGTCTGTGATCAGCATGTCCAGTCCCAGTTCGTCCTGAGCATAATCGACTTCCTGCACGGAATTGATGCCGCAATCTACGCTTATCACTACCTGCGCGTCGGTATTTTCGGCGATATTGTCCAGAGCGGAAACGCTTATGCCGTAACCGTCGCTGTGACGGTTGGGAATAAAGTAACCGACTTTACCCTTGCTGTGTTCGGAAAGATAAGCGTAAAGTATCGAGACCGCACATACGCCGTCACAGTCATAATCGCCGTATATAACTATGCTCTCTCCGTCGGACATCGCTCTTTTCAACCTGTCGGCAATCTCGTCTATGCCGGAATATTCGTCGAGAGGCGTGAGCGAAGAAAGAGACGGGTTGAGAAAAGCGCGGGCTTTTTCTACGTCGTCTATCCCTCTGGCAACAAGCAGGTCAGCGACCAGAGCATCTATCGCGAGTTCTTTCGTCAGTATTGAAGATATTTTCTTTTCATCCATGTTTTCTCGGCTCTCGTATTTATATTGGATATTTAAGAAGTCGTCATGAACATACTTGTCCCGAAACAAAAACGACCGCGACGTTTAGCGCGGCCGTCTCTGATTCGTTCAGGCGTTTTTCTTTTTCTTCTGTCCCACAAAAATCGGCGTCGCCTTGTTTTCCCGATTTCTTTTCCATGTGTCGCCCGCATTTTTCATCAGCGCGTAAAGCGCGGGAGAAATGAATACCGACGAATAGAAACCTGCAATCAGACCGAATATAACCGGGAGAGCGAATTCTCTGACAGTCGCCGCACCCAGTATCGCGAATATCACTATCGCAAACATGGTGGTGACGGTCGTATTGATCGTTCTCGTCATAGACTGTTTCGTAGACTTGTCTGCCATCTCGAAATTGTCGATTATAGCATTGTGATTGAGCTTTTTCTCTATCTTGATGTTCTCACGGACACGGTCGAATATAACGATCGTGTTGTTGATGGAATATGCAACGATCGTGATCATAGCCGCAATGAAAGAGCTGTTGACCTGAATACGGAACACTATCGTCAGCGCAACCATTATCGCGACGTCGTGAATAAGCGCAATAACTGCCGCAAGACCGCTCCACAACTCGAAACGTACGATAACGTATACAAGAATGATCGCAAGAGATATCGCAAGAGATATGATCGCGGTGCGGATCAGAGATTCGCTAGCCGTCGCGCCTATGTTGCTGTAGGTAACCGATACGTTGGTATATCCGTTTTCTGCGCTGTATATCTCGTTGAGCTTCTCAACGATAAGCTCGTTCCTGACCTTGGTCAGTTCGTTGGTCGGATCGTACGTCTTGGATATGTTGTCGTATTTGACTACGAGGGTCATATTTGCGCCCGAGTCCGACTTCTGACTGTAGCTGACCGTCGCCTTTACAGCGGACGCGTCAATAGTCTGATTGAGTTCCTCCTTAGCGTAGGTAACGATCTGTTCTGCAATTGCATCATCCTGCAAAAGCTCTACAACGGTGTCGAGATGCTTGTCGTACTTTTCGCTGTCGGAAAGCTCGCTCTCGCCGAGGACTATGTTGACAATAGAGCCGCCCGCAAAGTCGGTACCGATATTCATACCCTTGGAAACGTCCTTGTAGGACACGGCGTATCCTGTGAAAACAGCCGCAGCTATCAGAATGACCACGAACGGTATGACAAACCAGATCTTAAACATTCTGGGGATGTTTCTGTTTATCTTCATACAGTTGCACCTCCCTGAACTTCTTCTGCAGAAGCATTTACTTCCTGCGTTTCTTCTTCGTCTTCGGACTTACGCTTCATAGCGTACAATGCCGCGTGTTTTTCGCTGTGGAAAGCCATGATCGCATTGAGTATAATTCTCGTGATGAGAAGCGACGTAAACAGCGACAAAACGATACCGATAAGGAGCGTGATGCCGAAGCCCTTGATCGTCGAAGCGCCCACGAGCATTAGCACAACCGCGCCGATGATCGTCGTGATGTTGCCGTCGAGGATCGCGCCGAGCGAACGCTTGAAGCCCTCGCTGACCGCCATGCGCATCGACTTGCCCTTTGCGTATTCTTCTTTTATTCTCTCGAATATGATGACGTTGGCGTCGACAGCCATACCCATACTGAGAAGGATACCGGCTATACCCGCAAGAGTCAGCTGTACCCACGGGAACACCGCAAGGAAGAACACGTAGGTCATCGTGTAGTACGCAAGCGCAATGCTTGCCGCTACGCCCATGAGCCTGTATATAGCGATAAGATAAACGATGATGAGAAGCAGACCTACGAGACCAGCAATGACGCCCGCCTTGATAGCAGAGTCGCCGAGAGTCGCGGTAAGAGTGCTGGATTCTCTCATGTTGAGCTGAAGGGGGAAGCTGCCCGCCTGTATCTGGACCGCCAGCGCGTAAGCGTCGTCGTAGCTGTATTGACCGCTTATCGAAGCCTGTCCGCCCGATATAGCTTCGCCGACCGAAGCGTGCATCACGTATTCGCCGTTGATATAGATGCCGAGGTACTTGCCCGTCAGATCCGAAGTGATCTTTGCGAACTTGTCGGAACCCGTGCTCGTAAACTTGAGCGCAACCTCGTAATAACCCGTTTCGTTGTTGTAAGTAACGCCGGCTTCTGCGATCTCGTCGCCTGTCATAAGCGTATCGTTGACAGTGTCTGCGTCGGTATATTCTTTAAACTCAAGGCTGGAAGGACGACCTATAAGCTCGAATATTCTCTCCGGATCGTCAACGTCCGGAACTTCTACTCTTATCGTCCTGCCGTAGACGCTGACCTGCGCCTCCGTATAGCCTTTGTTGAACAAAAGCGATTCCAAACTCGCACGCGTGCCTTCGATAGCCATTTCTATCTCCTGCTCGTCGTTCTCGCCGTCAGTCATGCTCTCGGGAAGATTCTCCTCGTCCACTTCGTAGACCGCATATGCACCGCCGCTGAGGTCGAGACCCAGCTTGATGCAGGTGGGGTACGCGTTGTAGTTGTAGATGCCGAGCTGACCGTCGGTGAGGCTGACAAAGGCAAAGACCGTGCCTAAAATGATAAGTATGGAAAAAACAGCTAAAATCACAATCGGAAGTGCGATTGATTTGCTCTTTATCACCTTACTTGCCTCCTGAAGTTAGTCCTACTCAAATATTATATATATATAATAAAAAGAAGTCAATAAAAGTTTGATTGTTTTTTTGCGTTTAATTCATTTTGCACGCATAAAACGTCGATATTTTTTTAAAAATCGGGCGTGATACCCAAAGACGTAATAAAATTTCAAAAAAATAGCGGCTCCGACACGGAAGCCGCCATTGTGATGGCAATCGTTCATTCTCCCGCAGCTTCTATAGCCGCGATGGCAAGAGACAGCTCGAAGCGCTTTTTCATCATAGCGCAACTTATGTCGTAGGGCTTGTTCATATCCCCCGCGAAATTGAGATTGTTGGCTACGCAACCGCCGCTGCAATAATATTTTGCGGGACAATCCGTGCAATCAGGCTTGTTGGTGACAATATTTCCCGCGAAAATCTCGCTGACAGACAAGTCGAAGCCCGTGCCTTCGAGCACGTTGCCCATCTTATAAGGTTTCCTCTCCGCAAACTGATGACATGGATATATGTCTCCTCTCGGAGTGACAGCCAGATATTCGCAGCCGCTGCCGCACCCCGTCAGTCTCTTGACAACGCAAGGTCCGCCCTCGAGATCGTACATAAAGTGGAAGAAGTTGAACCATTTGTCCTTGGTCTTTCTTCTTGCTATATACTCTCTTGCCAGCCTTTCGTATTCTTCAAATATCCTCGGCAGATGCTCTTTTTTAATCTGCAGATCGGGAATGTCCGTCACGACAGGCTCCATGGATATCTGATCGAAACCGCAGTCGTTGAGGTAAAGCACGTCGTTGCAGAAGTCGAGATTTTTAGCAGTGAAAGTACCACGCACGTAATACGATTTGTCGCCTCGTATTTTGCGGAACTCAAGCGCATTATTCAGTATTAGGTCAAACGCGTCGTTGCCGTTAGGCGTCTTTCTGACTGCATTGTGGATATCTCTCCTGCCGTCTATGCTGAGTACGACGTTGTACATATTCTCGTTGAGCCACTTTCTGTTCTCCTCGCCGAGAAGCACGCAGTTGGTCGTCATCGTAAACGAGAAAGTCTTGCCCGTGGATGCCTCGAGAGAACGCGCATATTCCACGACGGCTTTCACCGTTTGCATATTCATCAGCGGCTCGCCGCCAAAAAAGTCTATCTCGAGGTTTTTCCTTTTGCCGCTGTTGGCGATGAGGAAGTCCACCGCGCGCAGCCCCACTTCAACGGGCATGTGCGCCTTGTCAGCAGTGCGGTAAGTGCCCTCGTCCGCAAAGCAGTAACGGCAACGAAGATTGCAGTCGTGGCAGATATGCAGACAAAGCGCCTTGATCTCTCCCGTCCTCTTTTTTTTCTGCGCAACCGTACAGGGACTGTCAAGAACGCCTTCTGCGACGAGCTGATCGAGTTCTACGTTTATCTCGTATTTTTCATTTTGATCAAGGGCGGCAAAGTCCTCCGCCTCGGCGCCCTCGAAAGGCATGCCGAGCCGTGATTTAATACATAAAAAAGTGACATAATCCACATTATGCAGACTGCCACTTTCGCTGTCGAAGGCAAAATAATGCGTCTTGCCTCCGTAGGTAAAGCCGAACGGATGAGTCATCTCATCCTCTTACAGCAACGGCTTTTTGACGGTGTTGACTTTTTCGTCTCTGTTCTTGCAGCTCTGATTGCCTACCGTGCAGCTCGTCTTGCAAGCGCTCTGGCAACTGGACTGGCACTCACCGCAACCGATGTTGCCGCTCTTCTTCATACCGTTGATAGCGATACTGTTGATATGTTTCATAACAACCTCCGAAGTTTTATTGTAAATATATTTTAATATAATGCGTGCAATAAATCAAGCGTTATCGGCAAATTGTATCAATTTTTGTACGCGCCGCGGCATTATTCCGTCAACATAATCGTGCGCCACCGTTCATATTCTTTGCTATGGAGGTATTTATATGGAAAAGGTAAAATTCACAAAATACGACGCGTTGGACATATTCAGGAGCGCGCTTTTCGCGATCATTCTGTCCATACTTCTGATAATGCTCTTTGCCGTCATTGCCAAATTCACGGACGCATCCGAAAACGTCATCGCGCCCGTCAATATCGCGATAAAAATACTGTCGGTAGCCGCGGCATGCCTTATCGGCATAAGACACGACAATAAAGGGCTCGTGAAAGGTCTTGCGATAGGTCTGATATACGCAGGTCTGACCTATCTCGTGTTCGCGGGGATCTCGGGCGATTTCTCCGGCAGCTCTATGACAGTATACGACGTACTTGCATGCATAGCCGCAGGGATACTCAGCGGAATACTCGCCGTCAACGTCAAAAAGAAAAAGATGTGAACAACGATTCGAATCAGACCCGTTGTATGTCGAAAACTCAAAGAAAAAAAGAAAAAAACTCGGGATCGCTCCCGAGTTTTTGTCTGTCGTTGATTATCAGAACTTGATGTCGGAATTGTCGCCGTCGATGCTGAGATCGTTGGTGCTTTCCTCACTTGCAGACACTTCGTCGCTTGCAGGAACTTCTTCTGCGACAACCTCTTTTGCCTTGCCCTTCTTTTTGCTCTTTGCAGCCTTCTTTTCTGCTGCCTGAGCATCCTCGACGACGTCGTCCGCCGCTACCGCAGTATTTGCCGCCGAAGCCTGATCCGCATTGACAGCCGCGTCAGCAGTCGCGTCTGCGGGATTGATGACCGTATAAACGGCGCCCTTGTCAATGGTCACGAGCACGCTGCCGTCACCGTTTGCGCTGATATCGAGGACAAAAGTGCCCTGCGCGTTGTCAATCATCTTTATTATGCCGACAAAACCGCCGATCGTCTTGATCTTGGTGCCGACCTTGATGCCCGCCATCATTTCCTGAGCCTTCTTTTGTCTCTTTTTCTGCGGAATGATGGACAAAAGCATCGTGCCTACAAGCATTACCGCGAGAACGACGAGAATGATCCAGGAACTGCTGCCGCCGGACGCATCGTCTGCCGCGAGTAAAAACAAATTGGTCATATTATTCTCCTTTAAGATTTTGCGTAACAAAATCAGTCTTTTCGTGTATATCTAATAATATAGAAATTCTTAACAAATGGCAAGTTATTTTTGCGCCGTTATTGTAAATTTTTGATTAAAACGCGGTCAAAGGTGTCGAAAACGCGTTTTATACCTTTCTGTCCCATGCGTATTTTTCCTTGAAATCCTTGTAGAAATCCGCAAACTCGTCGTGCATTATCGCCGTGCGCATATCTTCGGTCAGCTTGACAAGGAAGCGGATATTGTGCATCGAAAGCAATTCTCCGCCCAGTATCTCGTCGCTGTTTATAAGGTGGCGCAGATATGCCCTCGAGAAATTGCGGCAGCAATAACAGTCGCAGTTTTCTTCTACAGGCGAAAAATCTTCTTTGTATTTAGCGTTTCTTAGCGTCATATTGCCGTTGCGCGTAAAAGCCATGCCGTTTCTCGCGATACGCGTAGGAAGCACGCAGTCGAACATATCGATACCGCGCATAACGCCTTCGACGAGACAGTCGGGACTACCCACGCCCATGAGATAGCGCGGCTGATCTTGCGGATAATAAGGTCTGAGAAGCTCGAGCATTCGGTACATCACCTCTTTAGGCTCGCCGACCGAAAGACCGCCTATCGCGATACCGCATCTGGCGTACTCCGCGGTAGCCTTTGCGCTCTCTTTTCTCAGGTCTTCGTACATATTGCCCTGAATTATCGGGAAAAGCATCTGCCTGTCCCAGTCGGTATGCGCCTTAACGCACCTGTCGAGCCAACGCAGAGTGCGTTCCATCGCTCTGCCCGATTTGCGGTAGTCGGTATCCGCCGACGTGCATTCGTCAAACGCCATGATTATATCCGCCCCCAGAGCGTTCTGCACGCGCACCGCGTCCTCGGGCGTCAGGTGATGACGGCTCCCGTCGATATACGACCCGAACGTCACTCCGTCATCGGTTATCTTGCGCAGTTTGGAAAGCGAAAAGACCTGAAAACCGCCGCTGTCTGTAAGTATCGGCTTGTTCCAGTTCATAAACTTGTGCAATCCCCCTGCCTTTTCCACCAGCTCGTGCCCCGGGCGGAGATAAAGATGATAGGTATTGGCAAGCACTATGCTCGCGCCCGTCCTGTCCACAGCCTCGGGAGTCAGGCTCTTGACCGTGGCGTTCGTGCCGACAGGCATAAACACGGGAGTCATTACCTCGCCGTGCGGCGTAACGAGCCTTCCCACTCTCGCACCCGTGTGTTTGTCTACTTTTATAACTTCGTAAGAAAACATATATCTCCTCAATGGGGGTATTTTTATATTTTGCGCACCCGTGTGCGTTAAATCCATTTAAGTGTCGGCAAGCAATATCTTGCGACCGTTATATGCGATGATTGCGACAGACCGCGAAGCGCGCGTTATCCTCTTGATCTTTTGAGGTCAAAGAAGCAAGCAGACCGCGAAGCGCGTGTTATCCTCTTGCCCTTTTGAGGTCAAAGAAGCAAGCTCGACACAGTATTGCGCCGCTTATTCGCTTCTTGCAATTCGGGACTTTTATTCTCCCGAACGCGAAGAAACAAGCAGGTCAAGGAGTGCGCGTTATCATCTTGCCCTTTTGAGGTCAAAGAAGCAAGCAGACCGCGAAGCGCGCGGATTTGTCAAGGGAACGTACTTATGCGTACGTGACCGCAGACACAACGCAAGCGCGACAAAGGTATGCGCTGCTTATTTGCCCTCAAAACCCAAGGGAGCGCACTACTCTCGTAAGTGACCGAGGGGAAACGTAAGCACGACAAAGAGATGCGCGGTTTATTCACGTTCAATAATTCTGGACTTTCATTATCTGAAAGCGCAGAAGCAAGCAAGACAAGGAGAGCGAGCATTTACCGACGGGGAGCGTACTATTCGTACGTGACCCAAGGAAAGCGGAGCTTGACACAGTATTGCGCCGCTTATACACTTTCAGATAATGAAAGTGGCGTCGCCGAACGAAAAAAACCTATACCCCTCTCCCACCGCCGTTTCATACATTCTCAATGCGTTTTCTCTGCCCATAAAGGCGCTGACGAGCATAAACAGAGTCGACTGAGGCAGGTGAAAATTGGTGATCAGCGCGTCGACGGCTTTGAACTTGTAGCCGGGATAGATGAAGATGTCGGTATCCCCGGAGCAAGCCTCGACGGTGCCGTCCTCTTTCGCGACGCTCTCCAGCACGCGCACGGACGTTGTGCCGACGCATATCACTCGTCTGCCCTCTTTTTTCGCCTTGGTTATTATCGCGGCGTTTTCTTTGTCGACGCGGTAATATTCGCTGTGCATTTTATGATCGAGGACGTTTTCCTCTTTTACGGGGCGGAACGTGCCGAGACCCACGTGAAGAAGCACGGTCGCTATCTGTACGCCTTTGGCGCGTATTCTGTCGAGCAATTCGGGCGTAAAATGCAGACCCGCGGTGGGTGCCGCCGCAGAGCCGTCCGTCTTGCAATATACGGTCTGGTATCTGTTCTTATCCTTGAGCTTTTGCGTAATATAAGGAGGGAGAGGCATATTGCCGATCTCGTCGAGTATATCCTCGAAAACGCCGTCAAACGCGAATTTCATATCTCTGATCCCCTCGTCCTTGTAACCGACGACCTCGGCGGAAAGTTTGTCCGAGAAATAGAGTTTTGTGCCCACTCTGAGTTTTTTTGCGGGACGGGTTATGCACTCCCACGTATTGTAGTCGAGACGCTTGAGAAGAAGCACCTCGCAGTCCCCTTCGCCGAGCGAGCCGTCTGCGAGCACGCGTTTTGCGAATATGCGTGCGGGAATGACTTTGGTATTGTTGACTACGAGCACGTCGCCCTCTTTGAGGTAATCGGTTATATCGCGGAAAATCCTGTGCTGAATACTTCCGTCGGCTCTGTCGTATACCAACAGACGTGAAGAATCGCGCGGTTCCGCGGGGGTCTGCGCGATCAGTTCTTTGGGAAGGTAGTAATCGAAATCGCTTGTTTTCATCATTTGTCGCCGTTGTCTCCCGTCTCGAGCACGTCGAGAATGCTCATCTGTTTTACCGCACTCTGCGGCACCTTGAGACCGAGGTGCACGTAAGCGTCCGGCAGGACGATCCTGCCTCTCGGAGTGCGCGCGATGAAGGTGATCTGCATAAGATAAGGTTCGTACACGTCCTCGATCGTGCCGCTGTCCTCGCCTACCGCCGCGCTCAAAGTGTCCAGTCCGACGGGGCCGCCGCCGAACTTGTCTATCATCGTGGTCAGCAGTCTGCGGTCGACGGAATCGAGACCGAGCTTGTCTATCTCCATCTTGCCGAGCGCGTGATCGGCAACCTCGTAGGTTATCACTCCTTCGCCCTTGACTTCTGCAAAATCGCGGACGCGTTTGAGTATACGGTTGGCGATACGCGGAGTGCCGCGGCTTCTCCTCGCTATTTCGATAGCGCCGTCGTCGGTCATCTCTATGCCGAGTATGGACGCAGAACGTCTGACTATTCTCGCAAGCTGCTCTGCGGTGTACATTTCAAGCCTGCAATTTACGCCGAAGCGGTCGCGGAGCGGACCCGTCAACATTCCCGCCTTGGTTGTCGCGCCTATCAGCGTGAATTTAGGCAGAGGTATCCTCAGACTCTTTGCCGTAGGACCTTTACCGACGATGAAGTCGAGCGCGAAGTCCTCCATTGCGGGATAAAGCACCTCCTCAACATTGCGGTTGAGTCTGTGGATCTCGTCGATGAACAGCACGTCGCCCTCTCCGAGGTTGGTGAGTATAGCCGCGAGGTCTGCCGCTTTTTCTATCGCAGGACCGCTGGTTATCCTTATCTGACTGCCCATTTCGTTGGCGATGATATGCGCGAGCGTGGTCTTGCCTAGACCGGGAGGACCGTACAAAAGCACGTGGTCGAGCGCTTCTCCTCTCGCCACGGCGGCTTTGATGTATATTTCGAGGTTTTCCTTGATCTTGTCCTGCCCGACGTAATCCTGCATCGTCTTGGGGCGCAGTTTGTTTTCACTGTCCGCGTCCGAAGCTATCGGCATGGACGACATGAACCTCTCTTCGTCGTCGTCAAAATTCATCTGTCAAAACTCCTCAGCGCGAGCGTGATTATCTGCTCGAGCTTGTCCGTCTTTTTCATTGCCGCCGCTACGGCGGAATAAGCGTCCGTCTTGGAAATGCCGAGAGAGATCAATGCAGCGATCGCGTCAGCCGCAACGCCGCCCTGCTTTTCCTCACTCAGCACGGGTATGTCAGCGACCGCGCCGCTTGCCGCGACCGCGTCGCTCACCTGTTCTTTAAGCTCCAGAATAATGCGTTCTGCGGTCTTTTTGCCTATGCCTTTTACCTTGGATATCGTCGCGGTATCGCCGCTGACGATCGCAACGGCAAGCATACTGACGTCCGCCGACGACAATATCTGAAGCGCCATTTTGCCGCCCACGCCGCTGACCGAAGTGAGTTTGCGGAACATATTCTTTTCTTCTTTGCTGTAAAAACCGAAAAGGCGCACGTCGTCCTGCGTCACGCTGAGTTCTGTATAAACAGTGCACTCGAGACCGGTCTTGCCGAGCCTTATCAGCGCGTTGTTGGACACGAGCAGCTCATAACCGACGCCGCCCGCCTGCACGACGAGTTTTCCTTCTTCGTAATGGATAACTTTTCCCGTGATACAATAGAACATATATTTTATTATAAAGTATGCGCGCGCTTTTGACAACCGTTTGACGGCAAACAAAAACGCGGGAATTTCCCGCGTAAGTTCCTATCGATTGTTCCTCTCTGACACGAGCAGACCGACGCAGCATAAGCCGTTCAGCCGAGTTCTTTGAGTTTTTTGTTGACCGTTTCCTGAAGTTCTCTGAAAGAGCCGTCGTTGACTATGATCGTGTATCCTGCCTTTTTTCTGTCCTCGTCTCTCGGTTGCGCCGCCATTATCCTTTCGACGCGCTCTGTGTCGCAATCGTCGCGCGCGACTACTCTGCTAAGCCTCGTCTGCCTGTCTCCGACGACAAGCCATACCTTGTCGAAATAATCCGCAAGAAGCCCGTTTTCAAAAACCTGCACCTCGACGAAAACGCGTTTTTTTCCGTCGCACTTTTTGTCCAGATCCCTTTTCACGTAAGGATGCGCCAGAGCATTGAGTCTGCTTAGTTTTTCCTTGTCGCCGAGGACGATCGCCGCGACTTTGTTGTTGTCGATCTCTCCGTCCGTAATCACGTCGCCGAATTCTTCGACAAGTTCCTTTTTGTAATGCGCGTCCTTTTTTACTTCGCGATAGACGGCGTCGCAGTCGACGACTTCTTCTCCTGCGTTTCTCAACATCGACAGCACGGTGCTTTTGCCGCTGCCCACTCCTCCGATAACTGCAATTTTCATACCTGCCTCCTTGCGCTCTCCGCGCCGCGGCGTATTTTATTTAGCGTCCAGCCAGTTGTCTCCGCTGCCCACGTCCGCTATGAGCGGCACGTCGAGAGCCGCTACGTTCTGCATACAATTTTTCAACAATTCTTCGACCTGCTCCCTTTCCCCGACGGGACAGTCAACGATAAGTTCGTCATGCACCTGCATTATCAGTTTTGCTTTGAGTCCTTTTTCTTTGAGTTGTTTGTCGACGGCGATCATCGCGGCTTTTATAATGTCGCTCGCCGTACCCTGAAGCGGCATATTCATCGCCACTCGTTCGCCGAAAGCGCGGGTCGCGTATACCGAAGCCTGAAGCTCGGGGATATACCTCTTTCTGCCGTACAGCGTTTTGACGTAGCCGTTCGCCTTTGCGTACGCGACGCAGTCCTGCATAAACTGTCTGACCTTGGGATAGGTCTCGAAATAGTTCTGCATATATCGTCTCGCCTGCGGCACGCTTATGCCGAGATCGGCGCTGAGCCCGTAGTCGCTGATGCCGTAAATTATCCCGAAATTGACGGCTTTTGCGCTTCTTCTCATATCCTGCGTAACCTCTGAAAAAGGCACGCCGAAAAGTTTTGCCGCTGTGGAACGGTGAAAATCTTCGCCCTCGTTGAACGCCTCGATCATGCCCTCGTCGCCGCTCATGTGCGCCATGAGTCTGAGTTCGATCTGCGAGTAGTCGCCGCACACGAGGACGTTGCCGTCCGCAGGCACGAACATTTTGCGGATCCTCTTGCCGCTCTCCTTGCGTATGGGTATGTTCTGCAGATTAGGCTCTGTCGACGAGAGTCTGCCCGTAGAGGTGACCGCCTGCTTGAATACGGTGTGTATCCTGCCGTTCTTGTCGATAAGCGGGAGCATGCCGTCCAGATAAGTGGACTTGAGTTTTCCGAGTTCTCTGTACTGAAGCACCGCGGGGATTATCGGATGCTCGTTTTTTAACGTTTCCAGCACTTCCACGTTGGTGGAATAACCCGTCTTGGTCTTTTTGCCGTGCTTTAATCCGAGCTTTTCGAACAATATCCTCGCGAGTTGCTGGGTGGAATTTATATTGAAAGGCTCGCCCGCGAGTCCGGTTATTTCGGCGGCGAGTTTGTCGATCTCCGAAGTCAGTTCCGCATTTAACTTTTCAAGATACGCACGGTCTACCCTGAAACCCTCCTTTTCCATAGAGAAAAGCACGTCGACAAGCGGAAGCTCGAGTTGAGAATAGAGTTTTTCCTGCTCTTTTTCTTTCATCTCTGCATCGAGAACGGCGTCGAGTGCGATAAGAGCCGCCGCCGCGTCCTCTGTATTTATGCCGTATGCAGAAGCGAGTGCGGCAAGGGACTTGTAATTGCGGTTGCTGTCGCACAGATACGCTTTGAGCAGAACGTCGTCGCATATCCCCTTTATCTCTATACCGTACGGGTCGAAAATATGCATGCAGGTCTTTTTGTCAAAACATATCTTGCGCACGTCCGCATTTTCGAGCACACGTTTTGCCGCGCGCAGAAATTCGTTGTAATCTATCCCATCTCCGAGAAGATTTTCCGATATGACGACTTCGTAGGTCGCGCCGCTGCCGCCGATAAATATCCTCGAGGATAAATCGAATGCGAATATCCCGCTTTTTTCCGTTTCTTTAAGCGCGCCGAGAAGCGTGTCGGTATCTTCAAGCCTGACCGCTTCCGCGACAGGCGCGATCTCTTTCGCTTTGCCGTCCCTGTAGGTCAGCCTGTCCGCCGTCTTGCCGAACTCGAATTCGAGAAGTATATCTCTGACCTCGGGATCGTATTCGCGTGAAAAAGGCTTGGCTTCGGGGTCGACGTCTATCGGGCAGTCGCGGTCTATCGTCGCGAGTTTGTACGAAAGATAAGCGCTTTCTTTTCCCTCCGTCAGCTTGCGGTTGAGCGCTCCTTTGGTCTCGTCGAGGTGTTCGTAAACGCCGTCGAGCGTGCCGTATTGTGCGAGAAGTTTCGTTGCCGTGCCCTCGCCAACTCCTGCCACGCCGGGAATATTGTCCGAGCTGTCGCCCATCAGCGCTTTGAGGTCGATGATCTGCGACGGAGCAAAACCGTCCTCTCTCAGGCGCGCCTCGTCATACTCTACGATCTCCGATATACCCTTTTTCGTCATAAGCACGGTCGTCTTGCCGTCTATGAGTTGCAGACTGTCGCGGTCTCCCGTGACGATATACGTCCTGCACGCGCTCCTTTTTGCGAGAGTGCCCAGCAAGTCGTCCGCCTCGTAACCGTCGATTTCTGCGATCTGAACGCCCATAGCGCGCAAGAGGCGCTTGAGCGGCTCGAGCTGACTCGCGAGTTCTTCGGGCATGGGCTTTCTGGTCGCCTTGTAACCTTCATACATCTTTTTTCTGAAAGTAGGAGCTTTGCGGTCGAAAGCGGCGACAACGAAATCGGGGTTGTAATTGTCAACGAGCTTGAGAAACATATTCACGAACCCGAAAATAGCGCCCGTCTGCTGACCTTTTCTGTTGGTAAGCGGAGGAAGCGCGTAAAAAGCCCTGTTGATGAGCGAATTGGAATCAAGCAATATCAAAGTCTGCATATTTCTACCTTAAGACATTTTTTTGATAAACGCCGTACCAGCACGTACCCTTACGGATATAATGTTATTACGCATAAGCCGTTTTGTAAATATCATCCGACTTCTTACAAGGAGTTTTTACAAACAATTTACCGTGTACGGCGGCACTCCTGAGTTCATTATGATTATTGACTGTGCGCGCACAAGTATAAACGCGCGCATCAAGTAAAAAATCATATTTACAGCACGACGATATTATACAATAAAATTGCTTGATTGTCTATATTTTCGTTTGACTTTGACGGCATTTTTTGTTATATATGGAAATGGTAACAACTGCGGGAGACCCCTTCCCGCCACTCCGCTTCAACGGCGGTTCTGACAGCGTACGGGCTATGCCGTACACGGAAAAATGGAAGTTTTTGAAACAATTCTTACTCTTTTGGGCGGTCTCGGCGTATTTCTGATTGCGCTGAAAATCATGAGCGAAAACCTCGAGTCCGTCGCAGGCAACCGACTCAGATCGGTATTCAACAAGATCAGCAGCAACAGATTTGCAGGTATCGCCGTCGGTACGGGCGTGACAATGATAATTCAGAGTTCGTCTGCAACCACGGTCATGGTCGTCGGCTTCGTCAACGCGGGCGTTATGACGCTAGCGCAAGCGACTTCGATAATCATGGGCGCAAACATAGGCACGACGATCACCGCGCAGATAGGCGCTCTGCAATCCCTGCCGATAACGGCGTTTTTTGCCGCTCTCGCATGCGTCGGCGCATTCATGCAGATGTCCAAACACGACAAAGTCAACCTCTGGGGCTGCATCATCGGCAGCGTGGGCATGATATTCGTGGGTCTGCAGGTAATGAGCGGATCGATGCAAAGTTTCAGCGGTTCACCCGTGATAGAAAAGGTTATGTCGACGATAAGCAACCCCGTGCTTCTTCTGCTGATAGGTCTTACCGTCACGGCAATCGTGCAAAGCTCGTCCGCGACTACGATAATCCTTATTACCATGGCAGGCGCGGGACTCATGACTCTCAAAAACGCGATCTTCATCACGCTGGGTATCAACATCGGCACTTGCGTAACCGCGATGTTCGCATCGATCGGCGCGGCTCCCAACGGCAAGCGCGCGTCGTTCATTCATCTCATGTTCAACTGCATAGGCTCTGTGGTCTTTTTCATACTGGCATTGGTTCTGCCGATCGACAGATGGCTTCAGACTGCATTCTCAGAAATCGAAACCCAGATAGCCATGTTCCACACTATATTCAACGTGACGACCACGATACTTCTCGTGCCGTTTATAAAGCAACTTACCCAGCTCGCATGCCTCGTTATACGAGACAAAAAACCTGCTCCAAATGAGGACGGTTTCGTAGAGGACAAGTTCCAGTACGTCGACGAACGCCTGCTCGCTACGCCTACGATCGCGCTGGCGCAGGTCCGCAAAGAAATTCTGCTGATGGCAAGTATCGCTAAAAAGAATTTCGACACTTCGGTCTACGCCGTCACGATAAATTCTCTCGACAAAAAGGCAAAGTTCGATGCACGCGAAAGACACCTCAACTTCCTGAACAAGGAATTGACCAACTACCTCACCAAGGTTTCGTCGGCACCGATATCCAAACAGACAGAACGCGAACTCAGCTCTTATTACCACGTAATTTCTGACCTCGAGCGCGTGGGTGACTATTCTGAAAACATCATGGAATATACCGAAAAACTTGTCAAAACCAACGTTTCTTTCTCCGAAGCCGCAAAGCGCGAACTCGCAGAAATGAAAAGCGCGATCGACAAGCTGTACGACGTGGTAATGACGGGTTATATCAATAAGGACGTCTCACAGAAAGACGAAATGGAAGCTCTCGAGGACAGCGTCGACGAATACAAACGCTCGCTCGACAGCTCGCATATCCTAAGACTGCGCGACAACCTCTGCACTCCCGACGCAGGCGCGGTATGGCTTAACCTTATCAACGATCTCGAAAGGATCGCAGACCACTTCCGCAACGTCTACAACAGTATGAGCTATTACGTAGAACCGCCGACCAAAGTCAAAGCAAACGTGGCAAAAGCCTGAAATATGATTTCCCCGGCAAGTCCGGGGATTTTTTATGTCTGCAACAAAGAGAGACCCTCCGCCGAGGGTCTCTGTTCTTTGTCGGATTTTAAACGTGTCGCCAACTTCTGCGACCGCAGTGCGTACGATCGTCAGATATTGTGGCGTTTGCAATCGGCAATAACCATGCTGAGGTTGCTGCCGCCCTTTCTGCACGCCTCTTTGAGCACGTTTTTGCCCTTGTTGGTGCGGTCGGTAATATCAATATCGTCGGTATTTACGGACAGACACTCACCGTCCACAAGCTGCAACGCGAAGTCATACGGCATCGTGACTGTGTCCACGAACACGATACTTCCCGTCTTTTTGTCGTCGTTGAGCGTCACGCCCTTGCGATAACGTTTCATAGGTTCGATTGAAGATATCACTACTCGTTTGGCAAAACCAACGTCCGTAACGACGACGATCTCGCCCTCGCAGTCATGCTGAGCGGCAAAGAGAACTTCGTCGCCGTCGGCAAGCTGTATGCCTTTTACGCCGCTCGCCTTCTTGCCCTGACAAGGAATGTCCGCCTCTGCGTTGAGCACCATGCCTTTTTTGGTGACAAAGAGTATGTATTCGTCCTCGGGATCGACTATTTCCACTCCCGTTAATTCGTCTCCTTCTTTCAGCACGATAGACGGAGAAACCGTCTTTTTGTCGAGAGAATACTCCTTTGCCTCCGTCTTTTTGACCATGCCCTGCTTCGTATAGAAATACAGTTCTTTGCCCTCAAGCTCGGCGGGAGTGAATACCGCTATCGCCTTTTCGTCGCTGTCGGCGCGCGCAATCTTACCTATCGCGGTACCGCGCGATTTCCATTTGTCCTCTCCGAGCTGATCTATGTCGAATACGACGGCGTTGCCCTTCTGTGTGAACGCTATAAGGTTGTAGTCGTTGGTGCAGTCCATGACCTTTCTTACAAGATCGGACGCGCCGCAGTTGACGATGCTTTTCTGCGCCATCGAGTATGACTTGGGCGCCATAAATTTGAGGTTGCCCGCCTGCGTGAGTATGAGTTTGCCCGCGCGCTCGATCTTGGCGTTCACGTCCACGGTTGCAACTACCGCGTTGTCCTGCGAAACTATCGCCGTGCGACGCTTGTCCGCATACTTCTTCTTTATCTCGAGTATCTCCTTGCGCACTATAGCGAGCTGGCGACGTTTGGAAGACAGTATCTGATCGAGTTCTGCAATCTTTTCCTGCAATTCCGCTATCTCCGCCTCGAGCTTTCTCGCGTCTACGCGCTTGAGATTTTTCAACTTCATCTCGAGGATCGCGACCGCCTGTCTCTCCGTCAGGTTGAATTCTTCTTTTATCTGTTCCTTGGCTTCCTGATCGGTCTGCGCATTGAGGATTATGTCGACCACTCTGCGTATGTTGTTGACCGCGACCAGTTTGCCTTGCTGAATGTGTTCCTGCTTGCGCGCGACGGATACGTCGAACTGACTGCGCCTGTATATGACCTGTCTCTGAAACTCCACATAATGCGCGATTATCTCGAGAAGCCCCATCTGCCTCGGTTTGCCGCCCGCTATCGCTACCATGTTGACGCCGAACGAACACTCGAGATTGGTGAACTTGAACAGCGTCGCGAGCGCCTTTTCCGCATTGGCGTCCTTGCGAAGTTTTATCACGGCGCGGTTGCCGCTTCTGTCCGACTCGTCGGTGATCTCCTGTATAAAACTGAAGCGATCCTTTCTCTCCTCTCTCAGCTGATTTATCTTGGTCAGAAGAAGCGCCTTGTTTATCTGATACGGGAATTCGGTGATCACGATGAGGTCTCTGTCTCCGTCCTTTTCTATATACGCGTTAGCCCTCATTATTATCTTGCCTTTGCCCGTAGCATAAGCCTCTCGTATACCCTCATTGGCAATTATTATGCCTCCCGTCGGAAAGTCGGGAGCGGGTATGTATTTCATCATTTCGTCCAGCGTTATACGGCTGTTGTCGATGTAGGCGACTATGCCGTTGACGACTTCGCCGAGGTTGTGCGGCGGTATGTTGGTCGCAAGACCGACCGCGATACCCGTCGTACCGTTGACGAGAAGATTGGGGAATCTGCACGGCAGCACGTCGGGTTCCTGCAGGCTGTCGTCGAAGTTTAGCGAGAACGTGACCGTCTCTTTGTCGAGATCCCTCAGCATTTCCATCGCGATCGGCGCGAGCCTCGCCTCGGTATAACGCATAGCCGCCGCGCCGTCTCCGTCAACGCTGCCGAAGTTGCCGTGTCCGTCCACGAGCATCATACGCGTGTTGAACGGCTGGGCGAGCCTAACCATAGCTTCGTAAACGCTGCTGTCGCCGTGCGGATGGTATTTACCCAGACATTCTCCGACTATTCTCGCGGACTTCTTGTGCGGCTTGTCGGGCGTTGTACCGAGTTCGCTCATCGAATAAAGAATGCGCCTCTGCACGGGCTTGAGACCGTCTTCCACTCTGGGAAGCGCACGGTCTAGTATAACGTGCTCGGAATACTGCATCATCGACTGATGCATTATATCCACGAGGTCGTTGTCAAGTATTACGGTCTTATCCTCTATCGGTTTTCTCTTTTTTGCCATATCACACTATCCCCTTGCGTCAACTCACAATGTCTTTGAAGCTGTCGACCTTGTTGAAGTTCGCGTTTTCGTTTATATAACTCTTTCTCGCGTCTATATTGTCTCCCATAAGTATCGAAATCAGGCTTTCCGCCTCCGACGCGTCGTCTATCGTTACTTTTGTCAGCGTGCGCGTTTCGGGGTTCATCGTCGTCTCCCAGAGCTGCTCCGGGTTCATCTCGCCCAGACCCTTGTAACGCTGGAGCGTATACCCTCTCGCCGCGGTGTCTAGCATTTTTTTCAGTTCGTCGTCGTCATAGGCGTACCTCGTGCCGTTCTTGTCGCTTATCTTGTACAGCGGCGGCATGCCGATGTAGACGTGCCCGTCCGTGATAAGCTCTTTCATGTATCGGTAGAAGAAGGTCAGAAGAATGCACCTGATGTGCGCGCCGTCCTGGTCTGCGTCGGCGAGAATTATCACCTTGTTGTACTTGAGTCCTTTGATGTCGAAATCCTTGTAGAATCCCGTGCCGAGAGCGTTGATGATAGAGACCATCTCATCGTTTTCCAGGATCTGATTGACGCGCTTTTTCTCCGCGTTGAGCGGCTTGCCCTTAAGCGGCAGTATCGCCTGAAAATATCTGTCTCTGCCCTGTTTCGCGCTGCCTCCCGCACTGTCGCCCTCGACGATGAAAAGCTCGTTCATCTCCGCTTTCTTGCCGCTGCAATTGGACAGCTTGCCTACCAGCGCAGACTGGGTCATGCTGTTGAGTTTTCTCGTCATGTCCTTCGCCTGCGCCGCCTTGAGTCTTGCCTTTGCGGCGACGTCGGCTTTTGCGTATATCGCGTCAATGACCTCTTTCTTCGCCCTGTTGAGGTAATCCTTGAGCGCGTCGGTCAGCAGGTTTTCGACAAGCGTCTTGACTTCGGGATTGCCTAGTTTCGTCTTGGTCTGACCCTCGAACTGAACGTTCTGCATCTTGATCGCGAGAATCGCGGTCATTCCCTCTCTGAAATCCTCTCCGAGGAAGTTCTGATCCTTGTCCTTGAGAATGTTTTTCGCTCTCGCAAAGTCGTTGAACACCTTAGTGTACGCCGATTTGAAGCCCGTCTCGTGCGTGCCTCCCTCGGTCGTCGGTATATTGTTGACAAAGCTGAAAATGCTCTCGTTGTAGCCGTCGGTATGCTGAATTGCCAGCATTACCATAAAATTCTTCGCTGTGCGTTCTACGTATATAGGCTCGTCGTAAAGCACGACCTTGGAACTGTTGATGTATTTTGCGAAATCGCGCAGACCGCCGTCATAACAATAGGTGACGGATTTGTATCTGCCCTCCTCGTCCGTCTCTCTGAGGTCGGTCAGGGTGATCGTCATTCCTCCGTTGAGAAAAGCGAGTTCTTTTATCCTTTTCGATATTACGTCGTAAGAGAATCTTTCTCCTTCGAAAACGCGCGGATCGGGAAGAAAATGAACAAGCGTGCCCTTTTCTTTTTTGTCGCAAGGCTTTTGCATAAGTCCCGTCTTGGGTGCGCCGCTGACTATCTTGCCGTCAACGACGGGAGAATGAAATTCCTGCGTATACTCGGTCCCGCTTTTGTATACCTTGACCGTAAGCCACTCCGAAAGCGCGTTGGTAACAGAAGCGCCTACGCCGTGCAGACCGCCCGAAAAACCGTAGTTGTTGGAGTCGAACTTGCCGCCTGCGTGCAGTTTCGTAAATACAAGCTCTACGCCCGATATGCCGTACTTAGGGTGTATGTCGACGGGTATGCCTCTGCCGTTGTCGCGCACGCTGACGCTGTTGTCGGGATAAATGACGATATCGATGCGGTCGCCGTAACCGTTGGCGACTTCGTCGATGCCGTTGTCCACGATTTCCCACAAAATGTGGTGCATACCCTTGCTGCCCGTCGTGCCGATATACATGCCCGGTCTGACGCGGACTGCCTCCAGCCCCTCGAGAACTTGCAGATCTTTTGAATCGTAAGTATTTTTCATCCTCTCTCCTTATCCCCCGTTGCCGCAAGAAACGGCACGGAATGTTGCCGTAAAACGGCGCGCTCCGCCTTTCGGAACGCGCAGGACCGCCGCAAAGCGGCGGAAAACGTCATTTGTTTTTCTCAAACACCTGCAGACATGTATCCGCAAAATCCACTACGTCGCCGTAAACTTCCTCTTTGTTAAGCTCGTTGAGTATCTCGTGCCTCGCCTCGGGATACAGCTTCATAGACACGCACGAAAGTCCTGCGTCGATATACTTTTCGTAAAGTTTACTGACCAGCTTGCCGTTTCCTCCCACGGGATCGCGGTCTCCGCTGATGATGAATACGGGCAGATCCTTGCGGATATTGCTGAGGTTTTTCGAGCGGTATATCTTCCTGAGCGCGGCAAAGAACGATTTATAGAAGCCGAGTGACAGCGTGAAATTGCACATAGGATCGGCAAGATACTTTTCGCGCTCTTTATCGTCGCGGTTGCCCCAGGCAAACTCCTTGTTTTCTGTAATAAACTGGGCATCATAAGCGCCGAAAGACATTTTGCGTATCATGCCCGCTTCTGCGTCCTTGCCGTAAACGGCGCTTTGAACCGACGCAAGCAGCTTGCCTGCCTTGACGTCGATGCCGTTCTGACACGCGCTGCCGCACAGTACTGCACCTATTATGACGCTACTGTTCCTTTGGATGTACGCCTGCGCGAGAAAAGAACCGTAACTGTGACCGAAAATGATCACGGGCAGCTTGTACGTTTCGGCGGCATACTTCGTGATAAGTATCTCGTCCTGAACCGTGTCGAAAAAGCAGTCTCCGTCAGGAACTTTGCCCAGATTGTTCTCTCCCGCCGTCTTGCCGTGTCCGCGGTGATCGTCGCCCAGCACTACAAAACCTTTCGTATTGAGAAAACGCGCAAACGCGTCGTATCTGCCTATATGTTCCGCCATTCCGTGCAGTATCTGCACGACGGCGCGCGGCTTGGGGACTTCGTCCCAGACCGCGAGATTGAGTTTGTAATCTTTATATCCGTAGAAAATTATTTCTTTCATATATCCTCACCACTATATGTTGGGGGCATTCTCCCCTTTATACTTCGCATTATACTATATATAGCGTTTTTTATCAAGCATTATTTTATTATTATATTTACTGTGATCGCCGCTTTCGATTGAAGGGCGGCTTTCTTCATGCAGCAACCCGTTCCGCCTGCACCGTCCGTCGATCAGGATGCGTATCCGACACTCTGTACACACGGCAAAGGTTTTATCTGTTTCTGATTTTACAACTTATGTAATTTTATTTGTTTATAGTACTATTAAGTATTTAACATGTACTTATACGTAAATCAAAAACACAGGCGCTCCGACACGAAACCATATTAACTCCGTAATGCAAAGTATTATTTGCACGCGACGGGACATATAATATTTAAAAGCCAAAGGAGGGTAATATGAAAATCGCACTTACAGGCGGAGGCACTGCAGGACACGTAATGCCCAATCTCGCGCTTCTGCCTGAATTGAAAAAGAGATTTGACGGAATATATTACATCGGCGGCAGAAACGGTATAGAAAAAAGTCTCTGCGAAAAATACGGTGTGGAGTTTTTTGCGACTGACACGGTAAAGCTGGACCGAAGCAGATTTTTTTCCAATATCAGAATACCTTTTCTACTCGGAAAATGCGTCAGACAGGCAAAAGAAACTCTCAAAGAACTCACTCCCGACGTAGTCTTTTCAAAGGGCGGCTACGTAGCTCTGCCGACCTGTCTCGCGGCGAGATCTCTGGGCATACCCGTCGTTGCGCACGAGTCGGATACGACGCTGGGGCTCGCCAACAGGATTACTTCGCGATTCGCAGAAGCGGTCGTGGTATCGCACAAGTCAACCAACGCGAAAAATGCCGTTTTCATCGGCAATCCGCTGCGCGAAGAACTCCTCTTTGCAGACGGCACCGACGTAAAGCGCAAATACGGACTGTCTCAGACCAAACCTCTCCTTCTCGTGATAGGCGGCTCGAGCGGTTCAAAAGCTCTCAACGATTTCGTAATTTCGATACTCGACGTGCTTCTTAAGAGTTTCTGCATCATACACATAACGGGAAAGAACGGCATAAATCCGGAAAAGACTAAAGGATTGAAAAATTATTTTCACAAGGAGTATGCCGACGACGTGTTCGATCTTTACGCCGCCGCAGACGTCGTGATATCGCGTGCGGGAGCTAATACAGTGGACGAGCTGACGGCGATAGGGAAACGCGTGCTCTACATTCCTCTCCCGGCAGACGCTTCGAGAGGCGATCAGATACTCAACGCTAAGCGTGCCTGCGCAAACGGAAAGGCAGCCTACCTCGAACAAAAAGACCTCTGCGAAAAGCGAGTAGTGTCGACGCTGTCTTACCTGATGAGTTCGCCGCCCCCGCAGCCCGAAAGAAATCGTAAAGTAAACTTTGATATAGCGGAACTTCTTCTCAACATAGCTTCAGGAAACAAATAAAAAAACGACGGCTTGATGCCGTCGTTAATTGTGAATAATAGTTATTATTTAGTATTATCAATTATTTCATCAATAATTTCAGTCAACTCAGCGTTTTGCTCGCTTCCGCTTGCCGCATTCTGCTCATCCGAAGATACGTCTTCCTGAACCTGCGACGAAGGCGGTTTCACGATAAAACCGCTTACTGCAAGCAATCCGAGAAACGCCGTCGTGATCTCTCTGAGGTAGGGTATCTCGGTCGTAAATCCGACAGCCTGCAGAACAACGAACAATGCACTTGCAACCGCCATCCAGAAATCGTAAGATTTGATCTTTTCCTTCATATTATCCTCCGTTACGCCACTTCTTCCGACGCTACGTCCGTCGCTTCCCTCTGCAATTCCTGCAGACCGAATCCGCATCTGACGTCGTATTTTATCTCTTCCACGTCCTTTGCCACCGCTTTTACGCACGACAGACTGTCTCCCAGCGAGGTTATCGTGTCCTGATACTTCTGCTCTCTTTTGCGACTGTCTTTCAGCTCGTAGACGAGAAGCAGACAGAACAGTACTGCCCATGCGCCGTTGGCGACAACGGTCTCTATCACGCTCTCCCACACAGTTCTCACCTCCCGTTACTTTGCGTCCTTTGCGGCTTTGACGTATCTCGCGAGAAGATTTGTGTATTCATAACCGAGATAGGTCTTGAGATACTGATTCTGCTGCACCATGCTCTTTGCGGTCTCGGGATCGAAGCCGTCGTAAAAATCTATCGCGATATTGAGTCTCTGCGCGTAGTTGTCCGCCTTTTCTCCGACATAACCGTATTTTTTCTCGTACTCTGCCTGCTGATAGTCGGCTTCGATACGCGTCGCAACGTCTTCCTGAATGGCTTTTTCGCGCGCGAGCTGATATTCGGCGATCTGCTGTTCAATCTTATTGTTATATTCCTGAATCGCCTTAATCTCCTTGTCTCTTTTTGCGATGAGTTCTTCTATTTCGGTCGATATTTTGATGACGTATTCCGCATTGAGATCGTCGATCGCCGCCTGCAATTCTCTGTTCAGTCCGTCTATCTGAGTCTGATATTTCTTCGCTACGTTGTCTGCGTCAGCCTTGGCTTCTGCGATCATCATATCCGCCTGTTGCTGTGCGCTTTCACCGATAAGCTCCTTTATCGAAGAACGCGACAGACCGCTCTCGATCATCTTGTTCTCGTTCTGCTTCTTGCTCTTTTCGAGCGAAGCGAGGATCTCCTCCTCTGTCTTGCCGAAATCCTGATAAGTCGTCTCGACCTTGCCTGCAAGCTCATCGGTCTTGGTCTTTGTCTTTTCGGTCTCGAGAGCCTTTTCGCTTTCGAGTTTAGCTCCGTACTCGCTCTCTACCCTGTTTTTTATTTCTTCTTCGTTTTCTCCCTCGTAACTTTTGAACTCATAATCGGGTTCTTCGGGAAGCGCCGCCGACGCTTCCTCTTTGCGTTCTTCCAACTCTTTCTGTCGGTAGTCGCTGTGCATCTGTTTCAAGGTATTGATAAGCTGCTCTTCGGTAGTTATCTTTTTCGTACTTCCGCTGTTGCCTCCGTAAGTGGTCCGAGTGATGAGTTTTCCTGCTATTGCCATAATATTCTCCTTTTTAAAACGTAATAGTTGTACCGCGCGAATCTCTTTCTGAGCGCGCGGAATTTCTTGCCGTATATCATATCCTTAGCCCTCCTTTGGCGGTCACGCAAAGTCTTATCTCCGTCGCGTCGCCCGCCGCGGTAAAGGTCAGCGTATGCCTGGATCTGCCGAGTTGTTCGAGAGTGAGTCTCCATATCCTGCCCGTCGCGGTATACTTCGTAGTATCGTCGAGAGCGACTTCCACGTCGCACGCTTCGCCGAAGAACGCGAGTTCCACGTCGATAGTGCCCGTACACCAGAAAGTCAGAGTGTGCGGACTGCCCGCGTGCAGCGCGGGAAGTATCTCAACGAACTCCACGTCTCTGTTGTTATACACGTACTCGGCGATCTCAAGCCCCTCTCTTGCGGTTCTTTCTATTCTCGATAACTTCATTTATTCCTCCTCAGAAAGTCGATCGTGATGCCGAACGGCTTTATCCTGACGCTCCGCTCCGAACACTTGATATAAAAGTCGAAGCATATCCCGTTTACGCCTATCGGCACGTACTTCCTCGACGGATCGAGCCTGAATTCACGCGCTTTGCCGTCTGCGACGACTCCCAGCGTAAAAGGCACGTCCGTGCAATAATCCACTCCGAGAACATACTTTTTGTTTACGTGTTCGTTGAAATCGACGTCTTTTATAATCCAGTATCTGAAAGGCGGCTCGTTGAAAAAAACTCCGCCGTCGTCTACTACCGCGATCCTGTCAGACAGTTCAGACAACGCGAGCACGCAATGCTGAGTTCTTCCGGCGAGCACGCACATATCGTGCATTTTTGCGCCGCGGTATATCTCAACCGTACCTTTCTCCGTATCCACGATGACGGTGACGTTGGGACCGCCGTCGGCGACGGTATAATCGTAAAGCGCGTCCTCGTGTTCCTTGTCGAAAATCAGATAATATCTGCCGTCGCAGTAGAGTGCACGAAGTTTTTCCGCGCCGTCGACGAGGTCGTCCAGCCTGTCTGTGACACGGGTCACGTCGTAGCCGTCCATAGCGAAAACGCCGTCGCTCGTCACGAAGATTATCACTGCGCCGCATATCGTGATCGTATCCTTGAAAATGCGTCCGCAGTCGCAATGCACGCGCCTCAGGCTGAACTGGAGCTGATCGGCGTACGCGGTCAGGCGGTAAATGCCGTATTCGCAGAACACGTAAATATTGTCCTCGAAGCTGAGCACTCTCAGCACTTCGCCGAGCGACCCGTCGAGTGAGATATAACCGCCCTCGTCGAGAGACACGTTCCAGTTGTAAGGATCGAACGCGTCAGAAAACCATATACTCGTGCGCACGCCGTCAACTACCGCATAAACTCTCTCGTAGTGAGTGCAGAGGTCTGTTATCGCAAGCGCGTCCGCGGCGTACTGACCGCCTTCGCCGCTCATAACGTAAAGTCCCTCGCCGCCGCCACCGAGGAGCATCAGGTCGTTGTCTCCGTCGAGGTATCCTATCGCCGAGGTGAATTGCCTGTCCGTCGCCGTATCCGGCGCCCAGCTCTCGCCCGCCGCGAGTTTTATATGCGTGAGTTTGTCGGGCGCAGAAAGTATCACGCATTCGTAAGGACCGTTTTCGTCGCTGAGTTTGCCGCAGAACATTCTTGCGTCGCCGTAGCCCTCGGGTATCGGCGGCAGCGCGAATGTCTCCCCGTTTTCACACTTGTATTCAAATGCAGAAAGCCCGACCCCTGCAGTAAGATTGCCGTTGTCAAATCCGAAGTTGTAGACGTCCTCGCAGTAATCGCAAGGAAGCGTTGAGGGCGACGATTTCACGTCGAAGCCCTTGAACGAAGAAAATCTGTATCTCATCCTTGTGGGTTTGTCTACCGAAAACTTCTTTTCGTAAAACATCAATACCACCCCCTGCCTTTGAGGGTGATGACGGATACAGGGCGTACCGCGGTACGGATATCCTGTCGGAATCGTTCCGCAAACCCTTCGCTCTGCTCGTACATGCCGTTTATCATACAGTATTCCGCGCACGTTCCGAGGGCAAGCGTCTTTTCGCTGACGGCAGGATGCACGTCGCAGTCGTCTCCGAGAGCAACTGCGGCAGGCAGATAGCGGTAGACCACTTTAAGTCTGCCGTTCTTGCCTACCGCACAAGAAAAAGAGCGTTGACGAAATGATACAGAGGTGCCCTTTTCGTCCTTGACAGATATGATCCTTGACACGCGCCTCGGGATATCTTCATAAGAAAATCTTCCGTCCTTTGCCGTCACTTCGCACTCGTCCTCCAGAGGCAGATATTCCTGCGCGATCTCGGTCAGCATAATGTTTGCGCATTTTACGAGGAGTCTGATCTTGTCGTCCTCAACGTTGTCTCTGCCTGCGTCGTGATCCCCTTCGTCCAGATACGCAAGCGCCGTATTGATTACCTCTTCAAGTTTCATTTTGCCTCCTTTGACAAAGGGGCGGAACAAATCCGCCCCCGTCTATATGCGTATATTTTCAAACGCCTTTTCCTTAGCCAGTCTCGCCGCAGCTTTTTCCGCCTCGGCGTTGGCGCGCTCTATCTCCTCGAGCAGAGCGTCTATCCTCTCTATCCTCGTCTTGCGCACGTAGTCCACCGCGCGGCTGTCGAGCTGCCCGTAAGGCAATACGACCTGCAGACTGTCGTCCTCCGCGTTGCGGACCTCGAATTTCCTACTTTCCCCGTTGTAGTAGATTTTGTATTTGTCGTCTATGCTTTTTATTCTGTCCGCAACGTAGAATAAATCGTTTTCGACAGGGATCAGGCGTTTGTTTTTCACGCGTTGATGCCCGAGAGCTTATACTGACCTATCGGTTTGTCGCAGATAAGATCGGCATACTTGACGAGCGTTGCGGAATAGGTTGCGCTACCCGCTTTCTGCTTGATGACCCTGCCTCCGTCGCCTTCGAGCCATCTCCAGTCGCACAGCTGATGCAGCTTGAAATCGCCCGTATTGAGCATATACATCGTGCCGTCCTCGACGAACTTGTCCGCAACGACGGGAATGCCGTTGAAGGTCACCGCTTTGTAACCGCCGTCCAGATTCATGTAGTCGAGGTTCATTCTCGCACTCATGCAGTTGTCGAGATAGAATCTTCTGACGTCGTACGCACAGACGATCATATCGATCGCGCCGCCCGACACTTCCTCGACCTCGTCGATCGCGCTCTGCATGCCGACAAAAGAAATCGCTCCTACGCTATCTTTGCTGCCGCTCTTCATCCAGGCTCTGCCGCTTCTCGCGAGACCGTAGAGGTCTTTATCAGAGAATATCGCGCCGAGACCTGTGAGTTCGTTGTCCTTGGAGCCTTGCACCGTAACGTAGTCGCCGCTCTCGACCGTTCCGCCTGCCGAATTGCCGAAAGTGACGGTCTTGGTCGCTCTGTCGACTGATGTGATCCTCACTCCCTTGAGACCGCTGCGTACGGTGTCTGTTTCGCCGTCGTACACGTCGACGACCATACCCTCCATCAGATTCTTGACGCTTCCCACAACGATCTGATTGTTGGAACTGCCCTGCGCCGTAACCGTTGCGATCTTGCCCGAGCCGTCGCCGTAAAGCATTCTGCCGAGGTTGAACTTGGACGCTTTGAGCAATCCTTCCATTTCGGCGTCGAGCAGGTTGACGAACGCGCCCACGCTGTTCTGCGACGCTCTGATAGCCTTGTCGGACAGTTCTATCGTGCCGTACAAGTTCTTAAGCTCGAGCCTGAAGCGGTCATAATTATTTGCCGCCGCCTGCGGAAGGTCGCCCGTTTCCGTACCCGCTCCGATACCGCCGTTGAGACCGTAGGGCACGAGTTTGACGATCTCTTTGCCCCATACGTCGGAACTGGTCTGTTTAATCTTGGCGAGAAGCGGGTTCACGCCTACGTTAAGCTGGTTGGCGACAACTCCGAGATATACGGTTTTGAGCGCCTTTTCGGCTGTTTCCATTGTTACCATATTTTAAATCCTCCTGTTTGCGAGCATATTTTTTACGATACCGCCCGCCTCGCGTATGCTCTTGGGTCGCGACGGCGGGGTGACGTGAGTTCTTCCGCTCCCGGCAATAGTGCGGGGAATCTCTGCGTCCAGATTTTCAAGGAGATACTTCTCTATTATCCTGTCCTTCACCCGAGGGTTGTCGAGAACGTATTTTTCGAGAAAATCGTCGTCAGCAACCACTTCTTCGGGCGTTCTGTCGGCTTTGACCAGCACGTCGAAGTACGCGCGCTCAAGGCAGTCCTCTCTCATTGCCAGAGAGGGATCGCCCGCAAGCGTTTTCGCGATACTCTGCGTGTAGCGCGCCGCTTGAGGATACTTCTTCATAAACTCTCCGACCCTGCTTTCCCAGTCGGGCGACTCGTAGACGGGAGTTGTCGCTTCAACGCCGTTCAAAGCCGTCGGCGTTTCATTTCCACGCCCCTCAGGCCGCGCCGTCAGCGGCTCTCCGTCCGTAGTCACTTTCGCGTTTCTGAGTTCCTCGAGTTCGCGACTGAGTCGGGAATTTACCTGACATTTTTTCGTAAATTCCCTTTGCAGGCTGTCGTAAGCCTTCTCAAGTTCGTCTGCCGTGGCGAACTTGTTGCAAAAGGCGGTCCTTTCCTTATCCGCAGCCTCATCTACGTGCGCTTCGGGGGAAAGATCTTCCGTTTGTTTCTGCACTTCTTCCATATATGTCTCCTTTCGGTTTAGTCATTTTGAGTTTGGGTCTGACCGGCAAAAGCCTGCGCCTCTGCCGAATCGGCGAGCGCAAACATCTGATGTTCCTTGATGTGCGCGTCCATCGCTTCGTAAAGTTTTTTATTCTTGAGCACGCTGTCCTCGAGCAGGCATTTGATATGCTCCTCCACGTGTACGTCGTGATCGTCGTAAGGGCATGCCGCCAACTGTTCTTTGCCGATAGCGAGGTTTTCTCTCATGGCGCGTTTTCTCTGCGTTTCGCTTACGTCTTTCGCGCTATCCCAGTTGCCTATTCCCAGCATTTCGAGCACTTTGATCTTGGTGCGCGGACTCATCGTGCCGTCCGCCTCGGTCAGCACTCCCATACGTATAAGTTCGACGACCATGTTCCGTCTTTCTGTGATCGTCTCTCCCACGTCGTCCTGCGTGTCGAAAACGAGATCCTCGCATTGCAGGTCGTTGCCGGTGAAATAAGTCAGCTCGGGTTCTCCGTTTTCGCCGGAAATGCGCTTGAGTCGCTTCTGAGTCGCAAACTGTTTGTAGAGATAGAGCAACATTCTGCACACCCTCTTTATGCACAGTCTCAGCGAAGTAGTGGAAAGCGACATTCTTGTATCGTCCTGATTGACGAGAAGCGAAATCGCCTTGCCCGACATATTGCCGTAAGTCTGCGAATATTTGCTGAGTTCGCTGACGCCGCTGACCGTAACGAATTCCGACAGCAGTCTTTCTTCTTCATAGGTGAAGTCCGCGGGCACGCTGCCCGTCTCTATAAATCTCGGGATGTTGGAGCCTTGCCTGTATATAAGCACTTTGCCGGGCGAGAGTCCTTCTTCTTCCAGATTGTCCATATCGACGCTGCCGTCCTCGACGGCGAGTATGCCCATTGAAATGCGGTTGAGATATTCGTGTTTTCTGTTCTTGACCGCGTTGTAGCTTCTCTGAAGCGGTATCATTCTTTCGACGACCGAAGTGCCGAAAAAGCTGCCCACTTTCTTGATACAGTTGGTCTGTGAAAAAGGAAAGCCTTTGCGTCCCTGCACGTCGGTCACGTAAGGCAGACCGCCGTAATACAGAAGTTTGTCTCCCGCCGTAATGACGAGTTCGCCGTCGGGTTTATCCTTTGTCGGGCGCGTATACCTTTCTATGACTATCGCGTATCCGTCGACCTTGGACGCGATCACGTTGCCGACGCTCGCGTTGTACCCCAGACCTCCCGCAATGCTGGCGTTGTCCAGCGTGAACACGTTGACTTCTTCTCCCTCGACCTTGACTCCCCAACGCTCCTCTATCTCGGATACGGGATAGGCTTTCGCATGAATGATGCTCGCGCATTCTTCAAGCGATCCGGCGCATACGTTGTCGGGGAAAATTTCAAACGGCGGCACCACGGTAATGCGTGCTTCTCCTACACGGACAGGATTTTTTTCTTTATCCGTACCTATTTTTTCGCCCAGATCCTTATCCCAGGTGACCTTGAAAAAACAAGACCCCGTGACTTCGCTCCAGGAAACCGCGTCGTTGATCAGCGAAGGCAGATCGTTCTGTTCCGCCACCGCGCTGATGAGAGCGGTAGACAGCTTAGCGGACTGAATGTCCGTCTCGTCGTTTGAAAAGGGTCTGACCGTCACTCCCGTATTGACTCTGACGAGCTTTGACATTCTCGTCTCGAGTACGGAAGCTATGTGGTTGTAGACCTCTCTTTCCTGCCAGAAATACTGTTTGCCGAACTCCTCGACTTCGCCCGTCGGCATAATCTGCATATATTGATTGCCGTTCACGAAATTCATGTTGAGTTGCCATTGCAATTCAAGCGGTTTTCTGTCCTCTCTGCGCCTTTCGTAATCCTTTCTGACGTCGGCTACGATGTCCTCGGCAAATATCTTTTTTTCTCTCATACGCTCTCCTTTCCCCTCTTGCCCGAGAGTATGTTTTTAGGACTTTTGGGCGTCAGAAGTTTGCCGATTTGTCTATACAATTCTTTCACGCAGTCCTCGCACAGATTGAGAGAATTGAGTTTGTCTCCGTTGTCTGCGCAGAACTGGTACGCCGCATTGTTTTTGCAAAGCGGCATTTCGCATTTAGTCTTTACGCTTAGTTTTGCGACCTGCATTTTTTGCCTCCTTGGATTGTGAATTTATTTTTTCAAGCTCTGTTAGAAGCCTGTGTTTGAGTTGCTCCAGTTGTTCGTCCGTATATCCCGCGAGCGGGTTTTCTGCCGATCTCTCTATCACAGCCTTTATAGCCGTGGTATCGGGCGGAATATATTTTTTGGAGACCTTTCTTTTGGTGACTTCGTTTTCGCGGTCGAATTCTTCCACCTTTTCTTCAACAAAGTACCCCGTCGCCTTCTTCATCAGAATGCTGTCTATCTTTTTCTTCGTCATAATTTGCTCCGTCTGAGTTTGTTGATAAGCCTGTCCTTGTCTTTCTGTATCACCGACTTTTCGCGTCTTGGCGGCTTCGTCGGCTCGGGCTTTGTCATAATGTAATATCTCAGCGCGTCAAGCGCGTGATCGTCCTTTTTGACGGGTCTGTCCCCGCTACCCCACCAGTAAGATTTCAGTTCCCGTATCAGATTGACGCAACACGGGAATATCCTGATCCTGTCTGTTGCGAAATAGGATTTGACTCTCGCTATGCCGCTGAACAGATCTTTGTCGACGCGCGTATTGACTGCGATATTCCGCTCGAAAAACAAGTCCGCGACGCTTTTTGCGCTCGCGAGCGTCTTTTGAGTCGCCGCGCTGTCGATGAGCGCTTCAAGCCGCCCTTTGCCGTCTCTGTGCCAGCCCAGCGCGTCTGCCGTCTCGAATATCTTTTTCGCGTGATAATCTATATCTCTGCCCGCCTCGTACCACTCGCCGACCACGTAGACCACGCCGTCGTAGTCGGTCGCGAAAAACAAGCACGCCAGCGGATTGTTGAGTCCGGGGTCGATGCTTATCGTATCCTGCCACTCGGCAGGCACGTCGAAGGGCAATTCAAGCACGTGCCTCGACGGGTCGAACTCTTTGTATACGATGCCTTCCGCGGCGCTGAACTTGCCGTATCGTCTAGAATTGAGCGTCTCCTCGTCCATACTCGCCGTCAGCGCGGCTACTTCGTCCTCGTCAAGAAAAGGATTGTCAGCCCATTCCATATGCGTGCACCATATCTCGTCGTCGCCGCCGCTGTTGAGGTATATCAGATCGTAGACCCACGTCAGACCTTTGAGCGGAGTCATAGTGCCCCATACCTCTCCTTTGCGGTCGAGCACGCGCATCCTGCACTCCTGATATATATCGAGAGGCGGCTCCTCGTCGAACCATACGAAATCGAGCGAAGTACCCTGAAATTTCTCTCTGCCCTGATCGCAGCTTTTGAAAGAAATTTTAGATATTCCGCCCGACACGTTTTTTATCAGAATGTAGTCGATGACGCCGTACTCCGCGCTTTCTTTTCTTCCCGACGACATAACGATATCCTCTACCCAATCGGGATTGAGATAGGACAGGAATTTGCTCTGCGCGACGTCTCTCTGCACCTCGTACGACAGCGACACGACCCAGCCTTCGACCGCTCCTCTGTTCTTGCGGTAAGGGTGTATGCCTCTCGCCCACCATATCGCCTCGACTGCGCCGCACTCAGTTTTGCCGCTTCTGTTGCCGCCGAAAACCCAGCGGTTACGCTTGAGACATTTGTGAAAAGCCATCTGCTTTTCGTGCACCTTTTCTCCCGTATTGTATCGGGCGAGCCTGCTGTTGTCGAAGCGGCGTTTCTGCTCCTGCTCTATCGCCAGAATCTTTGCAAGTATCTCTTTTTCAGTCATATTTCTCCGATTTACGCCGTATTTTTTACAATAAAAACTATTTTTAATTGTTGCGATATACACGTCATAGTGTATAATAATAGTATCTTGCAGGCGCGATGCGTCTGTACCGAGGAGTTGAAGATGAAAAAAATCCTTACGGTCTGCATACTTATCGCCGCCGTGTTTCTGCTTGCGACAGGCACCGTTTTTGCCGATACGCAATCAGGCGGTCAGACCTATTACATAGCCAACGAAAACATTACAGTCTACACGTCTCCCGACGGAGGCGCGTATCAGCCTGCGTTTATAATCCCGCAAAGCTATTATTTCCGCACTCTGGCGACCAGCGGAGAGTACACCCTCATCTCCTACAACGGCAATGCGGATTATTCGATAACCCTTGCCGTGTTGACTTCTGACCTGAACGCAAAAGCGTCCGTATCCAATGACGACGTCACCGACTCTACCGCGGGGTACAAGATCATCGACCTCACGCTCAACAACAAGCAGACCACTCTGTTCTATGCCCCGGGCAATCTCGAGACGCACGCGGCAACAGGCGATTTCGTAACTCAGATAGACTCTGTTCTCGGCGTTTACCGCGCGAGCAACAACAAGATATATTTCGCATTGATCGCCAGCGCACCCTATTATAAAGTGCTTCTCGTAGAAGCGAGCGCCACCAATAAAGCCGCTTTCACGATGTCCTCAATACCTCTCCACCAGATCACGGTAGAGAAAAACAACGCCGAAAACGAAGGCGTCATCTCCACCCCCGGTGACGGCAACGCGGACGTAGGCGGCAACAACGTAATCCGCAACGTGATGATAGCGGTCATATGCATAATGTGCGTGCTGGTCATATTCCTCATCTTCCGTCCAACCAAGAACGCGAAAAACCGCTACGAGATGGAAAACCGCGAAAATGCAGAAAGAGACCGCTATGACGGTTACGGTCGTTAATTAAGACAACCTATCGAATACGCTCGCTCGCCCAGCAGAAGCCCTGCGGCAACGGCGTCCTCCAGTTTTATCCTCAGCTTTTTGCTGTCACGGATCTTTACGGTGCGGCCGAACACGTCCGCACCTTTTCTTATCTGAGAATAGTAATCCCCTATCAGCACGTCTTTTGCATACCTCTCGGCAAACCAGTCGCTGTCATAGCCTTGCGCCTTGAGCACGCTCGCCGCCTTTTTCAGCGCCTCGGCGTACCAGCGGAACGCGCTCCTCTTGGAATATCCCAGTTTCTCCGCGATGACCTCGATGCTTACGCCGTAACGCGCCCTTAAATAAAGTATTCTGGCGTGCTTGAGCGGCAATTTCTCAATCGTTCTGTCGATAAGCACCTTGGCGTTGATATAACTCTCGGCGCGGACGTTGCAATCAATCATCTTTTCTATGAGAGCCATAGTGTCGGTATTGTAAAAACCCGAAACCGCAAGTGCGGACGAAGTCTTTTTGCAAGCCCCCACAGCACGCGGCAAATGTCTGTAAGCTGCAGTAAGCGCCGTTACCCAATCAATCGTTTTTTCCATATCTTTCCTCCGTCCACAGTATATATCCGCAACAGTTGTAAATCAATTTAGTCTGCCAACTTTTGCGAACATTTGTTCGTCTTTTCTATATGGTAACTTTTAGAAGTTGCCATATTTTGTCATATTTAAGTAGAAAAATTGACGATTTTTTAAAAATCGGCTTGAAAAAATGTGAACATAATGTAAAGTCTGTTGAATTTTATGCCCTGCAATCTATTGTTACGGATTGCTATGTCATCTTTGAAAAAGTTTGAGAAAACATAATCTGAACGTCAGCGAAAAAACCGATCAGTCCGCAAGAAACGCTACGTCCGAGAAAAAACAACAAGATCTTAACCCTGTCGGCAAACTGCAGACAACGTAAAAATGCGCTCTGCCGCATATAGCGAGGTCTACTCCGTTTTTATCAAAAATGTCATGCCGTAAAATTGTTATACTTCTCGACGGCATGTCACGATCGCGGTATTGCAAAGCGCGTTGCAATGACAGAAGTTCAGACCGTGCAATCCTCGCCTTCCCTTTCTTTAAACGCAGTCAATACCAAGAAACGCGCAGCTAAATTTTGCGCGCGCGTAATATAATATCAATTGATTGTTTTATATATTGAAATAATAATTAATGATATATATGTTTGCCTGTCATCTCTTTTATCTGCTTGCCTAAGTAACATTTATCTGTTTGCCGATGTCGCATTTATATGCTTGTCGACGTAACATTTATATGTTTTGCCTGTCATCTCTTTTATCTGCTTGCCTAAGCAACATTTATCTGTTTGCCTGTCATCTCTTTTATCTGCTTGCCGACGTCGCATTTATATGCTTGCCGACGTAACATATCTGCATACCTGTGGATTTTACCAAAAAACATTGTAAAATCACCCTCACCATTCATTTCGCGAAAATCCATAAAAGTGCCTAAGCGAACTTTTGTCGTCAGGTCAAAAGACCTGTTTTAGGTCAAAAGACCTGAAGTCAATTATATATTTAAGTCAATATACCTGAAGTCAATCATATCTTTCAGTCAAAAGACCTGAAGTCAATCATATCTTTCAGTCAAAAGACCTGAAAACAATAAATTGTTACGGGCAAAATCTCTTATGTCAACCGTATGTTGCAGGTCAAAAGATATAAAGCCAACCACATTTTGACATTATATATAAATTCAGAATATTCCATGATTCCCTTCGTCTGACGACTTGCAATCTGAATATTCTCTGCTTTCCTTCGTCTGACGACTTGCGAATCGCCTCGGAGCCTCGACGCTTCTTTAAAAAGCAAAAAAAATCTCCCGCGCTTGCGAGAGACATTGCTCTGATATGTCGACTGTTATTTTTTGTCGTCTTTTTTTGCAAAGTCGATATAGTTTTTCATGTTGCCGTAAGGATCGGTGACGGCGGCAAAGTTGAGGAATCTGCCCAGTTCAAACGCCTTCCACGGCGATATATCCTCGGGCGGATAAGAGATGAACGCAAGCCTCTCGCCCGTCGTGGGATGAGTGAAGCGAAGCACCGCCGACCAAAGAGCAAGGTTGTGTTTGAGCGTACGTCTGTCCGCGCCGTACTTTGCGTCGCCGAACAGCGGCGTACCGTTGAACGACATCTGCGCGCGTATCTGATGCGACCTGCCCGTCAGCAGATTTACCTTGACGAGTGCGAAGCTGTCTTTTTCGGCAAGCACGTGATATTCCAGTTCCGCCTTTTTCGCGCCTTCCGTCATCATGGGAACGATCTCGACGGTGTTTGTCTTTTCGTTCTTTTTCAGATAATGCGTAAGCGCGCCGACGGGATGTTTGGGGATTCCGCAGGTAACGCAAAGATATTTCTTTTCAAAATCTCCGCTTTTTATCGCCTCGCAAAGTCTTTCCGCCGCCTTGGACGTGCGCGCAAAGACCATGAGACCGCCCGTGGGTCTGTCCAGCCTGTGCACAAGTCCGACGTATACGTTGCCGGGCTTGCCGTATTTATTCTTTATGTATTCCTTGACCACAGTGAGCATGTCGGTATCGCCGGAAGCGTCCGCCTGAGTGGGAACGTTTTGCGGTTTAATAACGACAATGATATGATTGTCCTCGTGTACCACGGTCAGGTCACGATAACTGAAGTCGGTCATTTTGTCCTCCAAAGTCCGCTGCATCCGCAGGGTAAAACAATTTTTTCGTCGGTGGGAAGTCCTATTTCGTAGGACTCGAATATCCCGCCCCTGTCTTTAAGGCAAAGTCTCAGAATATTTTCTGTCACGGTCGGCTGAAGTCCCGTCGTATAAGAATTGACGAGCACGAACAGCGGTTTGTCCGAAAGAAGTTTTACGCATTCCGTCACAAAATCGAACAGATTTTCTTCGAGCTTCCACACTTCACCGTTGACGCCTCTGCCGTACGACGGAGGATCCATGATTATCGCGTCGTAAGTGTTGCCTCTCCTCTGTTCTCTCGCGACGAACTTCATGCAATCGTCTACGATATACCTTATCGAGTCGCCGGGTATCTCTGACAGCGCGGCATTTTCTTTGGCTCTGTCCACCATGGCTTTCGCCGCGTCCACGTGGGTCACGAAAGCTCCGGCTTTTGCGCAGGCAACCGTCGCGCCGCCCGTATAGGCAAAGAGATTGAGCACCTTGACTCTGCGGTTTTCGCTCTTGATAAGATCCTGCACGACGTCCCAGTTCACCGCCTGTTCGGGGAAAAGCCCCGTGTGCTTGAAGCCCATCAGTTTGAGTGAAAATTTCAGACCTTTCCTGCCTACCGTAAAGTTTTCGGGCACATTGCCTTTATATTGCCAGCGTCCGCCGCCGCTCGACGAGCGTTTGTATACGGCGTTTATGCCCTTGTACGACGCGAGATCTTTGTCCGCATGCCATATTACCTGCGGATCTGGACGAAGCAACACGAGATCGCCCCAGCGTTCGAGTTTCATCCCGTCGCCGGTAGCGATGACGCGGTAATCCTTCCAGCCTTCGGCTACGCGTATCATTTACGCCTTTTTGACGACGAGGGAGACCTTTTCGCCGTTGATATCCCACTCTTTGGTATATCCGTCGAACAGACCCGTCACGAGTTCGTCGCAGAGCACGTCGGACTGTATGCCCTTGTCGCTTGCGAGCACTCTCGCGCTGTCACCGTCCGCGACGTAACCGACTACGATGTGGTCGGTCACTTCAAAGCCCGCCTCTTTTCTCATCGTCTGAAGTTTGGAGACGAGTTCTCTCGCGATACCTTCGTCCACAAGCGCGGGGGTCAGGGTCGTGTCTATGACGACGGTCATGCCGTTCTCGCTCTCGACGCTGTAACCGCTCTTGTTGACGGGGTTGATCAGCAAATCTTCTTCGGCAAGTTCGATCGTCGTGCCGTCTGCCTCGAACGAATATATCTTGCCTGCTCTTACGCGGTCTACGATCTCGACTGCGTTGTCGCAAGACGCGAGATACTGTCTGATCGCATTCAGGTGCTTGCCGTACTTGGGACCGAGGGTCTTGAGCTGCGGCTTGAGTTCGTAGGTGATAAACTTACTGCTGTCCTTTTCCGGCACGACTTCCTTGACGTTGATCTCGTCGGCGATATAGGACACTACAGACTTGTCCGCAAGCTGTTTTTCGGTGAGAACGAACAGTCCGGAAAGCGGCTGTCTGTTCTTGATATTGACCTTATTGCGGCACGCCCTGCCCAGCGCAACGGCATGCAGAACGATATCCATGTCGGATTCGAGTTCTTTGTCGATAGCGCTCTTGTCCGCCTCGGGGAAAGTACAAAGGTGTACGCTTTCCGGCGCGTCCTCGTAGAACGTGCGCACGAGGTTCTGATAAATGCACTCGGACATAAAGGGCACAAACGGCGCCAGCACCTTACTCATCGTGACGAGTATGTGGTAAAGCGTCGTATAAGCCGCCGCCTTGTCATCGGTCATATCGCTGCCCCAGAAGCGCTCGCGGCTTCTTCTTACGTACCAGTTGGACAGGTTGTCGGTAAACTCCTCGATCGCCCTTGCGGACTCTGTGATCTTGTACTTTTCGAGGTTTTCGTCCACGGTCGCGACGAGCGTATTGAGGTTGGAAAGCGCCCATCTGTCGATCTGCGAAAGTTTGCATTTCTTAAGATCGTACTTGCGCGGGTCGTACTTGTCTATCTCCGCGTAGAGGACGAAGAAAGAATATGTGTTCCACAGCGTGCCCATGAACTTGCGCTGAGCCTCGGAGACGTTCTCCGCGCTGAAACGCGACGGGAGCCACGGCGCCGAAGAACTGTAGAAATACCATCTGACCGCGTCTGCGCCCTGTTTGTCGAGCACGCTCCACGGATCGACGACGTTGCCCTTGTGTTTTGACATCTTTATACCGTTCTTGTCATTGACGTGTCCGAGGACTATGCAGTTTTTGAACGGCGCGCGGTCGAATATGAGCGTGGAGACCGCAAGCAGCGTATAGAACCAGCCTCTTGTCTGGTCGACCGCCTCGGATATGAAGTCTGCGGGGAACTGGCTGTCGAATATCTCCTTGTTCTCGAACGGATAATGCCACTGCGCGAACGGCATGCTGCCGCTGTCGTACCAGCAGTCCATGACCTCGGGCGTACGCTTCATCGTGCCGCCGCATTTCGGGCACTTGAACGTGATCGGGTCGAGGTAGGGTTTATGCAGTTCGATATCCCCTTCGATGCCGGCAAGCTCTTTGAGTTCCGCCTTGCTTCCTACGACGTGCATTTCGCCGCAGTCCTGACATATCCAGATCGGGAGCGGAGTGCCCCAGTATCTCTCTCTGGAAACGCCCCAGTCGATGACGTTCTCGAGGAAGTTGCCCATTCTGCCCGTACCGATAGTCGGGGGCATCCAGTTGATCGTAGCGTTGTTTTTGAGAAGTCTGTCTCTGACTTCGGTCATCTTGATGAACCAGCTGCTTCTCGCGTAGTACAGGAGCGGCGTATCGCATCTCCAGCAATAGGGATAGCTGTGCTCGAACATAAGCTCTTTGAACAAGAGACCTTTTTCCTTGAGTTTGTCGATGACGAGTTTGTCTCCGTCCTTGACGAAAATGCCTTCGAGGTCACCCGTCTCCTTGGTGAACTTGCCTCTGTCGTCGACCATCTGCACGAAAGGCAGACCGTAATTTCTGCCGACGCCCGCGTCGTCCTCGCCGAATGCGGGCGCGATGTGAACCACGCCGCTGCCGTCCGTCAGAGTGACGTAACTGTCGCAGGTCACGTAAAACGCCTTTTTGTCGCCCTTGTAGAAATCGAAAAGCGGGATATACTCCTCCCTTTCGTATTCTTTGCCCTTCTTAGTCTCAAGCACTTCGTAGTTCTCGAACAGAGAGGGAGCGAGAGCCGCCGCGAGCACGTAGATCTCTCCGTCCTCCGCCTTGATCTTCACATAATCCTCGTCGGGGTTCATGCACAGCGCGACGTTAGACGGGAGCGTCCAGGGAGTCGTAGTCCAGGCGAGGAAGTAGCCGTCGGAGTTCTTGATCTTGAACTTTACGAAAATGGATTTTTCCTTTACGGTCTTGTAGCCCTGCGCCACTTCGTGAGAAGAAAGCGCCGTGCCGCAACGCGGGCAGTAAGGAACGATTTTGTGTCCCTTGTAAAGCAGCCCCGCTTCTGCGATCTTCTTGAGCGCCCACCACTCGGACTCGATATAGTTGTCGTCATACGTGATGTACGGGTGCTCCATATCCACCCAGTAACCGACGCGCTCCGACATTCTCTCCCACTCGCCCTTGTACTTCCAGACGCTCTCTTTGCACTTCTGAATAAAAGGCTCGATACCGTACTTTTCGATATCCTGTTTGCCGTCCATGTTGAGGGTCTTTTCGACCTCAAGCTCTACGGGGAGGCCGTGAGTATCCCAGCCCGCCTTGCGCAGCACATGATAGCCCTTCATCGTCTTGTAACGCGGTATGATGTCTTTCATGACGCGCGTCAGAATGTGACCGATGTGCGGCTTGCCGTTGGCGGTCGGGGGTCCGTCGTAGAACGAGAACGAGGGTCTGCCCTCGCTTTGTTTCACGCTCTTTTCAAAGATTGAATTTTCCTTCCAGAATTCGAGCACCTCTTTTTCTCTCGAACAGAAATCGAGACTCGAGCTTACTTGTTTATACATTTTATCCTCCGTTTTCGGAAAAAAATTATTCCTCGTCTTCTTTTTCCTCGCGCGGAGACACGACGACTTCGCACTCGGATATTTTCATATGCTCCGTCTTTTTGACGGTTATGGTCAGATTTTCAAACTCTATCGAGTCGCCGACCTGCGGCACCTGACCCAGCTTCATTACCACAAAACCCGAAAGAACGGTCGCGTCGTACTCCTCTGCGTCGTCCTTTATCTCGAAATAATCGAAAAAGTCGATCAGATTGACGTCTCCCGCGACGATATATTTGTTTTCTTCCACCTTTCTGAACGATTCGACCACTCTGTCGTGTTCGTCCCAGATGTCGCCCACCAGTTCTTCGAGAATGTCCTCGAGCGTCACTATGCCCAGCGTACCGCCGAACTCGTCGACGACTATCGCGATATGCGTTTTCGCTTTCTGCAACTTTCTGAGCAGGATGGATATCTTCTCAAACGGGGTCGCGTAGATGATATTGCTCGACACGACTGCGTTGATCGACTTGGCTCCGCTGAAATAGGCGTTGTAAAAGTCCTTTTCGTTGAGCACGCCGACGATGTTGTCGATCGTGTCTTTGTATACGGGCAGACGGCTGAAGCCCGTCTCTTTGAAGATGCGGATCACGGTATGCATATCCGTGCCCTGCTTCACCGCCTTGACGTCTACTCTCGGGGTGAGAATGTCTATCACGGTCAGATCGTCGAATTCTATCGCAGAACGAATGAGTTCTCCCTCGTACTCGTCGATGTTGCCTCCCGTCTGCGCCTCGTCGACTATCGTGATCAGTTCGTCGTCGGTGATGTTTTCATTGCTCTTTTTCTTGAATATCTTGTTGATCAGCTTCTGCCACATACCGAACAGCCAGGTCAGCGGGAACAGGATATAGCATATTACCTGCACGAGCGACACTGTTGCCAAGGCAAAATATTCGGGGCTTTTCTTGGCTATCGTTTTGGGAGAAATCTCGCCGAAGATAAGCACCCCTACCGTCATTACCACGGTCGACACGGTGTTGGCGACGCTGGAATTTTTAATCAGCATACCGAACAGAATCGTCGCGAGCGTGGTTGCCGTAATATTGACTATGTTGTTGCCGATGAGTATCGTCGAAATAAAACGGTCGAAGTTACCCTCCAGCTTCATGACTTTTGCCGCGCGTTTATCGCCGTCGGCAGCGGCATTCTTCATCTTTATCTTGTTAAGCGAAGAAAACGCCGTCTCCGTAGCAGAAAAGAACGCAGACAGCATTATGAGAACGATGATTGCTATTAGTAACGGTATTTCCATATTTACCCTCAAAAGGGTCTCCTTGATAATTTTTTATTTTATTATACATAACTATGCGCGCATTGTAAAGAAATTTACAATAATTATACAACTTATACGCTTTATACACTTCAATTTTGCCCCGTATCGCGGCAAAGCGCTTTTCTCTACGCGGTCGCTTCTTATAAACACGCATTTTTTAACGACAGAAAGGGCAAGGTTTCCCTCACCCGATTTTTGTGTATCCGTCGCTGCGGATCTCGTATATCGCAGCGTCGCGCGGACAAAGAGCCGTGGCGACGCTTCTCGCAAAGCCGCCCACGCGTACGCTCAGACCGCAACTCAGCGACAGCGCTCGGGGCGTGTTGACCACCTTTCCCGACACTCCGTACGATCTGAGACGCGAATTGAACGAAAGGGCGTCGCTGCGGGAGCGGAAGACGACTATAATATCGTTCATAAGGCTTCTCCTTTGTAATAAAATGTAGTCCGCTCCTAATACAATATATTGTCTTATCCGACTAAACGTGAGGTGAAAAATGATATATCTCGACAACGCGGCAACCAGCAAATTCAAACCTAAATGTATGTTCGACGCAATGTTCTGCCAACTGGGCGACAGCGCCAACCCGGGGCGCGGCGGTCACAACGACAGCCTCGACTGCGCGATCAAGATCAACGACACACGCGCGGCGCTTAAAGCTCTGACGGGCGCAGGAGACGGCTATGAACTCGTGTTCACGAGCGGCTGCACCGAAGCGCTCAACCTCGCGATATTCGGTTATCTTTCCGACAAAAAAGGCGGCAACGTCGTTACGACCGTATTCGAGCACAACTCGGTGCTACGCCCGCTCAACAGACTTCTGCAGACCGATGCGATAGACGGCATACGCTACGTCTCCCCGTCCGATCCGTCGCAAAGCATAACCGCAAGCGACATTGCCGCGGCGACCGACGACGATACCAGACTCATCGTGGTCAATCACGTATCCAACGTCAACGGCGCGACCGCAGAAATCGAAGGCATCGGCGCGTTCGCGAAGTCAAGGAACATACCCTTCCTCGTAGACGGCGCGCAATCACTCGGACATCTGCGGGCGGATATGAAAAAATGCAATATCTCTATGTTGGCAGGAGCGGGACACAAAGGACTGCACGGCAGTCAGGGCACGGGTTTTCTTATATTTTCCGACGACATAAAACTGCGCCCGATACGCTTCGGCGGCACGGGCACTTCGAGCAACAGCCTGATACAACCTGAGGACGCGCCCGAGGGTCTTGAAAGCGGCACGATGAATACCGCAGGCATTATAGGGCTGGGCGCGGCGGCAAAATGGACTTACGAAAATTTTGAAAGGATAAACCGTCATATCGCCTACCTTTCTTCGCAGACGCTTTACGGTCTCAGCAAGATACCGTGCGTAGAGATCTACACAAAAACATTGTCGGGCGTCATATCGTTCAACGTGCGCGAAGTCGATTCCACAGACGTAGCAGACTACCTCAACGACAACGACGTTGCCGTCAGAAGCGGTCTGCACTGCGCGCCTCTCGCCCATAAATTCCTCGGCACGGAAAACAGGGGGACAGTCAGGATATCATTGGGTTACAACAACAATTCCTATCACGTTTCACGCACGCTAGAAGTAATAGAAAAATTTTGCAGATTTTCCTGCCCGTGATTGTTATGCGCTTTTATTTTGACTTAAGCGCGCGCATCAGCACGTCGAGTTTTTTAAGTTGCGCGGGAGACAGGGACGACTTTACCGAATTGTAAAACAGATCGAGTTTTGCGTCGTCCAGCTCTCCTCTGCGCCTTGCGACGGACGCTTGGGCAAACAGTTCGTCGAGGAGCGCGTCCTCACTCATCCCCGAGTACGAATCCACAGCGCGGCGCAAGTTGTCCTCACTCGTCGCGTCGTTTTCCCGACTTTGGATATCGCTGCCGTATCCGTAAAAATTACCGTTCTTTTTTTTCATGTTTCGCCTCCTCGTATCATATATGACGCAAAGAAAAAAAACGTGACGTATCCGGGAAAAAACAAAATACAGTCAATGTGGGATTTTGCGTATCGTCGGCGCTCCGTCGGGCATAATATGTAAATATGGATACGAGAGATCTTTTAAAAATCCTTACAGGCGGCACGTCGCAGGACAAGACGAATCTTTTCTCCGCGCTTGCGGGCGGAGACGTTTCGTCGCTTATCCCTTTTCTTATGAATGCGGGCAAAAAAAACGCAGGCGCCGTCACCCGCGGCGAGACCAAAGAGACAAAGCTCCCCGATGACAGCGAGATAATATCCGCGATGACAAAACTGTCCGAAAGCGCAGACAATTAAACCGATAAAAAATGCGCCCCTTACGGGCGCAACGGTTTTCAGGAGGCAATTATAGCCGCCTTTATTTTTTCAGCCGCACTTGCGCAGAACGCTACGTCTCCTCTCCTCTCCTCCCTCGAGAGGGGAATGATTATTTCTTCCGTCACCTTGCACGGCGAGCCTCCCAGCACGACAGCTCTGTCTGCAAGTCTTACGCATTCTTCCACGCTGTGAGAGACGATGACGACGCTTTTTCCCGAAACGTCGAAAAGCTCCAGAAAATACCTTTCGAGAGCGTCAGCGGTCGCAATGTCGAGTCCCTTGAACGGTTCGTCTGCGATAAGCAGTCGCGATGGATAACAAAACGCACGGGCTAGCGACACTCTTGCCGCCTGACCTCCGCTGAGCGTATGCGGATATCTGTCCGCGCAGTCGCCGATACCGACTTTTTCAAGCGCTTCTCTCGCCTTTTTTTCAGCTTCTTTTTTATCTTTATACAGATGCGGTATAGCGAACGTGATATTGTCAAGTGCGGTCAGCGACGGCACGAGTCTGTCCTCCTGGAACATATACGATACGCTGTCTGCGCCGTTTATCGCGCCCTTGCAGGGCAAAAGTCCCGCGACGGCGTTGAGAAGGGTCGTCTTGCCGCAACCCGATTTGCCGAGCACGCAGAGTATTTCCCTGTCCGCTACCGTCAGCGAAAAATTGTCAAACACGGTTTTTTCTCCGTATTTTACGGTAAGATCGCGTATTTCAAGCATTTTTCCACCTCATACACAGTTTTCCGAGACCGAATACGGCGAGTTCGAGCAGCGCGCCCAGGACGATCGCGATTATCGTCCACGCAATAAGCGTCGGCGTCTCCAGATAGAGGTTGGCGATCTGCATATCCACGCCTATGCTGTTTCTCGTCTGAGCGAGCACCTCTGCGGCGATTGTGAGTTTTACGGTCAGCGACAGCGTCGATCTCACGGCGGAAAACACCTCGGGAAGCGCCGACGGGATATACAACTTCATCAGCCTCGTCACGAAAGGCACCTTGTAGACCTTAGCCATATCGACGAGCTTTTTGTCCACGCCCGTCACCGCCGTGTAAAACGAGGTATAAAGAAGCGGAAAGATGATCAGCACGGTAACGAGCACGGGCGTAGTCTGAGTGGTTGTCCACAGCAGGCAAAGCAATATCACGCTCATCGTCGGCGTGGAACGCATGACGGCGATTATCGGCGACAGTATCTTCGCAAGCGTTTTAAAAAACGCAGAAGCGACGGCAAGCCCCAGCGCGACGGCAAAGCTGATCACAAACCCGCGGATCGCGCGCAGCAGAGTCGCAGCTATGTCCACATAAGTCTTTTTTTCCGAGAGCAGCACGCCCGCCTGAGAAAACGTCTCCCCTATCGACGGCAGCAGCAGATCGCTGCCGACGTATGCCGCGGTCGCAGCCCACAACGCGAGTATCAGGGCAAGCGAAAACAGCGGATACGCCAGCGAGGTCAGAGCCGTTTTTTTATCGAAAGAGAGTTTTCTTTTGTTCATCGGGCAAGATATCCGTCCTTATTCTGCGGTATAATACAGACCCTCGTCGGGCAGTTTTCCGCCGATAGCCTGCGCGTTGATAGCCGCGATGGCTTCCAGCATTGAGACGTAATCGTCCTTTGCGTCGGCGATCTTTATCAGTTTGCAATTGCAGCGCTCGAGCGTCTCTTTGCTGAACGCGGTGTTGAGAGTGGTCGAGGGATAGGCTTTGACGAGTATATCGCTGACCTTGTCGCTGTTTTCTGTGATAAACGTGCCGTTTTCCGCCATTTTGTCAATGAGAAGGCTTACGAAAGCGGGATCGTTTTCAACCACCGACGCTTTGCCGATAAGCACCGCCTGCGGATATCCGAGCGTTTCGCTGCCGGTGTAATCTTTCCAGAGCTGTTGCAGATCGAACAGTTCGACGGCTCCCGCGTTGGCAAATGCCTTGCTTGCGGCAGGCTCTGCGATAACACCGATCGCTTCTTTGCCGCTCTTATTTGCCGCGACGAGCTGACTCATCACGCCGCTTCCGTCCTCGACATAAGTTATGACGACCTTGCCTGCGACGGCTTCATCTCCCTGCTCGTAAACGATCCCCTCGTTCTTGAGAAGGGTCTGGAAGATATAGTCGGGCACGCTTCCCTGTCCTATCGAAAACACTCTCTTGCCGACGAGATCGGAAAGTTCTTTGACCTCGCTGTTCACGCCGAGAACGTAAAGGTTGCCCTGAGTGACCGTGGCAAGCAGTTTTATATCCTGCCCCTTGTTGTAAAGATTAGCCGCAAGGTTGGCGGGCACAACCGCGAAATCCGCTTCGAGAGCGCGCGTTGCAATCGCGGACGATTGCACTATCTCAACTTTTCCGAGTTTTGCGAAAGCGCCGTTTTTATCGATCTCGTCGATAAGGTTGACCGCCGCGAGCGCGGGCGCGCCGTCGGGCACGACCATCGTGTAACCTTCGACCTCGGGATTGTCATCGGTGCAAGCGGCGAAACCTACGGCAAGCGCCGCTACAAGCGCTACGGCAAGCGCCGCTACAATTATTGAATAAAATCTTTTCATATATTGCTCCTTAAAATTATTTTTCTTTTGTCCGTCATTCGCCGTCCACGGTCATCACCGCCGACTTGACGTTGACGTCCTCTATCCTGCCCAGCTTGCCGCAGAGCGCGGATATCTTCTCCGTGTCTCCGTTGACGATAAGGCTTATCGTATTTATTCCCGTTGTTTTGTCAGGGATACCCATTCTTCCGACGATTATCTCGCCGTAATCGGACAAAAGGCTTTGCACCTTGTCCACTCTTTCCCTTCCCGCTTTGAGGACTATGCCGATAACTCCGATTTTTTTCATATATACTCCTTATTGCGTTTTATGACCGCTTCTGATACTTTAGCCGACTGCTTATCACCCTTTCAGGCTCTGCCGACTCTCGCCGATAGTTTTTGTATTCCTCTTTTCATATCCGCGCGCTATACAGACTGACGTTGCGCGGCGGCTTGAATATGACTGCAAAAAAATTCCGCACGCGAAAACGTGCGGAGTGAAAACCGGTATCAGCCTTTTTCTTACTCTCAGAACGCGTCTTCGATCGGGATCAGGTATTTTGTCAAGAGCCTCAGGCGGATAAATCCGTCCTTAGGGTCAATGTCATTATATATTATCGGGAAGCCGATGTCAATCTTTTTGCAATATTATGCCGCTGCGCCCTCATCGGCAGACAACGAGAAATATTCCGCCGCCGACAGGAAGCACGGGTCTTCGTCCATATAATATGCGCCAGAAGCCTCCGCCTCGATATCAGGGGTCAGTCCCTTGCCGTGAATGTTGACTTCAAACACGGTCTCGCCGTTCTTCTGCGTGGGGATATAATACTTGCCGTTGGTGATATACAGCTCGTACTTGCCGCCCATATACTCGATCACAATCTGCGCAACCCCCTTGCCGTAGGTTGTTGATCCTATCGACTTTATGCCGCAGTAATTTGCAAGCGTAGCCGTCAGAAGTTCTGACGAAGAAGCAGAAGATCCGTTGACGAGCACGACGCACTCGAAACCGTCAATCTCGTCGTACAGATTGACCGACTTGAGCTGAGTTCCGTCAAGGTCGCTCGAGTACGAAGTCTGCGTATAGAAGTAGGTCTCCGCCATGTCGCCGCCGCCCTCGTTGTAGACGTATTTCGCCATAGGAATGCCGTCTGACGTGCCGTTCTGACTGACGAAATAAGACGCGATAAAGCCGCATATCATCGTAGAGCCTCCACCGTTCCCTCTGAGGTCGAGCACGAGTTTATTCGGCTTATCCTCGTCTGCGAGGAACGCTTCGACCGCCGCCGCAAAATCGTCGGGAGCGGTATCGCCGAACTCTTTCAGTTTTATATATCCCACGTCTGACGCAAGCCCCGTAACGGCACTGTCGAGGTAGTATGCCACGGGAGCGTGGAACATCTCTTTTTCTATCACAAACGTATACGTCGGCTGTATCTCGCTTGCGGAATTGGGACGGGTCACGACAAGCTCTATCGTATCTCCGGCGTTAGACAGGATCTGCGAAAAGGCGTTGTAATTGAGGTGTTGTACCTTTTGCCCGTTGATCGCCAGCACTTCGTCTCCGACCATAAGCTGCTGATTGCCCTCATATCCGCCCGAAAGTACGTTTTTCGCCTTTGCAGCGGGAGAGCCGGGCGAAACTTCGGTAATAAAATAATTACAGTAGTCGTTGTAGGTAAAAGTAATTCCTGCCGACAGACTCTGCATACCCGTGGGAGACGAGGCGACCATTCCCGTATAAGGGTCGACGCTGCCCGCGATCGCCGCCGCGACGATATACTGGAACTGCTCCCAGTCGATATCGTCGATATAGTATTTATTGAGAGCTTCGATCACCGTTTTTACCATAGGCATTTCGCTTTCGACAGAATCGTTTCTGCCGTAGGCTACTCCTCCGAAAAACGCAAGTCCCGCGACCACCGCGACTATAAGCACGATAACGATCGCGAAAGTGACTGTTTTTTTCTTCGACGGTTTTGTCTCTGCGGGATATTCTGTATAAATATCCTTTTCTTCAAACATATCCATATAGTAGTAGCCTCCTTGAGCGGCGCCGCCGCCCGACTGTAATATTGTGCCCGTAAAAGCCGACTTTATTATAAAACCGCTATGATTAAACGGATGTTAAAGTCAGATCCTGTTTACCTTATCGGCATATGCCTGCGCATATACCGCTTTAGCGACCGTTGCACCCACTCTCTCGTCGAACGCCTTGGGCAGAATGTAGTCCGCACTGAGTTCTTCGTCGGACACGAGCCCCGCAAGTGCGTCAACGGCGGCGAGCTTCATATTTTCGGTTATCGCACTCGCTCTTGCGTCGAGCGCGCCGCGGAATATGCCCGGGAACGCAAGCACGTTGTTGATCTGATTGGGATAATCCGATCTGCCCGTACCTACGACAGCCGCGCCGCCCTTCTTCGCCTCATCGGGATATATCTCAGGCACGGGGTTTGACATTGCAAACACAACGGGCTTTTCAGCCATACCCTTTACCATATCGACAGTCACGGTATTCGGACCGGAAACGCCGATCAGCACGTCGCTGCCTTCGAGAGCCTCTTTTGCGCCTCCCTTTTTGCCCGTCTTGTTGGTAAGCTCTGCAAGCTGGGTCTTGGACCAGTCCATACCCTCTCTGCCTTTGTACAGAATACCCTTTCTGTCAACGAGCACGAGGTCTTTTACTCCCGCCGCGAGGAGAAGTCTCGCTATCGCACCGCCCGCGGCGCCCGTACCGAGTATCGTAGCGGTGATATCTTCGAGTTTTTTGTCGACGATCTTAAGCGCGTTCTTGAGAGCCGCGAGCACTACTATCGCCGTACCGTGCTGGTCGTCGTGGAATACGGGAATATCCAGCTTGCTCTTGAGCGCTTCTTCTATTTCAAAACATCTCGGCGCGGAAATATCCTCAAGATTTATGCCTCCGAAAGTCGGAGCGATCGCGACGCAGGCGTCTATTATCTCCTGAGTGTTCTGCGTGGAAAGGCATATCGGGAAAGCGTCGACCCCTCCGAACTTCTTGAACAGACAGCATTTGCCTTCCATTACGGGCATACCCGCAAGTCCGCCGATGTTGCCAAGTCCCAACACCGCGCTGCCGTCCGTGATGACAGCGACGAGGTTGTGCTTGCCCGTATAAGTATATGCGAGCGCAGGATCTTTAGCTATCTCTACGCAAGGCTCCGCTACGCCCGGGGTATACGCTACCGAAAGGTCGTGCGCGTCATTTACGGGCGCTTTGCTGATTACTTCAAGTTTGCCGTGCCACTTTTTGTGCATATCCAATGCTTCGCTCATATTGTATCTCCGTTTAATTTTAGATTTTTTAGTATTTTTTATTATTTTATTGTTATCAATATTATTTTTCAATACTGTTTATATTGATTTTTCTCTCACTCAGTTTGTCGAAATAGTTGCCGACTCTTGCAATGACAACGTCTCCGAAGTCGCCTCTCCTGACGTCTCCCGCAGGAGCGTACAGCATATTTTCGTCGCGTCTCATCAGCGCGAGGTTGCCGTCTTTTGTACTGACTATGGCTATCGCGCGCCATTTGCCGTCCTCCGACTTTTTCACTTGCACGTCTTTGGGATAAACGCACGCGAATATCAACTTGTTTTCGTAATTGTCTGCTATGGGCGGGTTGCAGCCGTTTACTTCCTCTCCGTCATACAATTTGACAGCATATCCGCCCTCTCTTTTCTTCAGATATCCAGACACTATACCAAGATTTTCGTCCAGACCTCTTAAGACAGCGAGGCTTTGCGGATTCTTATACAGATTGTAATAGTCGTCGATCTGCTCCACTCTGCCGCCGGACAAGACCGCGATCCTGTCGCCGAGCACGCTCGCCTCTGTAATCCTGTCGGTCGCATATATCACAACCGCCTTGCTGTCGGCTACGGCCTGATACAGCAATCCGAACAATATGCGGCGCACACTGTAATCTATCTTGCCGAAGATGTTGTCAAGAAGATATACGGTGCTTTCTCTTATGAAGATGCGCGCAAGCAATACCCTGCAAAGCTGAACTTCTGTCAGCTCTTTCACTTTCACGTTGAGAAGATCGTCCACTCCGAACAGCTTAGATACATAGCCGAGTCTTGCAGCTATATATGAGTCGTCTGCGTCTCTCAAAACGAGCGGTTTGACTATATTTTTCAAAACGCTGACTCTCGGCATAAGGCTGCCCTCGTCAAAGCTGTAAGTGACGTTGCGCTGTTCCGGAGGAATGTCTTTGAGTTCTTTGCCGTTCAGCAAAATACTGCCGCTATACTCCTCCAGACCCGCCAATGCCCGCATAAGCGACGTCTTGCCTTGATTCTGCCCGCCGAACACGCAGAGTTTTTCGCCCTCGCGAAGTCCGAAGCTGACGTCGTTCACTCCGTCGTAACCGCCGTAATATGTTAAAGAAAGGTCCTTTACCTGCAAAACAAAGTTTTCCATATCTGTTATATTATAAAATATTTATCACCCATATGCAACAAAATATAAAAGTTTAGAGTGATGTTTCAATACCAGACCTGAATAATACGAACCTGCCCTGAGGCGTCCGCGTGGCGTGAACAGTAATCGCTGTCGCGTATCATCGCCCACTTAACAGCGACAGCGTCTTTCCGATCCCGACCGCAAACCGATAGCTTGAATTGTGCAGAATTTTTACCGTTTTGTCAATATGCCCGTTGTGCGATTGCAATAAGCGCGCGCATTGTGTTATACTGATATCGGCGCAGCGCGGTTTCGCGACAAGATCAAAGCTCCGATAGCGCCGTCGGTTAAAGAGGAAAAACATGGCTTCAAACAAAAAACTCTCTCTAGAAGAACGCGCAGCAAAAGAAAACTGCGACGTCAAAGACTACGTTTCCACCAAAGAGTGCATCCTGTACGGTGCGGCAGATCTTTTCGGCGGCGGTCAATCGGCTTTTCTTTCCGTCATACTGCTCGCGTTTTTCACCAACATTATAGGCATCGAAGCTGCGATCGCCAGCACGATCATCATGGTGTCAAAGATCTGGGACGCCGTCTCCGATCCCGCTATGGGTCTTATATCTGAAAATTCGCGCTTTAAACTCGGCAGAAGAAAACCGTTTATGATACTCGGCGGCATTCTGATACCATTCGGTCTCGCCTTCCTGTTTGCTCCGATACAGGAAATGGAGGAGCCTTCGCAGATCACATGGATGGTTTTCGCTTACATCATTTACTGCACCATATCCACCATCTCGCAGGTGCCGTATATGTCGATGAGCTCCGATATCTCGATGGATTACCGTCAGCGCAACAAAGCCAATACCTGGAAGCTGATCTTCGACATAATCGCGGCGGGACTTCTGTATCTCATCCCCAGCCTTATGTGGAACAAGGTCGTCGGCGAAAACGCAACCATTTCCTACACGACGTTTTACTATATCATAGTTTTCGGTTTCGGTCTGCTGTTCGCGATACCGCTTATCGTTGCAGGTCTGACGGTAAAAGAACGCACCCCGTACAGTAACGAGAAAAAACAGAAATTCAATATCAAAGAATACTTCAAAGGGCTGACCGTAAAATCCTATATATGGCATATACTGATGTACGTGACGGCTTTCCTGACAATGGACCTCGTCAGCGCAGTCGCGATATATTACACCGACTATATCGGCGGCACGATCAACGGAGTGCAGGTCGACCTCGGCTTTATGAAAATGGATATGGGATCGATCATGATCATTGCGCCCATGATGGTATGCGCGGCAATAGGTATCGTGATAGCATACGTCATCAAGGCGAAATATTCCAAACAGGCGGCATTCCGCGCAGGACTTCCGCTGTACATTATCGGAGCGATACTCCTTGCGTGCTATCAGCCTGACTGGAACCCGATCCTGATCCCCGTATTTGCGGCGATAATGGGTCTCGGCTTCGCCGGCGCACAGTCCATGCCGTGGCTCGTATTTGCCGACACTGTCGACGTGGCAGAACTCAAACTCGGTTACCGTCCCACGGCTAACATGTCGGGCGTAATGACGTTTACGCGCAAAATCGCGACCGCACTCGGCACGGGCATGGTCGGCTGGGTACTCACCGCCGCACACTACGTAAAACCCGTATACGACAGCGAAACAGGCAAAAGCATACTTCAGCAGCAGCCCGACAGCGTGCTCCTTGCAATAAGGCTTCTCATCGCGATATCGGTCACACTGCTTCTGTCGATAGGCTTCATCGCCTCGGTAAAATACAAGGTAACCAACAAGCGCCTCGACAGAATAAGGTATTTTGTGGAGAAACGCAAGCAAAGCGGCGAAGAAAGTTTCACCGAAGAAGAAATGACGGAGTATCTGGAACTGAAAAAGAAGCTCTGCTGATCTCTGACAGTTTGCCGAATATTCAAAAAATCCGCGGTTTTTCCGCGGATTTTCTTTTCCCTGTCGACTTGTGGTTTTTTGTTCAAATAATTTATATTCTTTCAGCAATCGTCGAAAAGGTCTTTTATATTTGTCTCGTCTGCCCGTTTTTGCCGTCCTTATCGACGTACACTGCCGCACATACAATCAAAACGCCACGCAAAACAGGCACATCTGCTGTCATCTCGCATTATTTGTCGGCAAGCGCACACAACTTAGCACGTTGCAATGCGATAAGCAAATCGTTAAGATAAAACTGTATCAAAGAATTTCGGACAAAAAAAGCGGACTGAAGTCCGCAAATTTTTAATTTATCAAAAAGTGTCTTTTAGATCGAGAACAATCCCCCGAGCCTTGCCGCCTGCGCGTGCGTGAGAGCTACGGCAAGCGCGTCAGCCGCGTCGTCGGGTCTGGGAACGGATCTCAGCCTAAGCATACGCGTGACCATATACTGCATCTGCTTTTTGTCCGCCTTGCCATAACCCGTTATCGCCTGCTTTATCTGCATCGGAGTGTACTCGTAAAGTCTGCCGCACCTGTCGGAACACGCGAGAAGGATCACGCCTCTCGCATGCGCGACGTTGATGCCCGTCGTGATGTTCTTGGTAAAAAACAGTTCTTCGAGCGCAACGCAGTCGGGATTGTATTTGTCGAAAAGCGCATTGATGCCGTCGTAAATCATGTGAAGGCGCGCAGGCACTTTCTCTGTTTTGGGCGTTTCTATCACGCCGTAATCGACGGCTGTCACGTTGCCTTTTTCGCTGTTCACGATCCCGTAACCTACGATAGCAAGCCCCGGGTCGATGCCCATGATTATCATTTGCGGACCTGTCCGTTGCCGCGCACGACGTATTTTTCGCTGGTGAGCTGTTTGAGACCGAGAGGACCTCTGGCGTGCAGTTTCTGAGTGGAAATGCCTATCTCCGCGCCGAAGCCGAACTCGAAGCCGTCGGTAAATCTCGTGCTTGCGTTGATATAAACGCACGCGCTGTCGACTTTTGCCGCAAAGTATTCTGCCGCTTTGTCGTCTTTCGTCAGTATGCCGTCGCTGTGGCAGGTGCTGTGAGAATTGACTCTTTCGACCGCCTCCTCTACGCCGTCGACGATATATACAGTCAGTACCTTATCGCCGTGTTCTTTAAAATATTCGTCCTCGTCGCAAGGCACGATATAATCGCAATAAGAACGAGCTTCTTCACTGCCGTTGACAATGCACCCCTCACGCTTGAGTATATCGCAAACGAGCGGTAAAAACTCCTTTGCGACGCTTCTGTCGACGAGAAGCTGTTCCAGCGCGTTGCAGGTCGAAGGACGGCTGAGTTTCGCGTTGGCGACCACAGCCGCGGACGTTGCGAGATCGGCGGTCTTTTCGACGTAAAGGTGACAATTGCCGCCCGCGCTCGCTATAACCGGCATAAGAGCGTTTTCAAGCACGAACTTCTTGAGTCCGTCGCCGCCGCGCGGAATGACCACGTCGATATATTTGCTCTGCTTGAGCATCGCAAGCGAGCCGTCTCTCGTCACGTCGTCCACAAACGCGACGATATCGCGGCTTATGACCCCGCTCTTTTCGATCGCGTCGGCGATAATACGCGCGAGTATGCGGTTGCTGTTGATCGCCTCTTTGCCGCCTCTCAAAACCACGCAGTTGCCCGACTTTATGCAGAGCGCGGCGACGTCCGCGGTCACGTTGGGGCGGGACTCGTAAATCACGCCGATAACGCCCAAAGGCACGCGCACTTTGCTTATTTCAAGCCCGTTGGGACGGGTAAAAGTCTCCGTAACTTCGCCCACGGGATCGTCGAGTTTCGCCACGTCTCTGACGCCCTCGCATATACCCGCGATACGCGCGTCGTTCAGCCTGAGCCTGTCTTTCATCGCCTCGCTGAGAGCGCTCGCCGCGGCGATATCCTTTGCGTTTTCTTCGAGAATTTGTGCCTTCTTTGCCTCTATCTCGTCCGCAATAGCCAGAAGTATGCGGTTTTTATCTTCCGCCGAGAGAGTCGCAAGCTCGTAACTCGCCTTTTTCGCAAGCGCACAGATTTTTTCGATATCGACCATGATCCACCTCCGATATTAAGCGTAAAACCGCAATATCTTTATATTATTCTTCTTCCTCTTCTTCCGTGAGTTCGGCGTTGTGATAGACGTCCTGTACGTCGTCGTTTTCCTCGAGCATATCGAGAAGTCTCCTGACCTTGACTTCGGTCTCCGCATCCACTTTGACCGTGTTGGACGGCACCATCGTGAGTTCTGCGGAGAGGACAACGAGCGCTTTGTTGCTTTCAATCGCCTGCTTGACGGTCTCGAAGTCCGCGACCTGCGTGTATATCTCGTAAACGTCCTCGTCGGTCACGACGTCGTCTGCTCCGGCTTCGAGAGCGATCTCCATCATGCTGTCCTCGTCGACGTCTCCTTTCTCTACCACTATGACGCCCTTTTTGTCAAACATATAGCTGACGCAACCGGTAGTGCCGAGGTTGCCGCCGCATTTGTCGAAGTGATGACGCACGTCGCTTGCGGTGCGGTTTTTATTGTCTGTAAGAGTCCTGACGATGACCGCGACGCCGCCCGCCGCATATCCTTCGTAGGTGATCTCCTCATAATTGACCGCATTGAGGTCTCCGCTTGCCTTCTTGATACCTCTGACGATATTGTCGTTGGGCATATTGTTTGCCTTAGCCTTTGCGATAACGTCGCGCAGCTTTGAGTTGATGTTGGGATCGGGTCCGCCCGCTTTGACTGCAACCGCGATCTCTCTGCCTATTTTGGTAAATACGTTGGCGCGTTTTGCGTCCGCCGCACCCTTTTTATTCTTGATATTTGCCCATTTGCTGTGTCCTGACATGCAGAATACCTCCAAACTGTAATTAACTCTATTATTTTATACCAAAACGCGCGCAAAAGCAAGAAAGCGC
>CALWKV010000051.1 GCA_944381355.1 uncultured Christensenellaceae bacterium | reverse complement strand
CCTTCATAAAGTTGGGTTGTCCTTTCCATCACTTTAACTCCTTTTGCAACTTTGCGTCGTCTTGTTGTATTTTCTGAGCAAGGTTACTCTTGTAATCCTGCAATTTTTTCATAAGAACGGGATATTTCACCGCAAGAATCTGCACCGCGAGAAGTCCGGCGTTGAGACCGCCGTTGATAGCGACGCAGGCTACGGGAATACCGCCCGGCATCTGCACCATCGAAAGAAGGCTGTCGAGACCGTCCATGGTCGAACTCTTGACGGGAAGTCCTATCACGGGCAGCGGCGTAAAGCTGGCGATGACTCCGCCGAGATGAGCCGCCTTGCCTGCCGCGCAGATGATGACCTCAATATTGTTGTCTGCCGCGGAAACCGCGAATTCGTGAGCAAGCTGAGGTGTGCGGTGCGCAGAGATTACTCTCGCCTCTACTTCTACGTCGAAACTTTTCAGTATATCGATCGCAGGTTTTACTACGTCAAGATCGCTGATGCTTCCCATGATAACAGCAACTTTTGCCATAAAAATCTCCTTGCCGTCCGCGGTAAAAAACGCTGAACGCGCGCCGCGGAAAATTTAATATCTAAATTCTATCATAAAAGTCGCTTTTATACAAGAGAAAATGGGTTATAAAATAAACATTTTGACCTTGCCGAAAGCAAAAAACTTCACCTGTCAGCGTCGCCGAAAGTAATTTTCAGTAACGATTTGTAACAGTCGGCTTTTTCCTCAAAAAAACTCGTTCACTACTGGATTTTTGCGAGTTATCCACAGACTTTTCCACATTTCAGCCGAGTTATCCACAGGGTTATGCATAAAAATCGCAGGGCATTGAAAATTTTTCCACAGATAAAAGCGTGGAAAATCAACACTAAGCGCAGAAAAAATCTTCTCATATTCGCGCCTCTTTCCCCCTCACTTTTCCACTTTTATGCACTACGCGTTTTTTATGCAAAAAGCGATACTTTTTTTTACAGAAAATTACTCTTGAAAAAAGCTCCCTTCGCCGTCAATATTATAAATTAAAGTGATTTATTCGGTACTGAAAATTACTATGCTTTCATAGATTGTACTGACACGTGAAGTTGTGCTTAAATTGCTGACTATACTCACCTATGCGACCTCTGTAAGCACGCTGACAAAGTCGCAGAGCAGAAATAATCCCCCTGCGCTTGCTATCCTGCGGCGCTTATGTTGTCTAGCGCCCTGCCCGTAAACGATACGTCTTTGATTCTTAAGCGACAAAATTACGCTGTCGACGCATTACACGACCACTCGATATCGAGGACGACATATTTAAATTATACAACCGTACGCACGCTGTCTTTGCCGCATAATTACTCGCAAAAAAATACCGCCTCCGCAAAATAATGCGGAGACGGAACAATATTCAATTTGCGGATTACCGTTTTTCAGCAGACACCCTGAACGAGCATCGCGTTGGCGACCTTCTCGAAGCCCGCGATGTTCGCGCCTGCGATATAGTTGCCGTTCATGCCGTATCTTGCTGCAGCGTCTTTTATATTGTGGAAGATGTTGATCATGATATGCTTGAGCTTTTCGTCCACTTCCTGGAAAGACCAGAACGTTCTCATGCTCGACTGAGCCATTTCGAGTGCGGAACAAGCGACACCGCCTGCATTGGCTGCTTTTGCGGGTGCAAACAGCACGCCGTTGCTCTGGAAGTACTCTGCCGCCTCTATCGTGCAAGGCATGTTCGCACCTTCGCCGACAGCCTTTACGCCGTTTTTGACGAGCGTTTTTGCTTCCTCGAGGTTAAGCTCGTTCTGCGTAGCGCAAGGAAGCGCTATATCGGCAGGCACGCTCCAGATACCTCTGCAACCCTCAACGTACTTTGCCGTAGGATGATACTTGACGTACTCGCTGATCCTGCCGCGGTTTCTCTCCTTGATAAGTTTTACAGTGTCGAGGACGATACCGTTTTCATCGTAAATATAGCCGTTGGAATCACTCATCGCAAGCACTCTGCCGCCGAGCTGATTGACCTTTTCGTGTGCGTAAATTGCAACGTTTCCGCTACCGCTGATAACCACTCTCTTGCCGTCGAATTCAAGGTTCTGCTCCTTGAGCATCTCCTGCATGAGGTAGACAAGACCGTAGCCTGTAGCTTCTGTTCTGACAAGAGAACCGCCGTAGGTCAGACCTCTGCCGGTAAGAACGCCGACGTGCTCGTTGACGAGTTTCTTATAATAACCGAACATATATCCGATCTCTCTGCCGCCTACGCCGATGTCTCCTGCGGGAACGTCGGTGTCCGCGCCGATATGACGGTAAAGTTCACTCATGAAAGACTGACAGAATCTCATGATCTCCATATCGCTCTTGCCCTTGGGATTGAAATCGCTGCCTCCCTTGCCGCCGCCGATAGGCAGGCTAGTGAGAGAGTTTTTGAAGATCTGCTCGAAACCGAGGAACTTGACGATGGACAGGTTTACGGAAGGATGAAATCTCAAGCCGCCCTTGTAAGGACCGATAGCGCTGTTGAACTGGACGCGGTAACCCTTGTTGACGTGAATCTTACCGTTGTCGTCCGCCCAGGGAACACGGAACATGATAACTCTTTCAGGCTCGACGAGCAGTTCGAGAAGTCCTTTTTCTTCATATTCGGGATGCTTATCGAAAACAACGGAAAGAGAGTTGAGTATTTCGGTTGCCGCCTGATGGAACTCCTTTTCACCGGGGTTGCGCTCGATCAGACTGTTCAACACTCTTTGTACGTAAGCGTTCATATTGAATACCTCTTGTATATAAATTAATTTATTGTGCATATTTTACCACAACACTTTTTTCTATGCAAATATTATTGTGCACTTTTTTAAAAAAATCTTAATTAATTTTGCCAAACCCTGCAGTCATCGGTATTTTGTGCCTTTTCTCAAGCAAAGAAAGTTTGCATTTTCTGCCGAAAAAAAGTATCGTATGACTCGTGTTATTATGATTTGTTTACTCGCAATTATTAATTTTTATACAATATATACAACACAGTTGACGCATATTGTCATATTTTTCTTGACTCTTTTGCATAAAATTATTAAAATATTCATACAGGAGCGTATATTATGATCGACAATCTGTTCACCATGCTTATAGAACTTCTCAACAACGACGTGGTAACCGCCGAAGAGCTGGCTGCAAAACTTGAAGTAAGCCCACGCACCGTCTACCGCTACGTGGACGCGCTTAGCGGAGCGCAAATACCCGTCTACTGTCAGAAAGGCAGAGGCGGAGGAATAATGATAGGCGACGATTTCAAACTGGGCGCCAATTACTTTACAAAAGACGAACTCCAGCTTATTTTCGCAGCGCTCGAGTCTGTACGCCCCAAAACCGACAAAGTGACGACCGTGATAAAAAAATTGTCGGCGATCAAAAACGTACGTCCTGCACAGCAAGGCGGCTTCATTAGCGAGGACTTTGTAGTAGACAATGCCAATACGCTGCTCTCCAACCCGAAACTTGCCGCGAAGTTCGACGCGCTTGCATCGGCAAAGAAAGAAAAACGCACGGTGAGAATCTGTTACCACAACCGTATGGGCGACGTAAGCGAACGCGACGTGCAACCCTACACCTTCGTGCTCTCCAACAACAACTGGTACGTTTACGCTTATTGTCTGCGCGACAAAGCTCTTAGACTTTTCAAGTTGTCACGCATCACTCATATAATTCTGCTCGATCTGAAATATCAGATACCCGCATACGAAAAGGAGTGGAATCTTTACGATCCGACCCAGATAAACAAAACAAGGATAACTCTCAGGGTGCTGGAACCTGCACGTTACGAAGTGGAAGAATGGCTGGGCATAGAAAACGTAACGCGCGCGCAAGACGGCAGTCACTATATAGCGCAGGGCGAAGTGTACGACAACGGAGCTACTTTGAGAAAACTCGCGGGTTTCGGCGCGGACGCAGAAGTCCTGCTCCCCCTCTCTCTGCGCGCCAAAGTCGCCGCGCTGCACAAAGAAGCAACCGCGCTTTACGGCACAAAATAACCGCTTCGTCAGCTGAATATAAAAACAACCGCTTGCTTTTCAGGGACATACCCGTATAAGACAAGCGGTTTTTTGATTAATTAAATTACAGACGTCAGAATTTTGCGAGAAGTTCGTCCACCGTGAAAACGCTCGCGCCATACACGCTTTTGAGATAAGCGATACCGCCCTCGTAATCCTCTTGCGTAAATGCGTCCGTAGCGTCAGAAGCGACAACCACTTCGTAGCCTAGGCAGTACGCGTCCGCAGACGTGTGCCTGACGCACATATGCGTGTGAAGTCCCGTCATAACGACGCTTTCGACGCCCAGTTCTTTGAGAAGCAGGTCGAGATCGGTATGGAAGAAGCCGCTGTATCTGCGTTTTGGCACGACGTAATCGCGCTCGCAAAGTCCGAGCTGAGGAATGACTTCCGCGCCTTTCGTACCCGCTATCGCGTGATCTCCCCACAGCTTGAGTTCGTGATCCACGCCTTTGATATGCGCGTCGTTGCAGAATATCACGGGCACGCCCTTGCCTCTCGCGCCGTCGAGAAGCCTCTTTACGGCGGGAACTATCGCAAGCCCTCTGTCGCATTTGAGAGCGCCTGTCACGAAATCGTTGAGCATATCCACTACGGGCATCGCGGCTTTTCCTTTTTCCATTACTTTCCTCCTGGTATCTCAGTCGAGACGCTTTTCTGCGATCTCTTTCTGAAGTCTCGCGATAAAATCGTCGAGACTCATTTCGCCTATGACGCCCTCTCCGCGACGACGGACAGACACTACTCCGCTCTCTGCCTCCTTGTCGCCGATCACGATCATATACGGCACTTTTTCGAGCTGCGCGCTCCTGATCTTGTATCCGACCGTCTCGCTTCTGTCGTCGAGTTCGGTACGCAGACCGTAAGAATACAGCTTGTCAGCTATCTGCTTCGCGCTCTCTGCGTTTCTGTCGGTGAGGCTGATGACCTTGACCTGCGTCGGAGCGATCCACAGCGGGAACGCGCCAGCATATTTCTCTATGAGAAGCGCTATCGTACGCTCATAACAGCCGATAGATGTGCGGTGAATGATATAAGGTCTCCTCTTTTCTCCGTTCTCGTCCACATAACTCATATCGAAGTTCTCGGCAAGGAACATATCGACCTGAACAGTAATGATCGTATCCTCTTTGCCGTG
>CALWKV010000050.1 GCA_944381355.1 uncultured Christensenellaceae bacterium | reverse complement strand
GACAAGCAGCCCAAGTTCTTCAACGTCAACTGGTTCAGAACTGACGACGAAGGTCACTTCATCTGGCCGGGCTTCGGCGACAACATGAGAGTTCTCGACTGGATGCTCAAGAGAATCGCAGGCGAGGTTGAAGCTGAGGAGACCGCTATCGGTTATGTTCCGAAGGCTGAGGACATCAACATCGAAGGTCTCGATATGAGCGTTGACACCGTCAAGGGTCTTCTCGCTATCGACAAAGAGAACTGGAAGAAAGAAGTTGAGGGCATCAAAGAGTTCTACGCTAAGTTCGGCGACAAACTCCCCGAAGAGCTTGCTAAGCAGGCTGAGGAGCTTGAGAAGAAACTCAACAAGTAATATCGCTTTTCCCGCGGTTAGGAAAAGAGGTATCGCCAAAGAAAAAAGCGTCCTTCCTCTATGGGGAGGGACGTTTTTTTACCGTCGGGAAATAGCGGACGCATTGCAGCAGATGAAGGGAGAGGGGGATTTGATAAGGGAAAAGCGCGGGCATAGGGAGAAAAAACAAGAGGGCGTGGCGCGCATTGTGACTTTACGACTTTGCGAGCGACCAGATAAAGCGCCTTTAAGGGAAGAAAGCACAAAGCTGTGAAGTCTTTTTTTGCACACTTTCCGACGTTACTTTACGCATATTTTACACCCGTCTCAGTCTTTGGTAAATTGTTTGTAAAAAGCCTTGCCAAATGACAAAAGGCAATTTACAAATGCCGTATTATGTAATATATTTAGAGTATGAAACGCTTTGCAAAATTCGTAGTTAAATACAGATTTATACTTCTGGGCGTGATGCTTCTGCTGACGATCGCCTCTCTTTTTGCAATGGCGTTTGTCAACGTCAATTCAGACATTCTTTCTTATCTTCCCGAAGACGTAGATATGACCGTGGGCATGAACTTCATGAAAGAAAACTTCGATATGCAGGGCGATGCTATCATAGGCGTGCAGGGCGCGACCTACGAGGATATGGAGGAAGTCGTTGCCCTTATCGAGGAGAAGGGCGGCACTAAGCAGGGCGGCATAATCTGGTACGGTCTTTTGAAAGAAATGCAGGATATCGACTGGTCGATGCTTGACAGATATCAAGGAGTCGTCAACAATATAATTCAGAAGTACGGGCTTACGATCGACGATCTGAAATCTATGGTCGAAACTTTGTCTACGAATCCCGAGATCACGCAGATGTTTCACCCCGACGACGACACCTATCTGATGATGCTTCAGCTCAACGTGCCCAGTTCTTCCAACGAGGCGATGGATCTGCTCGAGTCGATCGAAAAGCATCTCGAAGAAAAGGGCTTCGACTACGCGGTGGGCGGCAGTACGCAGATAACCCGCGAGATATTCGACAGCACGATAGGCGAGATAGGCAAATATGCTTTCGTTGCCGTGCTGGTAATGTTCATAATCCTTCTGCTTACCACCAATTCGCTTATGGATCCTATAATATTCATGGTGACATTGGGCGTGTCCATAGTAATAAATATGGGTTCCAACCTTATACTCCCCAGCGTATCGGTCGTAACATACGCTGCGTCCTCAATACTTCAGCTTGCGCTGTCTATGGACTATGCGATATTCCTGATGCACGCGTTTGCTGAGGAGCAGAAGAAAACACTCGACGACAATCTTGCTATGGAAAGGGCAATTCCCAAGACGTTTTCCACGATATCGGCTTCGGCACTGACTACGGTCGGAGGATTCCTCGCGCTTTTCGCCATGAGATTCAAAATAGGCGAGGATATGGGACTTGTGCTTGCCAAAGGCGTTTTCCTCAGTCTTGTTACCGTCATTTTGCTGCAACCCTGTCTGATGCTTCTTTTCAAAAAACTTTCACGCAAGACGCAGCACAGGATAATCGTGCCCAAATTCAAAAATATAGCTTCTCACTCGGTTACGCACAGAAAAACCATCGTCGCCATCGCGCTCGCGCTTCTCATACCCGTAGCGATAATGCAGAATATGGTCGAGCTTTCGTATATTAAATTCGTCGAAGAAAATCCCAATCCGACGGCTATAGAAGAAAAAGTAGACGCACTCAGCAATTCGCTTGTCATAATCGTGCCTGCGACTACCGAACAACTCAACGGCTCGAGCAACGTGGCAGATCAGTATGAATTTCTCGCAACGATAAAAGAGCGCGACGACGTAAACGCAGTCATGGGGCTTTTTTCTATGTTGCCCGAGGAGACCGCAGAAGGTATAGTCAACCTCGTCAACGACGAGCAGCTTGCGGGTCTTATGAGTTCGTCGGGTATGGATATGTCGATGATAACGGGATTCCTCAACAACGGGTATACCATGTATTCGGTCATGCTCGACGCAGATCCTGAATCCGCTGAGGGTAGCGTAGCGCTCGGAGAGATACGCACGCTTCTCGATAATACGTTCGGAAAAGACGGATATTATATCACAGGAATGACGCAGGCTGTCAGCGATCTGCAGGACATCACGCCCACAGACTTCCTCGTCGTATCGCTTGTCTCGATCGCGATAATATTCGTGATACTGCTGTTTACGCTGAGATCTTTCAAGATGTCGGCCATTGTCATTCTCGTCATCGAGTTCGGTATCTTCGTCAACTTGTCTATAAGTTATATATTCGGGCAGACCGTCAATTTTATGGCATATATCATACTGAGTTCGATACAGCTCGGAGCAACCGTCGACTATGCGATTTTGTACACGGTCAAATATCAGAATTATCTCGGCTTGCGCTCTGCAAGAGAGGCGGCGTATACCGCGCTGACGGAGAGCGGAGTTTCGATAATGACTTCGGTCGCGATACTTGCGGGATGCTGCTTGTCGGTGTCCATAATAACGACCAATATCATTGTCAGCGAGATAACGCTTATGATTGCGAGAGGGTCGATAATCAGCGGAATTCTGGTAATGTTGCTGTTGCCTGCGCTGCTGATAATATCCACCGGCAATCAGAAGCTGGAAAAACGCAGTATAAGGAAGTTGCAGAACAAGTTGTTCAGACGCGAATACAAAGAGAAAAACGCGCAGAAAGAAAACTGACGCCGGCTATAAAGGACTTTTAGATACGTTATACTATTTTCTGTAACGGAAACCTCACGCTCATGCGAACGTGCGGTTTTCTTTTTTAAATTTTTAAATGCGATCAGGGAGGGGAACAGTGGCGGCGTAAGGGCGATTTCGATAAATATTGCAAAAATACGCCCCCGCTTATGCGGAGGCGTAAAAACGTTTTTTGTTGACGTCAGTCGAAAACTCTGACCTTGATGAAGCCTTCCTGCGCCTGCATCTGCTTGATCGTCTCCTCGTCGACAGCCGCGTCAACGTCGAGCAGCATATAGCCTATCTCGCCCTTGGAAGCGGATACGAGGTTGGCGATGTTGATGCCTTTCTTCGCGATAAACGAAGTCGCGGTCGCGATCATGTTGGCGACGTTCTTGTGCAGTATGCTTATGCGGCATATGCCCGTTCTCGGGGCGGTAGCGTAAGGGAAGTTGACGCTGTTGACGACGTTGCCGTTCTCGAGGAAGTCCTTGAGCTGACGCGCCGCCATCACCGCGCAGTTTTCCTCCGCTTCGGGAGTGGATGCGCCGAGGTGGGGGATCGTGATGATGTTGTCTATGCCGAGAAGCTCGGTCTTGGGAAGGTCGGTTACGTATCTGCCAACCTTGCCGTTTTTGACGGCGTCTACTACGTCGGCATTATTGACAAGTTCGCCTCTTGCAAAATTGAGGATAACAACGCCCGTTTTCATCGTCTTGATGCTCTGTTCGTTGATCATGTTTTTTGTCTGCTCGGTTGCGGGCACGTGCAGGGTTATGAAATCCGCTTCTGCGAAAAGCTGATTGACGTCGGTGATATGTATGACGTTTTTGTCAAGCATAAGAGCGCCGTCAACGCTGAGGTAGGGATCGTAGCCGAGTACGGTCATGCCCAGCTCGATAGCAATGTTTGCGACAAGTCTGCCGATAGCGCCGAGACCTACGACGCCGAGCGTCTTGCCCTGGATCTCCTGACCTACGAACGCCTTTTTGCCTTTTTCTACCTGCTTGTCTACGTCGTCGCCTTTGAGAGACTGCGTCCAGTTGATGCCCTGCACGATCTTGCGGCTGCCGAGGAGCATGCCTGCGATAACGAGTTCTTTGACCGCATTGGCGTTCGCGCCCGGGGTGTTGAATACGCAGATGCCCTGCTGGGTCATTTTGTCGATGGGAATATTGTTGACGCCTGCGCCTGCGCGAGCTACAGCCTGTACGGTCGCGGGCACTTCGTAGTCGTGCATCGAAAAACTTCTGAGAAGTATCGCCTGAGGATTCTTTACGTCGGTGCCTACCGTGTAAGACTGCTCGGGGAGCACGCTTTTAACTTTGGGGCTTATTTCGTTGAGTTTGAGTATGTTTATCATTTTTTCACCTGCTTATTTGTTTTCGAGTTCGAATTTCTTCATGAATTCGATGAGCGCTTTGACTCCTTCTACGGGCATTGCGTTGTAGATAGAAGCGCGCATTCCGCCGACCAGCTTGTGTCCCTTGATGGAAAGCAGACCGTTCTTGCCCGCTTCTGCAACGAACTTCGCGTCAAGTTCTTTGTCTCCGGTTACGAAAGGTACGTTCATCATCGAGCGATCCTCTTTGTTGACGTAGTTGTGATAGAAAGAACTGTTGTCGATGAAGTCGTACAGAAGTCCCGCCTTGTACTCGTTGATCTTCTGTATCGCCGCTACGCCGCCCAGTTTCCTGAGGTGACGCAGATTGAGCATTGCCATATAGATAGAGAAGCACGGGGGAGTATTGTAAAGGCTGTCGGCATCCGCTTGCGTGCTCCACTTGAGCATGGTCGGGCAGATCGCCTGTTCTTTACCGATGAGGTCTTCGCGCACAATGACGATTGTCACGCCTGCGGGAGCGACGTTCTTCTGTGCGCCCGCATACATTACGCCGTACTTGGATACGTCCATGACTTCGCTGAGAATGTTGGACGAAACGTCGGCAACGAGCACGCCGCTCTTGGGAACGGGCAGAGTGGTGTAGCGCGTGCCGAAGATGGTGTTGTTCTGCGTGATATACAGATAATCCGCATTGTCGGAGAGCGTCAGCTCTTTGGGAATGTAGGTGTAGGTCTTGTCCTCGGACGAAGCTGCGAGACGGATGTCTCCGTAGGGTTTAGCAGCCTTGTACGCCTTTTTTGCAAAGTTGCCTGTGACAACATAATCCGCAACGCCCGTGCCGCTGAGCAGATTGAGGGGGATCGCGTCGAATTGCTGCGAAGCGCCGCCCTGTACAAGCAGGATCTTGTAGTTGTCGGGTACGTTCATGAGTTCGCGGAGCAAAGCGAGGCATTCCTGATGGATGGCATCATACTGCTTGCTGCGGTGACTCATTTCTGTGACGCTCATGCCGCATCCCTGATAATCGACGAAGTCGGCCTGAGCCTGTTGAAGGACCTCGAGCGGGAGCATCGAGGGACCTGCAGAAAAATTGTAAGCTCTCATATATTAACCTTCCTTTGAAATGTTTTTAAATTAATATATATAATTATACGCTTATAGACGCGCGCGCGCAACAACTTTGACGTGAAGATCGAGAATAATTTAACACATTTTCAAATATAATAAGCCTGAACGGGAGAAGTGTCGGCTGAGTCGGCTCCGATCCTTGCGATTTTGCGCTCTGAAAGAGTAAAAGGGAGAATATTATGCTTGCTGTGATTATGGCGGGAGGCTTCGGCAGCAGACTCAGACCTCTGACCGACAGGATTCCCAAACCAATGGTTAAAATTATAGACAAACCGGTGCTTGAGTATACGGTAGAACACTTGCGCGATTGCGGTATAAAAGACATTGCGATGACTTTGTGCTACCGTCCTGCGGTGATAATGCGCCATTTCGGGGACGGAAGCAAATTCGGCGTCAACATACGGTATATGGTCGAAAAGACGCCCTTGGGTACGGCTGGCGGAGTGGCAGCCGTGACACGTGGATGTAAAGGTCCTTTCCTTGTGGTAAGCGGGGATGCGTTTACCGATATAGACTACGGAGAACTTATCGGTTACCATCTGGAGAAGGATGCATCCGTTACGGTTGCGGTAAAAAAGGTCAAAGATCCGTCGGCATTCGGTGTCGTGATCTCGGACCGCAACGGCAAGATAATCCATTTTGAAGAAAAACCCGAAAATCCCGTTTCGGACACGGTGAATATGGGGGTATATTGTATGGACGAATCGGCGTTAAAGTTGGTACCGGAAGGGCAAAAATGCGACTTTGCGCGCGATCTTTTTCCTCGTCTTGTCGGCACGATGTATGCGATGCCCGCCGATTGTTACTGGTCGGATATAGGCACGCTCTCGTCGTATTATCTGACCAACAACGACGTGGCTCTCGACGGCAAGCGTTTCGGCTTTTGTCTGTGACTCCGTTCAAGGTTTGACTTGCAGCTTAACAGCCGTTCGGTATGCCCGGTAAGTTTGCCCGGTTTCCCGTACGCAAGTCGCGGTATCGTCACCGCGTGTAAACGGAAATACAAAACAAGTCTGATAATATTCGTGCAGTCCGTTTTTCGACAGGCGATAAATAAAGCCGCCCGTAAAGGCGGCTTTGATACCTGCGTGAAATCGTCTTAGAGCTTCGTCCCGCACTTGTCGCAGAATTGGGCGTCTGCGTCGAGATCGGCACCGCACGACGGGCATTTTTTGACAAGAGAAGCTCCGCATTTTTTGCAGAAAGCTGCGTCATTGTCATTTTCCGATCCGCAGGAAGGACAAATCCTGACGTCGGAATTCTTGACCGCGTCTGCGATCGCTCTGACGCCCGGCTGGATTTTTTTGCCCGCTTCGTTGAATACGGGTGCGTTTTCTCTCATCGAGTAGCTTGCGATCTCTCTCTGGAATCCCCATGCCGTCATTCCCACGCCGACCGCAATCAGAGGGAATCCTACGAAAAAGCACCAGAATTTTGTCGGCCTGCCGAAGTCGGACATCGAGCCGAAGAAATCCACGAAACCTATTATCGCGAATACGAGTCCGGCAATCGCGACGATTGGACCGACGATCTTGAGCGTCTTTTTTATAGCAAGATGTTTTTTATCCTTGTCGTTCATAGTTGTTCTCCTTCTTTATGTATATTATATCAATACCGCGAAATTTGTCAATACACATTTAAAAGGATGTTTTACTTTTAAAGTACGGGAGAAGTGTCGGCTTTATCAATTGACACGACGCATATATTTAATTATAATAAATGTGTATTATTATGCTTTTGTACGGCATTTGTTTGCCGCAGACATAAATCGGAGGCTTGAATGGCAAAAAAATATAAAGCGCTTAAAGTCGTTTTCTTGGGCGGCGTGGGCGAAATAGGCAAAAATATGACCGCGATCGAGTACGGCGACAACATACTCATAATAGATTGCGGTTGTATGTTCGGCACTGTGGATACGCCGGGAGTGGATCTGATAATCCCTGATTTTTCTTATATCGACGAAAATATAGAGAAAATCAAAGGCATAGTGCTGACTCACGGTCACGAGGATCATATAGGCGGCGTGCCGTACCTCGTAAAAGACAGGCTCGACAACGTAAAAATTTACGGCAGCGATCTGACGCTCGCGCTTCTCAAAAACAAGTTCAAAGAGCACAACATCACCTCGCCCAAACTCGTCACGGTAAAGGGCGGTGAAGTGAAGAATATAGGCTGTTTCGACGTCGAATTCGTCAGAGTGACGCACAGTATATCGGGTGCATACGCGCTTGCGGTCAGGACTCCCGTCGGCGTAGTGTTCCATACGGGAGACTTCAAAGTCGACCACACGCCGCTTTCCGGCGAGAGCATAGATCTGCCGCGCCTTGCGGCTATAGGCGAAAAAGGCGTCAAACTGATGCTCGGGGAGTCGACCAACGTCGAGCGCGACGGGTATACGATGAGTGAACAGAAAGTCGGAGAGACGCTCGACAAGATCGTCTCGGCAAATACCGACAGCCGCATCATCATCGCGACTTTCGCGTCCAACGTCAACAGAATACAGCAGATCATCAATATCTGCCAGAAGTACAACCGCAAGGTGGCTTTCAACGGCAGGAGCATGAAAAATATCAGCGAGATAGCGACAAAACTGGGTATAATGAACGCCGACAACGGTACGATAGTCGACATCGAGAAGATAGGCAGATACGCGCCCGGCGAACTGTGCATAATCACAACGGGATCGCAGGGCGAGCCTATGAGCGCGCTGACCCGTATGGCTTCGGGCGACGACAAGGTCAGCGTGGGCAGACAGGACGTGGTCGTCATATCGTCGTCTCCGATACCCGGCAACGAAAAGATGATATACAACGTCATCAACAATCTGTGCAAGCGCGGCGCGAGAGTGCTTTACGGCTCGCTTGCCGAACTGCACGTGTCGGGTCACGCCTGCAAGGAAGAACTCAAGCTGATGCAAAGGCTTATACATCCGCAGTATTTTGTGCCCGTGCACGGCGAATACCGTCACCTTAAACTGCATCAGGAACTTGCGATGCGCCTCGGTATGAGCGAGGACAACATCAAGATACCCGAGATCGGCGACTGCATAGAACTCAAGCAGAAAAAACTCGTCAAGACGGGTATCGTCACGGCGGGCAACGTATACGTTGACGGGCTCGTGGACGTGGACGACCTCGTACTCAAGGACCGCCAGCAACTCAGCAAGGACGGCTTTGTCATACTTCTCGTGACGATCGGGCTTGAGACGTCGTCGCTCCTCGCGCCTCCCGAAGTGATAACCCGCGGCTTCCAGATGGGAGAGGAACACTTAGAGCCTATCAAGGAGATCATAAGCACCACGGTCGAAAAGGCGAATTACAAGGGCGCAAAAGAGAGAAACAAACTCAAGGCGAGCCTGCGCAGACAGGTGGAAAGATATATTTCGGGCAAACTCAAGCAAAAGCCGATGATACTGCCTATAATCACCGAGGTGGAGTGATGTCCGACCTCGCGATGTGTGCGGAGAGGCTTGACGCGCTCAGTCCGTCTTACGAGGCGGAAGCGAGGGAGAAGTTTATCCCGATAATCAGACCCGAGAGCCTGAAACTTCTGCTTGACGCGGCGAAAAAGACGCGTTGCCGCAGAATACTCGAGATAGGTACGGCGATAGGCTTTTCGACGGCATGGCTCGCGGTAACCACGGGAGCGGTCGTCGATACGGTAGAGAAGGACGAAACCAGACGCGAACGCGCGCTCGAATTCTGGAAAAGCGTCGGCATAGGGGACAGGATAAATTCCTACCTCGGCGACGCTGACGAGCTTGTGCCCGCGCTCGCGGCGAAAAACCGCTACGATTTCGTGTTTATCGACGCGGCAAAGAGCAGATATTCCGATTACCTCGACGCGGTATATCCTTCGCTTGAAAAGGGCGGGGCGGTCTTTGCGGACAACGTCTATTATCTGGGGCTTGTCAAAGGCGACGCATATCCGCCGCACAAGCACAGGACGATAGTGACCAATATGCGCGCTTTTCTTAAGAAAATAAGCGACAAGGAAAAATTTGAAACTATTTTATACGATACGGAGGACGGCACGGCTGTATGCGTGAAACTGTGAAAACCGAGCTTCTGGCGCCTGCCGGAAACTTTGAAAAACTCAAGACGGCGATACATTTCGGCGCTGACGCGGTATACCTCGGCGGAGAGAGTTTTTCTCTGAGAGCAAACGCCGGCAACTTTTCCGACGCGCAGATCGACGAGGCGTGCGCTTATGCGAAAGCGCGCGGAAAAAAGGTGTACGTCGCCGTCAACGTCTTTGCGAAAAACGATGACTTCGCCCGTCTGCCCGAGTATCTGGCAGGATTGCAGAAAGCAGGCGTAGACGGCGTGATAGTCACAGATCCGGGCGTGATAGAGTTTTGCAAAAAATTCGCGCCCGTGTTGGAGATACATATTTCCACACAGGCAAACACAACCAATAAGTACGCGGCTAAGTTCTGGGCGGAGCAGGGTGCGAAGCGCATCGTTCTCGCCAGAGAGACCACGCTTGCCGAGATAAAGGAGATAAGAGATTATCTTCCGGACGACGTGCAGATAGAAGCGTTCGTGCACGGTGCGATGTGTATATCATACAGCGGCAGATGTCTGCTTTCCGCGGCGCTGACGGGCAGGAGCGGCAACAGGGGCGACTGCGTTCAGGCGTGCCGCTGGGAGTATGAGATCACAGAGAAAAACCGCAAGGGAGAAAGACTCCCGATATACGAGGACGGAAGGGGAACATATATCCTCAACAGCAAAGATCTGAATATGCTCGCGCATATCGGGGAGCTTGTCGACGCGGGCGTCTATTCTTTCAAGATAGAGGGAAGAATGAAGTCGCAGTATTACGTTGCCAGCGTTGTCAACGCATACCGCAACGCGATAGACGGCTTTGCCCGGGACGCGGATTACGCGATACCCGACGTGCTTGCGGCAGAACTGGAAAAGAACAGCCACCGCGACTACACGACGGGGTTTTATTACGGCGAAAAGGACAGCGTGTGCACCGATACTTCTCAGCCCAAGTGCGACTGGGAATTTACTGCTTTGGTCACGGGTTACGACGAAGATAAAAAGGCGGTAACAGTCGAGCAGCGCAACAGGTTTGTCGCGGGAGACGAACTAGAGATACTTTCTCCCGACAAAGAATACTTCTGCAAGACTTTGAAGATAACCGATATGTACGACGAGAGCGGCGCGCGCGTTGACGACGCAAAGCTCGTGCAGCAGAAACTTTATATCCCCACAGATTTCAAACTGGGAAAAGGCGATATTCTGAGAAAGAGGGTGTTGAAATGAAAAAGACGATAGTAATTCTCTATACCAAAGGAATGTACGACACGGTTGCGGCGGATATCTGCAACTATATGACAAAGCGCTATGCTGATTGCGACGTCGTGGCGATAGACGAGGACAAGTACAGCAATCTTTGCTCGGCGCAGTTCGTCAGGAATACCTACATCTTCACCGCGCGCAACATGGCGTGGCTCAACAGGGTCGCGGTGCTTATAAGAGAGAAGTTCCTGCCCAAGAAGATAAACAAGACGGTCAAGCCGTACGAGCGCGAGCTGAAAGAGGAAAACCCGACGAGGAATTACCGCCAGAAGTTTCACAAGGTGGACAACATCTTCATGCGCTTCAATCCCGAGGTCGTAATATGCCTTTCACCGAAAGGACACAACAAGGCGATTCTAGCCAAGCAGAGACTGGCGATGACTGACGTCAAAGTTTATGCGCTCATCACCGATTTCTCGCTCAACAAGGCATATATCAATTATCAGAGCGACGGCTACTTCGTGCAGAACGACGCAATCAAACAAGCGTTGATAGCCAACAAGGTTGACGAAGAAAAAATATCGGTGTGCGGTACGATAATAGACGAGGAGAGGCTCGTGGATGTGCCGTTAGAGGAGGCTCGAGCAAATCTGAAGATAGAAAACGACCTGCCTACCGTTACGATAAGCGGCGGCAGATACGGCGTAAGTTACGTCAAAGACACTTTCGATACGCTCGCTCCCTATACCGACAGACTCAACCTTATCGTGCTGACCGGTGGAAGCTCGTCTATTGAAAAATTCGTGCTGACCTATTGCAAGGCAAAGGATTACAACAAGAACATTTTCGTGGTCAGAGAGGTCAAGGATATGAACGCGATATATGCGGTCACGGACGTCATGGTATGCTCTCCGACGACGGTGACTATGTATGAGATTTTTGCAAAAAATATACCGTGCGTGTTAATAAGAAGCCTCAACAACAACGAAAAGGGCAACCACGCTTTTCTCGCCGAGGAGCAGCTTGCCATGCGCGGCGGCAAGGACGAGCAACTTGCGACTGCGGTACTCGGTTTTATCAACAACAACAATATAAAGCAGGAGTATCTTTACAATCAGCGCAAGTTTTTTGACGCGGGAGCGATAGAGAATTTTGCAAAGGCAGTCTACAAAGAAAGCTGCACGATTTTTAAAGCGCGAGAGGATGCGAGAGCGGAAAGCGCGACGGCGGAAGAAGTTAAAGAGGCAGAGCCTTCCCAAGAAAAAACAGAAGCCGAAAAACCCGCTACAAAGAAAATAGCGAAAAGGGAGTGAATATGGTAAAGCACGTAGTAATGTACAAACTCAAAGAGGACTGCAAGGACAAGGCGGACGAACTTATCGCAAAATTTCTGTCTATGAAAGGAAAGATAGAAGGGCTTGTCGATATGACCTCGGGCAAGGATTTCAGGAAAGAGGACAGAAGCTATGACGTGGCGCTCGTGTGCACGCTCGAAAGCGAGGCAGCTCTTGAAAAATACGCCGTGCATCCCGTGCATCTTCCCGTGCTCGCATATGCAAAGACTGTCGTTGAAAGATCGCACAGCGTGGATTTTTGCGAATAAGGCGGCAAAGACCGCAAGTCAGAAAGGAGACAATATGAAAATAGTTATAAAACTCAAGGACGGCAGAAATATGAACGCGACTCTCGACGAGAGCGCGGCGCCCGTGACCGTCGCGAACTTTGCAAAACTCGTCGACGAAAAGTTCTTCGACGGACTTATTTTTCACCGCGTTATCCCGGGATTTATGATACAGGGCGGCGGTATGGACGCTTCTATGAGAGAGAAGCGCGCCAAGGCGATAAAGGGAGAATTTGCTTCCAACGGCGTCAAAAATCCGATCTCTCACGTGCCCGGAGTGCTCTCGATGGCGCGCACTCAGGTCAAGGACAGCGCGAGTTCGCAGTTCTTCGTCTGCGTTGCCGACTGTACCTTCCTCGACGGAGAGTATGCGGCTTTCGGCAGGCTGGACGACAAAGAGAGTCTCGACGTCGCGATATCAATTTCGACAGTAAGGACGGGCAGATACGGATATTTCGACGACGTACCGCTCGAACCCGTCGTGATCGATACAATCGAGAAGATAGGCTGACAATGCGTGCGGGTTGATTGCCAGAAAATGTCAGCTTTTTACGCCAACTAAAACAGCGCGCCGCCGCATACTAAGATCATGGAGTATGCGGCGGTATTTTTATTGTTTTCTGTCACGGTCGCAACGGCGATGCGAGTATGCGTAAGCGGGAAAGGGATCGGAATCCTCGTTTTCCTGGTGTTGACGACCCTGTCGCTTTGCCCCGAACAGGCGGGAGAAGATATAGGGGTTGCGCCCGCTCTCGGCTTCGCCGCTTGTGCGGGCGCAGCGTATATCGGATATAAAAAAGATCTCACGGCTCTTTTGTGCTCTTTCGTCGTCGCGATCGTTGCCGTAGCCGTGCCAATGACTTCGGGGGCGGATATCGCCGGCGTTGCGTATATCTGTTGTGCAGCGTTTTGTGCACTTATACTCAAGCCGTTCAGCGCGGGCGGCGCACTCGTCATCGGTTACGTTTTGGGCGATACGTATTCGTTTTTTGCAGACAAAGGTCTGATTTTCAGATACGAATTGTTTTCTCTCGATACAGTCTATACTGCGACGTTTTGCGTAATACTTGCAATAGCCGTGAGCGAGCTGACGGATGCCGAGCATCCGACAAGGCACGGCAGCGGCATGGCATTGCGTAACCTTCGGGTCTGACGCACGCCTTTGCGCACTTTATTCGGGGACGACTTTTTGCGCGCGCCCGCTTTACTTTATAGCAATTATATTATATAATTTTACGGAAGCACGCTTTAAAGGAGACTGTATGCCCAAAATCGTGAAAGTGGACGAAAACGGTATCGCCGCAGAACTCGGCTTCGAGGTCGGCGACGAGATAATCGGCTTCGACGGTCATCCGTACGAGGACGTCCTCGACTACATTTTTTACGACGAAGCGGAGAAGTTCACGATAAACGTCCGCACCAAGGACGGAGAGACCGTAGACTGCGAAGTGGAAAAACTCCCTGAGGAAAAGATAGGAGTGGAGTTTGACGACGACGGTCAGCTCGTGCCGATACGGTGCAGGAACAAATGCGTGTTCTGCTTCGTGGATCAGCTCCCCAAGGGCATGAGAGACACTCTGTACGTCAAGGACGACGATTACAGGCTGTCGTTCGTCAGCGGCAATTACGTGACGCTGACCAACGTGTTCGACAAGGAAATTGAGAGGATATTGAGGCTTCACCTCAGTCCGCTGTACGTCTCGGTGCATTGCTTCGACGGGGCGAGAAAGACGGAAATGGTCGCCAACCCCGAGGGCGCGAAACTTTTCGACAAGATGAAGATTCTCGCCGCGCACGGCATAGTCATGCACACGCAGATAGTGCTGTGCAAGGGGATCAACGACGGTGAGATACTGGGAGAAACGCTTAAAGAACTGGCAAAGCTCCGCCCGCAGGTCGCGTCGATCGCGATAGTGCCCGTAGGTCTGACGGAGCACCGCGAAAAGCTGAAAAAACTTGACGCAATAGACGAAAAAACGGCGCGCGAAGTCATCGCGGCGGTGGAGAAATTCGACAAAGAACAGGGCGGCGGTTTTGCGTACTGCTCGGACGAATTTTATCTCAAGGCGGATCTGCCGCTTCCCGATTACGAGAGTTACGGCGATTTTTCGCAGATAGAAAACGGAGTGGGACTGGTCCGCACCTTTGAAAGAGAGGTGGACGAAAGTCTGAAAGGACTTGAGATATGCGAGGCGGAGGGCGAAGTCGCGTTCGTGACGGGGCAGTCGTTCAAAGGCGAACTCGCAAAGTGCGTCGACAAGGTGCGTCCGTATTTCCCCAATTGCTCGTTCAGGATAGTCGACGTGTACAACGACTTTTTCGGCAGAAGCATCACTGTCGCGGGACTTATCACGGCGACAGATATAATCGCGCAGGCAAAGGATATGCCCGCGTACACGGTGATACCCTCGACGATGCTGAGGGAATTCACGCATACTTTCCTCGACGGGATAAGCGTTGAAGAACTCGAGAAAAAACTCAATACGAAGATAATAGTGAGCGCGGGAGGCGCAGACCTCGTTCGCGCGGCAAAGGAGGCGACACGATCATGCAGGTAAAACCTTTGGTTGCCATAGTGGGGAGACCCAACGTGGGAAAATCCACGCTTTTCAATAAAATAGTGGGCAAGAGACTTTCTATCGTAGAGGATTACGAGGGAGTTACGCGCGACAGACTGTACTGCGATACCGAGTGGTGCGGCTATTCTTTCACGCTGATAGATACGGGCGGACTCGACGTCAAGAGCGAGGACGAGATGTGGTCGCATATCCGCCGTCAGGCGCAGGTCGCGGTCGATATAGCCAACGCGATAATTTTCGTCGTCGACGGCAAGGGAGGACTTACTTCCAACGACATAGAAGTGGCTTCTTTCCTCAGAAAGAGCAAAAAGCCCGTTATACTTGCAGTCAACAAGCTGGACAATTACGAGGAAGACAGGATATACGACTTTTACAACCTCGGCATAGGCGACCCTGTCGGGGTCTCTGCGGAGCAGGGACTCGGCATAGGAGATCTGCTTGACGAGGTGGTTAAAAATATCGACAAGACGCCCGCGGAAACAGATCCCGAAGTGCTCAACGTCGCAATAGTCGGCAAGCCGAATGCGGGCAAGTCGTCCATAACCAACAAGATACTGGGCTACGAGAGGGTAATCGTCAGCGATATTGCAGGCACGACGCGCGACGCGATCGATACCGCTTTCGAGTGGCAGGGGCGCAAATTCAATATCATCGACACAGCCGGCATCAGAAAAAAATCGAGCGTGGACGAGGGAGTGGAGCAGTACAGCGTTATACGTTCTCTCGCCGCGATAAGGCGCGCCGACATAGTGCTCGTCGTCATCGACGCGAAAGAGGGCATAAGCGAACAGGACGTCAAGATATGCGGTTACGTCCACGAGCAGGGCAAGCCATCCGTCATTGTGATGAATAAGTGGGACGCCGTAGAAAAGGACGCTTATACGGTCAACACCTTCAACAAAAAGCTGGAGGGCGAACTCAAATTCATGTCATATTTTGTGCCACTTTACGTTTCCGCCAAGACGGGACAGAGAGTGGAAAAACTGCTCGCGACGGCTATGGAAGTCTATGCGGAGGCGAGCAAGAGAGTCGCTACGGGCGTGCTCAACGACATAATCAGAGAAGCGGTGCTCGCCAACGAACCGCCTACGTTCAACGGCAAAAAACTCAAGATATATTACGTCACGCAGGCGTCGACAAATCCGCCCGTGTTCGTGTTTTTCGTCAACGACGACAAACTGCTCAACTTCAGTTACAAGCGCTATCTCAACAACGCGCTCAGAAACGCATTTACGTTCAGAGGCACGCCGATCAAGCTAGAGATGAGAAGCAAAGACTCGAAAGACTACGAAATGTAATATTTGCAATGCGTGCGCATTTACTTGATACGGCGTGCGCGTTGTGTTAAAATGTAGCGCGGAAGGCGAAATGGCTTTCCTTGTAACGAGACAATAAATTTTTTATATACAAGAGGTACTTATGAGGTATACCAACCTGACGAAAGAGCAACTCAAAGAACTTTTGGACTCCGCTAAAAAAGAGTACGAAGAAATCGCCGCGAAAGGCTACAAAGTCGACATCGCGCGCGGCAAGCCGTGCAATGCGCAGGCGGCGCTCGCTTACGATATGCTCACCGCTCCCGCAGCGGAAGAATATCCGATGGCTTATCTCAACTACGGCATGCCCGAAGGTATTCCCGAGATGAGAAAACTCTTTGCTCAGCTTCTCGGTCTGGAGCCGTCTCAGGTCATCGTCGGCGGCAACAGCTCGCTCAATATGATGTACGATACCGTGCAGAGGGCAATGCAGTTCGGTCTGCTCGGCGAAAAACCGTGGAACAAGTGCGAAAAAGTCAGATTCCTGTGCCCCGTGCCCGGATACGACCGTCATTTTGCGGTCACCCAGCACTTCGGCATAGATATGATCAACGTGCCTATGGACGACAACGGTCCCAATATGGATCTTGTCGAGAGTCTCGTTGCGTCCGACGAGAGCGTCAAAGGTATCTGGTGCGTGCCCAAATATTCCAACCCGACCGGCATCGTTTACAGCGACGAGGTCGTCGCAAGACTTGCAACGATGAAGACGGCGGCAAAGGATTTCAGAATTTTCTGGGACAACGCTTATTGCGTGCACGATCTTACCGACGAGACGGTCGAGCTTGCCAACATCATGACAATAGCGAAGAAAGCCGGCAACGAGGACAGGATCTTCGAGTTTGCTTCCACATCCAAGATCACGGTTGCGGGCGCGGGCGTGGCATGCATGGGCGCAAGCGAAGCCAATATCAAAGACGCGATGAGTCACATCTTCTATCAGACTATAGGCAATGACAAGGTCAATCAGTACAGACATTTCAGATTTTTGCAGTCCGTCGAACATATCAAAGAGATCATGAACGCGCAGAAAGCGATCATCAAACCCAAGTTCGACGCAATAGTGTCCACGCTCGAGGAGAGCCTCGGCGACGATTGCGATATCGCAAAGTGGACCAATCCAAAGGGCGGTTACTTCATCAGCCTCGACGTGCTCGACGGCTGTGCTTCGAGAGTAGCGGCGCTGTGCAAGGCGGCGGGACTTACGCTGACGGGCGCGGGCGCGACCTATCCTTATGGCAGAGACGACAGCGACAAGAATCTTCGTATCGCGCCGACCTATACCAACGGAGAGGACGTATCCGTCGCGGCAGAAATACTCGTCGCGTGCGTCAAGCTCGCCTGCCTCGAGAAACTTGCGAAATAAGGAGTCTTTATGGCAAAACTTTTCATAGCTTCAGATATACACGGCAGCGCTCGTTTCGCAGAGCTTATGCTCGCGCGTTTTGAAGAAGAAAATGCTGACGAACTGATACTTCTCGGAGACGTGTTCTATCACGGACCGAGGAATCCGCTTCCCGAAGGCTACGCGCCGATGAAGGTCGCGGAACTGCTCAAGCCGTATGCCGACAGACTTCTCGTCGTCAAAGGCAACTGCGACAGCGACGTGGACGCGATGATCGCGCCTTTCGAATTCGTAAGTATTGCTCAGCTCTACGTCGACGGCGTCAAAATAACCCTTCAGCACGGCGACAGATATTGTATAGACAACGTACCCGCAAATTGCGGCAACGCGCTCGTGTACGGGCATTATCACACATCGTTCGTGACGAGGAAAGACGGCAGAGTCATCGCCAATCCCGGCTCGGTATCCTTGCCGAAGAACGACACCGCGGCGGGGTATATAATCGTAGAAAACGGCGTCCTTATACTTAAGGCGCTTGAGGACGGAAAAGTTATAGCAAAAGAGGAGATTTTATGAAAATTTTCGACACAAAGGTTCAGGAACTTAAATATGAAGTTCTCAAAGCCGTTATAAAGGCGGCATACAAAGGGGATATGAGCGACATCTATATCGACATCCCCAAGCAGATATCGCCCGGTCCCAAGCCGACGATGAGATGCTGTATATATAAGGAAAGAGCTATTGTGCAGGAGAGAATAAAGATGGCTCTCGGCGGAGACAAGTCCAACCCCAACAGCGTAGAGGTCATCGACGCGGCTTGCGACGCTTGCCCGATCGAGGGTATGTACATCACTCCCGCGTGCAGAGGCTGTATCTCTCACAAATGTCAGCAGGCATGTCCCAAGGACGCTATCACGATCGTCGACAACCACCCCGTAATAGACAAAGACAAATGCGTTGAGTGCGGCAGATGCGCGAAGGCGTGCCCTTATAGCGCGATCATAGAGCAGCGCCGTCCTTGTGTCAGAAGTTGCAAAGTGGGCGCGATTTCGATGGATGAAAACAAAAAAGCCAAGATCAACAACGACAAGTGTATTTCCTGCGGCGCGTGCGTATACCAGTGTCCGTTCGGCGCTATTGTAGACAAGTCGTTCATCATGGACGTGCTCGATATTCTCAAGAAGTCGGAAAACAATACGAAATACCACGTCTATGCCGTCATCGCTCCCGCGCTTGCAAGTCAGTTTACGGGCGTGCCCATGGCGAAAGTTGCCAGTGGTATTAAAAAACTGGGCTTTTACGATATAGCCGAAGCGGCGCTCGGCGCGGATATAACGCTCTATCACGAAGCGAAAGAGCTTAAGGAACGCGGCATTCTGACAACTTCGTGCTGCCCCTCTTTCGTCATGTTTATAGAGAAGAATTTCCCGGATCTCGTGAAATACGTTTCGAGTTCGGTATCTCCGATGATAGAGACGGCTATGCTGATCAAACGCAACGATCCCACCGCAAAGTGTATATTCATCGGACCTTGCACGAGTAAAAAACTCGAGTACAGGCTGCCCAAGACAAAGGGCGCGATTGACTGTGTAATGTCGTTTGAGGAGCTTCAGGCATTCTTTGACGCCCGTGAGGTAGAACTTGCGAAGCTCGAAGATTGTCCTGTCGACGAGGCGTCCTATTACGGCAGAATTTTCGCAAAATCGGGCGGTATTACTCAAGGTGTAGTCAACGTTGCCAAGTCAATGGGGCTTGAAAACGTGAAACCCGTAGCAATGAACGGTATCGAGGAATGCAGAATAAATCTTCTCAAACTCAAACTGGGCAGAGCGGCAGAAAACTTCTTTGAAGGAATGGCTTGCGACGGCGGTTGCCTCAACGGCGCGCTGATACTCCACCACGAACAGAAAAACGTCGTCGAGATCGACAAGTTCGGCAATGCGGCGAGCCACAAGGATATATCCTCGAGCGTAAAGAAATACGAGGAAAGTCTGAAGAAAGATCAGAACTGAAAACCGTTTACCGGACAGATCCGCCCTCAGGGGCGGATTTTTTTATCCCGTTTTTATGCAATACAAATCGGATTGCGATTATTTTCGACATTGTTTGACAGCAAAAGGTTTTAATGATATTATAAAAGCAGTGGGGATAAATTATGGATTACAACGTTTTTATTTGTTACAGGGGCGACGAGGGAGGCGTGCTCGCGTCCAACATTTATTCAGACCTTTGTCTTTATACCAACAATAAGCTAAAGGTCTTTTTCGCGCCGAGATGCGTGCCACACGGCGATAATTTCAAGGCGGCGTGTCTTGATACGGCGGGTCAGGTCCAGTTGATGATACTGATACTTTCAAAAGGCTTTTTCGACAAATGCGGAGAGCCTGACGATATCGTTTTGGGGGAGCTGAAGTCCGCGCTTGCCAACGGGGATACAAAATTTTTGCCGATAATCATGCCTGATTTCGACTTCAGAGACGTAGAGCTGTCAACGTGGTTCGACGATACCGAAGTGGACAGGATAAAGCATATCAGCGCAATAAAATTCACCGACGTGTATTCTTTCAGTTCCGTAGATATGCTGATACCCATACTGCGCGATAAGGTTGGCGAATTTTCTTATATCGACGCGGTGGCAGAGGGGCTTGCGCGTCACGATGTCAAAAAGCGTATGCACATCAGCGCGGACGGCAAAGAAAACTTCTTCAGCGATACCAACAAGACCGAAAAAAACAGGTTGAAAGCGCAACAGGAGCTTCTTATGAAGTTCGACCTGCCCGTATACGACAAATGCCTGCAAGGTAAACAGGGGCTTTGCGTGCTCGATATCGGGTGCGGAAACGGCGTCGCGCTTATGAACAGGCTGGGCAACAGAAAAGAGGTGGACAAAATAATAGGTATCGAATACGACAAGGCGGCAACCGACAGCGCGAACGAAAAATACGGCGGAGAAAAGGCAAAATTTTACTGCCTCGACGCCGAAAGAGAGGATTTCAAGGATCAGCTTCTCGAAATAATGCAGGAAAACGATATAGAAAAATTCGACTTTGTCAACCTGCTTGCGGTCATGTCGCATTTCAGGTCGCCGTTCAAAGTGCTAAGGACGGTCAAATCGTGTTGCAGAAAGGGTGCGACCGTGTTCATTCGCAATATCGACGACGGACTGAATATATGCTATCCCGACGAAGAAAAAAAGTTTGAGCGCGCTTTTTCACTTCTTGCAAGATGCGACACTACGGGATACCGTTATTCGGGGCGCGAACTTTTTACCCTGCTGAAGAGAAGCGGATACAAAAACATCAGGCTGGAAAAGACCGGGCTTTCTTCTGTACCGATGGACTATGACGAGAAGTCGGCGTTTTTCGACGTGATATTCAAATTTATAAAGCAAGGTATAGACAGGGCGTGCGAAAAACACCCGTCCGACGTGCAGATCGCCGCAGAAAGACGCTGGCTTGCCGAAGTTTACGACGATCTCGAAGAAGAATTTTTGTCAGACGAGTTTTTCGTGCTGTTCGGATTTATTCTTTACACTGCGGAGGCATGAATGGAAACTAATGACAACCGTGAGATAACTTTCAGAGTGCTTGAGAAAGACAGCGTTCCGCTCCTTCTGGACCTACAGGAGGAAGCGTTTGCCGTGCTCGACGATCCCGATTTGCTGAGAAGAAACACCGCAGAGACTTTCGGGGTATGTTTCAACGAAAAGTCGCTCGTTCTCGCTGTATACCGCGGCAAAGAGATCGCAGGTTTCGGCATCTTGTACGCGGCGGGAAAAGACGGAGAAAATCTCGCATATTCGCTTGAAAGCTGTGACGACGTGGAAAACTACGTCAACGTAAAATTGACGATCGTGCGTCCCGCGTTCCGGGGACAAGGTTTGCAGCGGCTTCTTATTGACAAACTCGTCGGATACGCGCAAAAAGAGGGGTTTAAAGGAGCGTTTGCGACGGTATCTCCCAAGAACAATTACAGCTCAAGCAACCTGACGAAGTGCGGTTTTGAGGCGGTTAGAACACTCGTTAAATACGGTGGAATGAAAAGGATTCTGTTTTATAAAAAACTGAATTGAACGAAACAAGGAAAAAAAGGAGAATCCGTAAGATTCTCCCTTATTTTATGATCAATATTTGTAAGAGGAGATTTTCTCTTTTTTGGATATTACGGTTTTGTGATGACAATGAGGACATTCATACTCGTATTCAATGTGTTCAAACAGAGTAGAACCGCTATCGCTGTGAGAGCTTTCAAAATTGCCGGTTTCGTGATATCTGCCTGTTTTTCTCAATTCAGTTCCGCATACTTCGCAGTAATATTTGATTTTTTTAAACAGAATTACTGAAATAATTTCAAATACGATGCCTGCGACAATAAGTGCGATAAAATTCTCGTTTCTCGTTTTTATAAGTCCTTGCCAGCCTCCGATGATGCTGCCTACGGCTGCAAAGAACAAAATAGCTGAAATAACGAAGATAACGGTGCGTATCGGACTTTTTTTATTCATAATTTTACCTCCATTAATCCTTAATGTCATTATATATAGAAAATTCTATAATAATGTCAACAAAAATATAGAATATTCTATATAATTACTTATTAAAGAGTTAATCTAATATAATAAAAATATGAAAACCGCATGCGAAAAAGATTTTTCCGACATCCTGAGAAATCTCATGAATGAAAGAAAGTTTACTCAGTCCAGACTTGCCGAGCTGATGGAGATAAAACAGAGTCAGATTTCCGAATGGCTGAGCGGCAAGGCGAAACCGGGATATGACAATCTGAGGAAGCTGGCTCAGGTCTTTGAAGTGTCGGCAGATTATTTATTGATGCTTACCGATTATTGACAATATGACCTTGACGGGTCATATTTTTTGTTTTCTCTCCATACCTTATAAAGAACAAACCTTTGGAGGGATTTTATGCAACAGTTCGACTTATACCGCGATATCTCGACCCGTACGGGAGGCGATATCTATATCGGCGTGGTTGGCCCCGTGCGTACGGGCAAATCTACGTTCATCACCAAGTTTATGCAGACGCTCGTTCTGCCGTCTGTAAAGGACGCGCACCGCAAAAAGAGGCTTACCGACGAATTGCCGCAGTCAGCCGACGGAAAGACGATTATGACTACGCAGCCCAAGTTTGTGCCCGACGAAGCCGAAACGGTCAGTCTTGGCGAAAATCTGAAAGCCAAAGTACGTCTTATAGATTGCGTGGGCTATCTTGCCGACAGCGCAGAAGGTCACACCGAGGACGGCAAGCCGCGCCTTGTGGATACGCCGTGGAGCGAGGAAAAAATGCCGTTTGAAAAGGCGGCGGAATACGGTACGCGCAAGGTAATGACCGATCATTCCACGATAGGTATCGTTGTGACCAGCGACGGCTCTGTGACCGAACTACCCAGAAAGGCTTACGAAAAGGCGGAAGAACGTATAGTCACGGAGATGAAAGAACTGGGCAAGCCCTTTGTTGTCGTGCTGAATACTAAGAACGAAAAAGACGCGTCAAGTAAAAAGCTTGCAGAAAAGCTCTCTGAAAGCTATGGCGTGCCCGTTATCCTCGAAAACGTCGCGACTATGGGCAAGGACGAGATCGCGGATATACTCAAGGCGGTGATCATGCAGTTCCCCGTAGAAAGCATCGGCGTGACTTTCCCCAAGTGGTTGCAGGCTCTGCCCAGAGACAACGAAATCATTGCCGACATAATCGGAAAGGCGGTTGCGGCGTCTGAAAACGTAAAGGTCGCAGGTGATTATCACAAACTTGCGGCGGCGTACGAAGGCGACGAATATATACAGAAAATTACCGAGACGGACGTAGACTTCGGCAAGGGAAAGATAACTCTCGAGCTTGCTCCCGTACCCGGTCTATTCTACGATGTGCTCAGCCGTCAGTGTGATCTGAAAATAGAAAATGACTTCCAGCTCGTATCTTACATCAAGTCGCTCGGCTATGCGAAAAAACAGTACGACAAACTGTCTGAAGCGGTTAAGCAGGCTGACGAGTTCGGATACGGAGTGGTTATCCCGACCGACGAGGATATGAGTCTCGACGCGCCCGAGATCGTCAAGCGCGGCTCGCATTACGGAGTAAAACTCAAGGCGAGCGCGCCGTCGTATCATATAATGAAAGTGGAAGTGGAGACAGAAGTCAGCCCGATGATGAGCGAAGCGCAGGACGAAAAGGTTCTCAAGGACTGGCTCGAAGGTTTCGGAGAGGACAGCAGGGGAGTATGGAAAACAAATATGCTCGGCAAGTCTCTCGACAGTATTGCCAAGGACGGACTCACTTCAAAGCTCGCATCTATGCCGGCGGACACGAGAAGCAAGCTTAAAAAGACGGTGGGCAGGATAGTCAACGAAGGTAAAGGCGGAGTGCTTTGCATATTGCTTTAGACTAAAGACAACCCCGCCTCTTGCCGGGGCAGAGGCGGGGAAATATTATTCCTTATCGGAGACGAAAATATCGTTATCGGGTTACTAATAATTAATACTAATTAATAATAGATAATACACGATAATAATAAAATAACACATATTTCACAATCGTGAAGCGCACGGCATAATATGTAATGTCTCTCGGAATTTCCGAGAAGAAAAGGACGTGCAATATGTGTTTTTTCAATAATTGCGGGTGCGGATGCAGAACGGGTTCTTGCTTTTCCTGTTCTTCCGTTACTTCGGTAAACAATTCATGCGGTTGCGCATGCGGAGCGGAGGCGGTTTCGTCTTTGCCGTATTACGTCAATCCTTTCGGTTGGTATACGTGCGGAGAGTATGCGGTGCTTGCGCTTGTGCCTGTCGCGACTTCTCAGACAACTCGCTCTAGCGGTTGCAGCGGCTGTTGCTGAAAACAAAAAAGGACGGGGCTTTTGCCCCGTTTGTTTGTTAATTGGCAATTATCCGTAACGAGTTGTGAAACTGCCCGGCTGAAATGAGGACAATTGCTCGTATTTGAAGTGCAGGTATATTTTTGCGATACTGCGAAATATTCTTGCAAATAGTCAGAATTATTTTGTTATGCAGGCGCATCTATATTCCTTCTTGTCGCAACTGTTGTGCAACACCTTGTCCTATACCAGACCAGAATAATACGAACCAGCCCTGAGGCGCGCCTTTTGTGTGTTTTT
>CALWKV010000049.1 GCA_944381355.1 uncultured Christensenellaceae bacterium | reverse complement strand
ATACGCCGTCAAGACCTTCCGTCAATGAGAACGTGCCTGCAAGGAACATGTACTCGATGGGAGTTTCGTCCTCGTCGATGCCGAGAGCACTTGCGCTTACGCTCGTTGCCGCATAGCCGTTTTCGCTGAATTTTTTCTTGAGCGATTCTTCGCTGGGGGTGCATGCCATCAGCATGGTTGCGAGTACGACCGCGAGCACAATGATAGATGTAACTGTGATAAACTTCTTCATAAAAACCTCCTCAGGTTAACTTTATCTTAATTATAGCACCCGTATTTTACACTTTCAACGACTTTGTGTAAATTTTTTGAAAAATCGAAAAATATTCGTCGTCTATGCGCGCAAAAGCTGATTCGTCGCTATTTTATAGGATTTTTTGTATTTTTATGTACATTGTGTACGATAAAACACACCCTTAAATACTGTCTATCAATCTCCCGTTGCCTTGACGGGAGACCTCATCTCCATGATGGACAATGTCTTTGAGAACGCTTTTTCCGTTTGATTTCGTCTACCTTCTCGCATACAAAAAACCGCCTCTCCAAAGGCGGTCGTAGTCAACTGTGGTTTTTATTCATTATCGGCTTCTTGCCCGTCTCCGCTCCCTCCGTCATCGACGAGTCCGCCTTTATTGTTGTAGATATCTATCGCGTTCTGCGTACCTACAAGCACGACTTTGCTTTTCTGAACCACCGTATAGCCGCCCTCCTCTCCTTCTTCGACGTTGGCGCGCTCTGCATATTCCGTAGCCTTGTCCTTTTTCTTGAACGCGACTATTCTGATATAGTCTCCCGAGTCTGCTCTCGACGCGCAGTATATGAAGTCGACGTCCTCGCCGGACAATTCGAGCGTGTTGGCAGACAGAGGTACGGTCGTATACCCTGCATTTTCATATTTCGTCTTGCAAGCGTCTCTGCTGGGAACGCACGCAACGAGCATCAGCGCCGTCAGCATAAGGATAAGTACGGCAGTAAATGTCTTTTTCACTTTTTCCCCCGTTTTGTTTATTGTTGTAATTATAACACGGATACTTCAGCTTTTCAACAGTTGTTTTATTTTTTTGAAATGTCGCGACGTCGAAAAATAAAAAACTCCGACTTTGTCGGAGCACTCTTGCTACTGTTTTTTTTCTACAGTCGCGGTTTTTTCGACTTTTCGGATCGCGCCGTCCCTGATGCGTATCTCTTTGGCAGGAACATATTCTTTCTTCTGTTCTATCAGACGCTCTCTTTCCTTAATGACGAATTTCTTGCTGTATCTGAATACTATGCAGATCGCAATGAGTGCAACCACCAGGATCGCGGCAAGAATATAAAAGAAAATATCGCCCATATTGTCAACGGGCTTGATGTTGGTCTCCTCTGCCGCGAAGCAGGTGACGCTTGCCAGCATGCACGCGACGAGAGACAGAACGGCGATGACGAACACTTTCTTTTTCATAGCTTTCACCTTACAGATATTATTACACACGCGCGCCCCGTATGCAAGTAAAATCATTGTAAATAAGCCTCTTTGCGCGATCGCCGTATCGTTTTAAGTCCGCAGAGAAATGACCGTTTTGTGCGAAAAAATCCCCGTTTCTACAAGTTTTAAGCGCAAAGTGTAGACATATCCGCATCTTTATTGTATAATAAGTACAATATGCAACAGAGGTGGATTTTATGGATTTTACAAGGCAACAGAAAGACGATGCCGTGAAATTTATCTGCGATGAGATCGAACACGTCATCAAAGACTTCGGCGACCGCGACCCCGGCAACGACGGAGAACGCAAGGCTCTCGACTATATGAAGTCTCAGATAGCCGAGTACGGCGACGACTCTTACAGCGAAAGTTTCAAAGTCGCTCCCCATGCCTTCTTCGGCTGGACGTACTTCGTGGGTATCTTTATGATTCTGGGCATCATGACTTATTTCTTCGCGCCGATCGTCAGCGTCGTGTGCGTGATCTTCGCACTCGTACCCATGGTCGGTCAGTTCGTGCTCTACCGCGAGACGATCGACTGGCTCTTTAAAAAGCGCGAGTCTGGCAATGTCTGGGGCGGCATCAAGCCAAAGGGAGAACTCAAGCGCCGCATTGTTCTCAACGGCCACTCCGACGCTACCTATGAATGGCACTGGCATTACGTAGGCGGCTACAATCTGTTCCTGACAAGCATAATAATCCCGATCATAGGTGTCGTATATCTCCTCGCCTGCGTGGTAGTAGCGTGCATCTCGATGCAAGGCGTGATCGGCACTCCCGAAGGCGCGCCGCTCTATATGGGCATAGCTTCGGTGATATTCGTTCCGTTCTATATCGCGTTCTTCCTGTTCTCCGACATCAGGAGACCCGTGCCCGGCGCAAACGACAACCTGACTGCCTGCTATATGGCGATATCGGTACTCAAACTTATGAAAGAAAACGGCGTGCGCCTTGAAAACACCGAGGTGGTCGCGCTCGTGACGGGATCGGAGGAAGCAGGTCTGCGCGGAGCGAAATTCTTCTGCCGCAACAACCCCGATCTCTGGCAGGAAAAGGACGTCGAGACAGTGTTCGTGACCTACGAAACTCTCAGAGAGCTTGAACATCTCGTCATCTACAACAAGGATCTCAACGGCACGGTAAAACTCAATATGCCCGCCTGCGAGATGATAAAGCGCGCGGCGGCGAAAAACGGCATGGAGCTGCATTACGGATCCGTATACGCAGGCGCGACCGATGCGGCGGCGTTTGCTCAGGCAGGAAGAAAATCCGCCTGCATTGCGGCTATGGCTCCGCAGGTAAAAGAATATTACCACACCCGTCTCGACAACTACGACAACCTGAGTCCCGAGTGCCTTTCCAAAGTGCTGGACATCACCGTGGACTTCATCACCGAGTTCGACGAAAAGGGTCTTGCGGAATAATAAATTTCAAGCATAAAAAAGGACGGCGGTTGCCGTCTTTTTTTGTTCTTTTTTTAGATACGAAACCTTTCTTCCTGCAAATTCACGGTTCTGAGAGAAAGCCCGAGGGCGTACCTTGAGAAAGTTCGACGCTTTAATGCTCAGATCCTCCTTGAGACCTGGCATTATTTTTGCATAGTATACTTCATAGGCGTATAAAGAATCCCGTCCTCTTCTGTCTGATCGTAGGTCGCCTTAAACCCCAGTTTTTCGTATATGCCGACCGCATAAGGCGAGGCGTTGACCCTGAAGTCTCCATCACCGAGGATCTCTTTCATTTTGTTAAACAAAGCCTTGCCTATACCGAGTCTGTGATATTTGCCTCTCACGAAAAAGCTGACGATAAACCTTTTGGCGGGATCGAACGCGAGCACTCCCGCAAGCGAGTCGCCTTCGTATGCGCCCAGCACGGTAAACCTTGCGAAAAAGCCGTCCGCAGAGACGTACTCTGTAAACGACTTTATCCCTTTTTGCGAATAATAAGGCGCGACAAACTCGCAAAAAGTCTCCATAACGAGACTTGTCGCCTCGCTGTATTCTTCATCTTTCGCGAGCGGTCTTATCTCCATACGCTTATTTCTTGTCGTCCTTTTTTTTCTTTTTGCCGGACATTTCTTCGTCTATCTTCTTACGTTCGCCGTAATACTCTTTTGCGCGCGTTCCGATCTTCTTGGCTTTGTCCGCCGCAGTCCTGACTTCTTCTACTTTGCTGAGCGCGCTCTTTTTCGCGTCGTCTAATTTTTTCGACGCCGTCTTGCCGAGCGCGGAGATCTTTGCCGACACGCCTTTTTTGGAAGTTTTTTCTTCAACTTCCGCGGAAGCGGTTGCGGTTGTTGCGGGAACGCTTTCGCCTGCGGGAACGGTTTCGCTTGCGGCAGCCGCGGCTTCATCGTCGGCAACAACGGTATCGGTTGCGGACGACTGCTCCGCATTCTCTGCTGGCGCTTCCTCTCCGTTCCATATTCTTTTCACGTCATCTATGAATTTCTTGTCGCACTCGTCCTTTTTCTCTTTGATCTTCAACTTCTTGCGACGCTTGATAATCTTGCGTATCTCGGCGAATACCTGATAAAGGACGTATACGACCGACACGCACGAAATTATCAGCGAGAACAGGTTCCTGTCACCGCTCGCAGCGTTGACGACAAGCACGATCGCAAGCGCGAGATTGACCAGCTTGAGCAGTTTTTTGACTATCTTTAGTCCGCTCTTGTAATCCTTGACCGCATTCTGCTGTCTTCGTTCGTTCTTCGCCATGACGAGCGAAACGATAAACAGCACCATGTAGAACAGGATAAATCCCGCAAACAGATACGGCAGCCACGTTATCTCCGCATTGTCTCCCGCAAAAGTGAACACGGTAAATGCCATATACGCGATAATGTAAACGAAATTAAAGCATATCGACAAAATGCGCTTGATGCGCATAAACTTGGTAAACTTCGACTCTTCCTTTGCGACCGTCGCACCGTTACCGTCGGCTGAGACGACCTCTTTTTTCCTCTTTTCCATACCGTAATGATATACCATACGGATATCTTTGCGCAAGCGTTTGAATAAATTTGATATCTCAGTAAATAATATTTTGCGGACGGCACATCGTATTTTACATAGCACGCAAGTGCAAAGGAGGTAAACGAAATGAGAACTCAACAGTACAGCACCGGTCAGAAGCCCGGCAAGGGCAACTACGTCTGCACTAACTGCGGCTTTAATCTGAAGCTCGGTATGGACGACAAAATGCCGCCTTGCCCCAATTGCAACAACACGACTTTTACCAAGGAGTAAAAAAGACGGGACGCTCGTCCCGTTTTTTTTATTTTGAGACGTGAAATGCGTTCAGAAAAAACAACTCCACCCCAAACGGAATAGCTTAAATTTTCGCTTATCTGCGCCTGACCTGTTGCAGGGATACGCGGACGATATGTTGCAAGCGCGTCTGCGTCTATACGAACATATTTATCACGGAGTTGGCGACAAGCGCGTACTCGGGTCTTATGCGCAGATTTTTACCGTCGTAAAGAACATATTTCTCCGCTTTTTTCAACCCTTCTGAAAAACGCTCCGCAAAATCTATGCAGAACAGTCTTTCCGCTTCCTCCACGTCAACGCCGTCCTCGAGACGCAGCCCCAGCATCACGTATTCTTTCAGTTCTTCGTCCCGATCGAGGACTTCCTCGGTACGGTATGCGTGAGTACCCTGCAAAACCGCGCGGATATATCCGTCCACGTCATCGTCGTTGTAATAACGGACTCTGCCCAGTTTGCCGTGAGCCGCAACTCCGAAACCGAGATAATCGCACATTTTCCAGTATTTCATATTGTGCCGACATACCTTACCTTCCTTGCAGAAATTACTCGTCTCGTAACGGCAAAAACCGTTTTCTTTGAGCCTCGAAACCGCGCGGTCGTACAACTCCGCACAGTCGTCGTCCGACGGCAATATCAGTCCTTTTTCCACTGCGCGAGCCAGCGGCGTGCCGCTCTCCACCTTGAGCATATATGCCGACACGTGCTTCACGCCTTCTCGAGACATAAAGCCGACGAACGCGTCCACGTCGTCCTCTCTCTGCCCCTCAAGTCCGATCATGAGATCGGCGCTGACGTCAAAGCCGCTCTTTACCGCCAGCCGTACGGCTTGCATTGCCGTCGCCGCGTCGTGACGTCTGCCCGCTTTTTTCAAAACTCCGTCGTCGAGAGACTGCACTCCGAGACTGATGCGGGTCACTCCCGCCTTTTTGAGTTCTTCCGCTTTTTCGGGCGTAAACGTATCGGGATTGCACTCTACGCTAAACTCGGCCAATCTCAGGTCGAAGCTGTCGCCGAGCGCCCCGACTATGCTCTCTACCGCTCCGTCATAAAGGCACGACGGCGTGCCTCCGCCTATATGCAAGGTGTCTGCAACGCCGTCAAAAATTTTCCTGCCCGTGTTGATTTCACGTAATAAAGCATTTATATAAAGTCTCTGTTTCTCCTCTCCCTCGCATACCGACACAAAGTCGCAGTACGCGCACTTTGAGCGGCAGAAAGGAATGTGGACATATATTCCCGACGCACTCATTTGTTGAATTTGAGTATCGTCATAAACGCCTCGCTCGGCACTTCGACAGAACCTATCTGGCGCATACGTTTTTTGCCTTCCTTCTGCTTCTCGAGAAGTTTCTTCTTTCTCGTGATATCGCCGCCGTAACACTTGGCGAGGACGTCTTTTCTCATCGCCTTGACGGTCTCTCTGGCGATCACTTTGCCGCCGATAGCCGCCTGAATGGGTATCTCGAAAAGCTGTCTCGGGATCACCTCTTTGAGTTTTTCGGCAATGCCTCTGCCGCGCGCATACGCCTTTTCGCGGTGCACGATAAGGCTGAGTGCGTCGCATATCTCGCCGTTGAGAAGGATATCGAGCTTGACGAGATCGCTTTCTTTATAACCTATTATCTCATAATCGAGGCTGGCGTAGCCGCGCGTGCGAGATTTCAGCGAATCGAAAAAGTCGTATATTATCTCGTTGAGCGGCATTTCGTACTCTATCTTCACTCTTGTGGATTCGAGATAAGTCAGGTCGATGAACGTGCCTCTCTTGTCCTGACACAGTTCCATTATCGCGCCGACGTACTCGGGCGGCGTGTAAAGAAATGCCTTGACGACAGGTTCTTCCATGTGGTCTATGTCTCCTGCCGGAGGCAGATTGGACGGGTTGGAAACTATAAGGGTTTCGCCGTTGTTCTTCACCACGTTGTACGATACTCCCGGTGCCGTCGTGATAAGATCGAGGTCGAATTCTCTTTCCAGTCTCTCCTGTATGATCTCCATGTGCAGAAGTCCGAGGAATCCGCATCTGAAGCCGAAGCCGAGCGCCGTAGAAACTTCGGGCTCGTACATAAGCGACGCGTCGTTGAGTTTGAGTTTTTCGAGCGCGTCTTTAAGATCGTTGTATCTCGCGCCGTCGGTAGGATAAATACCGCAGAACACCATCGGAGAAACCTCTTTGAAGCCGCCGAGAGGTTCTTTCGCGCCGCCGACCGCCGTCGTTATAGTATCGCCGACCTTGGTGTCGCTTACGTTCTTAATACTTGCGCATAGATATCCGACGTCGCCCGCACTCAGTTCGTCTACCGGCGTTGAACGCGGAGTGAATACTCCGACTTCCGTCACTTCGAACTCCTTGCCCGTAGCGAAAAATTTTATCTTATCGCCCGCCCTGACCTTGCCGTCGAACACGCGGATAAAGGACACCGCGCCTTTGTAGCTGTCGTAGTACGAGTCGAATATCAGCGCCTTGAGCGACTTGTCGTAATCGCCCTTGGGAGGCGGCAGAAGCTCTATGACCTGCTTCAGCACTTCTTCTATGCCTATACCCTCTTTCGCGGAGACGAGGGGCGCAGTCTGCGCATCGAGTCCTATCACGTCCTCTATTTCTTTTTTGACTTCGTCCGGACGTGCGGACGGCAGATCTATCTTGTTTATCACGGGAATAATCTCGAGATCGTTGTCGAGCGCGAGATAGACGTTGGTCAGCGTCTGCGCTTCTATGCCCTGCGAAGCGTCGACGATGAGTATCGCGCCTTCGCACGCCTTGAGCGAGCGCGAGACCTCGTACGTGAAGTCTACGTGTCCGGGCGTATCTATCAGATTGAATTCATACTGCTCGCCGTTGTAGGTATAGTTCATTCTGACAGGCGTCAGCTTGATCGTTATACCGCGTTCGCGCTCTATGTCCATGCTGTCGAGGAGCTGTTCTTTGGCTTCTCGCTTGCTTACCGTCTCGGTCACGTCCATGATACGGTCGGCAAGAGTGCTCTTGCCGTGGTCTATATGAGCGACTATGCAGAAATTCCTTATTTTGCTCTGATCTTTGGGCATATTTTCTCCTTTTACTGTGCCTTAATTGAGATATTGCTTTGCAAGCGCTTTAAACGAAGCTCTCGATCCCTCTATCGTCGCGGGAGACACGCAGTACGCTATTCTGACCCAGCCTTTGCAACCGAAGCCGGTAGCGGGCACGAGAAGAAGTCTGTGCTTTTTCGCTTCTGCGCAGAACGCCGCGTCGTCGCCGTCGGGCGCTTTTACGAACAGATCGAACGCGCCCTGCGGCTCTACGTATTCAAACCCGCAGTCGTCCATTATCTTCTTGAGCGCCGCGCCGTTCTTCTCGTAAAAACTCACGTCCACGCTCGCGTCGAGGCACTTTGCGACCGCCCTCTGTATAAGCGAAGGCGAGTTGACGAAGCCGAGCACGCGCGTAGCTACTCCGAGCGCGCCGACGAGATCGTCGAAATCCGCGCAACAGCTGTTCACGGCGAGGTAACCTATCCTCTCGCCCGCAAGCGAAAGCGACTTGCTGAAAGAATAACCGCTGACCGTATTCTCGTAATATTTTGCGGGATAAGGCTGCTTCGCGCCGCCGAAAACGAGTTCCCTGTAAGGCTCGTCCGACAGCAGATATATCGTCGTGCCGAACTTTGCCTGCGCCGCGCGCATCGCGTCCGCAAGTGCGCTGAGCGTGTTTTCGTCGTATATGACGCCGGTCGGGTTGTTGGGGGTATTGATTATGACCGCCTTAGTCTTTGCCGTCAACGCCTTCTCAAACGCCTTTACGTCGGGCTGAAAAGTCGGCGGATTGGGCGGAACGACGACCAGCT
>CALWKV010000048.1 GCA_944381355.1 uncultured Christensenellaceae bacterium | reverse complement strand
AAGAAGACGGTCAGCCGCAGCAAGAAGAAGTAAGGAGGTAAAGAAAAATGGCAGTTGCTAAAAAGGCCGCTACTAAGAAGCGTGCCGTCAACAAGCGTCGTGTAGAAAAGGGCGCAGCACATATTCACGCTTCCTTCAACAACACGATTGTTACCATCACGGACCTTCAGGGAAACGCGATTTCCTGGTCCAGCAGTGGCAAACTCAATTTGAGAGGCTCCAAGAAGTCCACCGCGTTCGCAGCGCAGATGGTCAGCGAGGATGCCGCTAAAGTCGCTTACGAGAGCGGTCTCAGAAGCGTAGAAGTCTACGTCAAAGGTCCGGGCACGGGCAGAGAATCCGCTATCAGAGCGCTCCAGGTTGCAGGTCTGGAAGTTACGATGATCAAAGACGTTTCTCCCATTCCTCACAACGGTTGCCGTCCGCCCAAGCGCAGAAGGCTGTAATCAGGAGGTAGAATAACATGGCTAAATATACAGGACCCGATTGTCGTCAGTGCAGACGCGAGGGTGTAAAGTTGTTCCTCAAGGGCGCGAAATGCGTGTCCGAGAAGTGCCCGCTTGCCAAGCGTCCCACCGCTCCCGGTCAGCACGGCACCGCAAGAAAGAAGGCTTCCGGCTATTCTATCCAGCTCAGAGAGAAGCAGAAGACCAAGAGAATCTACGGACTTTGCGAGAAGCAGTTCAAGGGTTACTTCGACAAGGCAGAGACCATGAGAGGTATCACCGGTGACAACATGCTCATTCTCCTCGAGAGAAGACTCGACAACGTAGTTTTCCGTCTCAGCCTCGCTTCCAGCAGAGCACAGGCAAGACAGATCGTCAACCACGGTCTCATCACCGTCAACGGTCAGCCCGTCAACATTCCTTCCTTCCTCGTGAAGAAGGGCGACGTGATTGCCGTTAAGGAAAACAAGAAAGACAAAAAGATTTTTGAAGAACTCAAGGCAGCAACTTCCATCGGCCTTCCCAAGTGGCTCGAGTTTGACAACGCGACCCTCACCGGCAAGGTAGTCGAACTTCCCGAGAGAAGCGACGTGGAACAGAAGATCGAAGAGCATCTTATCGTCGAGTTGTATTCCAAATAATCGACGGCGCATAGCAGGAGGTATATATGATAGAAATTCAGAAACCGAGAATCGAGTGCGTAGAGACAAGCGAAGGCAGAGATATGCAGTTTATCGTCGAGCCGCTCGAGCGCGGATTCGGTACCACTCTCGGCAATTGCCTCAGAAGGATTCTTTTGAGTGCGCTTCCGGGCGCGGCACCTGTCGGTATCAAGATCGAGGGCGTAAGACACGAGTTCAGCTCCGTTCCCGGAGTCAAAGAGGACGTCACAGAGATCATCCTCAACATCAAAGGACTCGCAGTCAAGGCTCATACCGAAGATAAGGATTTCAGACAGGTCGTCACCATCGAAAAGAACACCGCGGGCGTAGTTACCGCAGGCGATATACAGCACGGTTCCGAGATAGAAATTCTCAACCCCGATATGTATATCTGCTCGCTCGACGAGGGCGCGGAATTCAAGATGGAGATCACGATCGGCGTAGGCAGAGGTTATGTGTCCGCCAACGAGAACAAGGACGAGACTCAGCCCCTCGGATATATCCCCGTCGACTCTATCTTCACTCCGGTGGAGAGCGCGAGTTACGCAGTCGAGAGCACCCGTCTGGGACAGAACATCAATTACGACAAGCTGACCATCAACGTCACCACCAACGGTACGTTCTCCCCGAGAGAGGTCATCAGCCTTTCGGCGAAGATCATGGAGGATCACGTCAACTTGTTCGTAAATCTCGTCGATACGATGAAGGGCAGAGAGATCCTTATCTCTCAGGACGACGAGAAAACGCACAAGAAACTTGAAACAAGCATCGAGGATCTGGATTTGTCCGTACGTTCCTACAATTGCTTGAAGAGAGCGGGTATACACACCGTTCAGGATCTTACCAAGAAGACCGAAGAAGAGATGCTCAAGGTCAGAAACCTCGGCAAAAAGTCTCTCGACGAGGTCATCAAGAAGATAAGAGAACTGGGCTTTGACCTGCGCAGTAAGGACGAATAAGGAGATAAAGAGCAATGAGAAAATTGGGTAGAACCAGCGAACAGAGAATGGCTATGATCCGTAGCCAGGCTTCCGAGCTCCTTTGGTACGGACGTCTCGAAACGACCGTCGGCAGAGCGAAAGAAGTTCAGAAGTACGCTGAAAAAATGATTACGCTTGCAATCAACACCTACGAAGACGTAGTTGTTGTCAAGAAGGATAAAGTCAACGCAAAGGGCGAGACCGTTGCGGTCGAGGAAACCGTCGACGGCGTCAAGAAGCTCGCTGCAAGACGCAGAATGATGGCTAAACTCAGAGAGATGAAGCCGCTCAAAGAGGAGAAAGAAAGCAAAGGCGACTACAAAAAGCGTCTCAATGCGGTCAAGCATCCTCTCATCGAGAAACTGTTTAGAGAATATGCGCCTTTCTATGCTAAGCGCGCTAACGATTGCGGACAGAAGGGCGGTTATTCGAGAGTTATCAAACTCGGTCAGAGACGCGGCGACGGCGCAGAGGTCGCAATCGTCGAGCTTGTCAAAGACGTTCCCGCCAAGAAGTAAAAGACATTTCAATACAAAACAAGCCGCACACACCGTGCGGCTTGTTTTTTTACTTCTTGTATAATAATGATATAAAATAGCGACAACACGGTTTGATGCGACAGATTTTCGTAGCCGTTTCTTGATTTTTTTGAAGTCGTACTGAATATTATCTGCAGAATCTGATTTATATCTGCAGAAACCGAGTGGCAGGAATCAAGTCCGGATCGGCTTAGGTGCGCGCATTGCGAAACAGGTGCGGGGGTCACCGTATTTTATCCGACGGCATATCGTGAAAAAGACGGAATGCTCGCTCGTTTGAGATCGGGTTATTTTAAGCCGTTCCGTATTGCAATAACGACACAAACGTGGTATAATTTATATCGGAGGTGCAAAGTGGACGAAAATACTTTGGTAAAAAAGAGAAAAAAGAAAGGTTGGGCGCCCGTACTGATGAAAGTCGGTTTCTTTACCGTGTTCTTTTTGCTGGGGTGGACGGTTGTCATTCCGTACATAGCCGCGGTTATCATTTACAATTCGGTTTTCGGTACGCGCGTCACTCCAATGTGCAACACGGTCACTTATGACGATTACAAAGACGTGATGGACCGCCAGCGCATGGATTTTTATTCAGGGAAAAACAAACTGGGCGCATATCTGTATACCGCCAAGGACGGCAAAAAGGGCAAGGCTCTCGTTCTCGTCTGCCACGGCATAGGCTGCAATATGGACGGCTATCTCAACCGCACGCAGTACTTTGTCCGCAAGGGTTACGACGTCTTTACGTTCGACATGACGGGCACCTGCACCAGCGAAGGCAAGAACATATACGGTCTCAATCAGTCTAAGATAGACCTGCACAACGCGCTCGAATTCATCAGATCGCAGTCGCGTTTCAAGGGTCAGCCCTTGCTGATCTACGGTCACAGCTGGTCGGGCTACGCGAGCGCGAATGTGCTCAATTACGGGCACGACGACCTCGCGGGCGTCGCTACGCTCAGCGGGTTCAACAATACGTGGGATACGATGTATTTTCACGCGCAGAGATACGTCGGCAAGCTCGCGATCCTGTATAAACCGTGGAATTCGCTTGTCGAAAAGATCAAGTTCGGCAAATACGCGGGCGGCACAGGAGTTTCGGGCATCAATAAGTTTAAAGGGCCGGTGCTGATCTCTCACAGCAAAGACGATCCCACCGTGCCGTATTCATGCTCGGTCATTTCTCACAGAAACGAGATAACCAATCCGCTTGCGGAATATCTGCTTTTCGAGGACAGGGGGCATACGATGAGTCGCCCGAAAGAAGAAGAAAAGAAGATCGCAGAGAGCGCGGCAGGCAAAAAAAGCAACATAGTCAAGACGAGTTCATACAACACTTTTCAGTACAACGTCGATATACGATACGAGTTCAGCGACAAAGAGACGGTGTTTGCAATAGACGAAGGATTTATGGACGCCGTCAATGACTTTTTTGAAAGATGTCTCAAGCGCTGCGAAGCGTAAAATCGTCAGATTTTTCCAAAACGTCCCTTATCTGAAAAAGGGGCGTTTTTTTTAAATCGCTATTGATAGAGAATGCCCTGTGTGGTATAATTAAAACAGCGGTCATCGGCTGATAAGTCGATACATGTCGTTAAATTCAAAAAGGAAATTTGAAAATGTTAAAGAGATCGAGCGGTATTTTACTCAACATATCATCTCTGCCATGCGCTTACGGAATAGGAGGGCTTGGCAAAGAGATAGACGATTTTTGCGATTTTTCGCTTGCGTGCGGCTTCCATTACTGGCAGATACTTCCCGTCACTACGATAGGATTGGGCAATTCTCCGTATTCGGGCGTCAGCGCCTTTGCGGGCAATTTTCTGTATATCGACCCTGCGACGCTTGCAAGGCAGGGCTATATTTCAGAGGAGGACAGGCGCGCGTGCGAGGAGAGCACCCCCTACGCTGTCGACTACGGCAAGGTAATCGCCGCCAAGAGCGCGATGCTCAAGAAGGCGTACGATAACGTCAAGGACAGGATCGGGGACAAACTGAAGGATTTTGAAAAGACGTGCCCGTGGGTCAGGGAATACGCTCTGTTCATGTCGCTCAAGAGCAGCTACGGCGGCGCTCCCTGGTGGAACTGGCAGGATTGCCACAAAAAAATGAACGAGGGCGCAAAGCGCGGATATATCGACGCGAACGCAGACGAGTATTATTATTTTGTGTTCGAGCAGTACCTGTTCGACGTTCAGTGGAAAGACGCGAAAAAGCGCGTCAACGCCAAGGGTATGAAGTTCATCGGCGATATGCCGATGTACGTCAGCATGGACAGCGCGGACGTATGGGGAGAACCGGAGGCGTTTCTTTTGGACGAAATCCTTTTGCCCAAGAAGGTCGCGGGCGTTCCGCCCGATTATTTCAGCGAAGAAGGACAGCTCTGGGGCAACCCGCTCTACGACTACGACCACATGAGAAAGGACGGTTTTTCCTGGTGGATGAAGCGCTTCGACCGTATGGCGGAGCTTTACGACGTACTCAGGATAGACCATTTCAGAGCGTTTTCCGAGTACTGGGCGGTCGACTACGGCGCAACTACAGCAAAGAACGGAAAGTGGTGCGAGGGCGTAGGAGAGGAACTGTTTAAAAAGGTTTTTGAAAAGCATGACAAGGACGGCTTTATCGCAGAAGATCTCGGCATCATCGACGAAAAGGTCAACAATCTGCTCGCAAAACTCGGTCTGCCGTGCATGCGCGTCATGCAGTTCGGCTTCGAGGACGGCGACAGCATACACCTGCCGCACAACTTCAGCCGCAACTGCGTTGGATATACGGCAACGCACGACAACAACACGACGCTCGGCTGGATGTACGGTCTGAAAGAGAACATACTCGACTACATGCTGAGATATATCGAGTGCGACCGCAAGGATTACGGCGGCGGAGGTTACGACTGCAAGGCGACGAAGATATTTATCAGACGTCTGATTTCGAGCTGTTGCAGGCTCGCGGTCGTTCCTTTCCAGGATCTGTGCGGTTACGGCGGCGACTGCCGTATGAATACGCCGGGCGTTGCTGACGGCAACTGGACGTTCAGGGCGACGAGCGACGCGATCGCCAGAGTCGACAAGGGATATTTCCATTATATCAACTGCCTTTACGGCAGAAACAACGCAATATGTTGATATTCGTCTCGGATTCGTGCAATAGTACAGAGGAGATCGCCGCAAAAGCCGACGTAGTGCTCGCGCTCGCGGGAAAACCTCTTGTCGGCAGAGTGGAGAGAACGCAGAACGGCGCTCCGAAGTGTAAAAATTACAAAATATCCGCAACACATACCGACGGAGTTATCCTGCTTGCGCTTGCCGACGTGCCCGTCGGCATAGACGTCGAGCGCGAGGACAGGAAACCTCCCGTCAGTATGCGGAGCATATACAACTGGACCGCTTACGAAGCAAAGCGCAAGATGACGGGAGAGGGAATCAAACTCGCAGAAATCAGAGAGGGCGGAGATTATACCGACGGCGTGAGTTTTCACATTTTTCTTGACGGAAAAATTGTTGCGATCGCAGGTGGCGACGATGACGTGTTTACCGTATGGGTATAGCTGTGCGATCATATATTGTTGACATTTCCGCTGTTTTCGTAGCGTAACGGTTGTCCCGAGTTTAATTTTGTTGCAAAATGACGAAAAAAGCGGTATACTATTCAAGGAATTAAAAAGCTATCGCATTTGCATGCGGCAGGCATTATGGAGGTGACAGGATCTATGATACTTGAACAGGTTAAAGAAATTATAGCCAATCAGATGGGCGTTTCGGCAGACGAAATCAATGCGGGTACGAGCCTTAAGGACGACTTGCAGGCAGATTCGCTTGACGTGGTTGAACTCGTTATGGCGGCTGAAGAAAAATTCGGCGTGGAAATAGACGAGGAAGCTGTTCTTTCAATGGTTACGGTCGGTGACGTCGTCTCGTATATCGAGAAGAAACAGAATTGATCGCAAAAAAACGAGAGCCGTAAGGCTCTTTTTTTTTATACCAGACCAGAATAATACGAACAAGGTTT
>CALWKV010000047.1 GCA_944381355.1 uncultured Christensenellaceae bacterium | reverse complement strand
CGTCAAAATGAATAGCGCGGACGATTTTGTCAATACTCATTTCACGGAGGTAATTATGCAACTCAAAGACAGCAAAACTTTTAAAAATCTTGCCCGCGCTTTTGCGGGAGAATGTATGGCAAAGGCGCGTTACGACTATATCGTATACGGCGCAAAGCAGGAAGGCTACTCTGAAATGGCAAAGATCATAAAGCAGGTAGCCAACCAGGAATTCCACCACTCAAGAATGTTCTATTCTTTCATTCAGACGGCGGACAAGAACGCGGCGATAGATTCTGTGGAGATATGCGCAGAATATCCGTTCAAGGAAAAGTGGAACCTTGTCGACAATCTGAAGTTCGCGGCGGAGGACGAAAACGAAGAAGCGACGCGTATATACCCCGAGTTTGCGAAAATAGCGCGCGAAGAAGGCTTCAAGGATATTGCGGGACTTTTCGAAAACGTTGTTCAGGTGGAGACCTGTCACAACAAGCTGTTCACCGATCTTTACGAACAGCTTTCTCAGGGCAAGCTGTATAGCCGCCCGACCGCGGTCAAATGGAAATGCGCGGACTGCGGATACGAAGCGACCTCGAAAGCGGCGTGGAAGGTCTGCCCTCTTTGCCAGGCAAAGCAGGGAGCGGTGATGCTCAAACTCAACGACAACAACTGATTTTTCATACCCAATCCCCCTCACAACGGGGCGGCGCAGAACAGCGCCGCTCCCTTTTTTACCGTTTTTGAAAATTTTTGTTCGCTATTACAGATAATATGGTATAATGATTATACTATGAAAAGAAAAATCGTATTGTCGCTGATCATCGTCGTATTTACGCTGGCGCTCCTCGCGGGCGTACTTGCGGGTTGCAGCAATATCAAGAATATCTTTGAAGTCAACGCAACCAATCTTGCGCATTTTGCCAACTTCACTTACAGCAACGGCGACAACAAGATCAATTTTTCGCTGAAATCGTCTGAAGAAGCGTGGGTCAGGATATCCTGGGACAGCGCGGTCGTATGCAACGAGATTTTCTTGTACGAGAGCGGCAACAACGTGACGGGCTTCGAAGTGTACGTCAACGACAATCTTGTCGCTTCTCAAGACGAGATAGGCAAAATGAGAAACGTCTACCTCGGCACCGTGACGGCTACTTCGATAACGATCAAGGTCACTTCGTGCAAAGGCACTTACAAACTGACGGACATAGGCATATACAATCTGTCGAGATCGCGCAACTTCCACTCTACGGCGTTTGTCCGCCTCAATACCGAGGGAGACCCGTTTGAAGGCGTGGATATTTCTCAGATAAAGAACTACACAGACTATATCGTGTATCCTCTTGTCTACTTCGATTCTCAGGGCAATCTGACTGCGAGCGGCTCAGATCTCGCCGAGGTCACCCAGACGATACGTTCTTTCAACATGAGTGCGAAGATACACTTGGCAATACTTCCCGCCCCCGCCGAGGACGAGAACGAGAACGACGTGCGGCACAGCGCGTTCAAAAACCACGCGGATACCTTGTCGAAGAACGTCGCCACTCTTCTCAAAAATGCCGGCTTTGACGGCGCGGTTTTCGGCTTTGATTTCAGCTTCGGAGAAAATCTGTTCGACTACGGCTCTTACAACGACTTTATCGAGACTTTGCGCGGTCAGCTGATGTCCCCGTACGAAATAGGCGTATTCGTCAATCCCGACGCGACGATGTTCAACAAGCAGTCCAAAGCGATGATCGACAACTTCTACGTGCTGACGCCCAACCTCGACGACAACACTCTGTGCACCTTCTCAGAGACGGTATGCGAAACGCTCGAGACGCTCAAAGACACCGACCTCCCGAAGTCCAAGATCTATCTGACTCTCCCCTTCTACAGCTATGACAAGGAGAGCGAAACGCTTTATAAATACAGCGATTATGCAGAAACTCTGGGCGAGTATAACAACACAATCACGCTGGAGGACGGCACCTTGCTCCGCTTTGCGGGATACGGGTTCGTACGCGATATGACGGCGTTCTGCTACGACTACGGCATAGCGGGCATTTTGTCCGTCTGCCCTCATTACGACGCGAGCGGCTCGCTCTCTCTCGCAAACGCGATAAAAGAAGCGATGCAATAAACCTCAATACGTTTAAAAATATTTGAAAACAACGGAAAACCCGATACGTATCGGGTTTTTTCATGCCCCGTACGTTTTCTTAGGCGCGGTCTGCCCTCTCCGCACCGCCTGCCGCGACGAAGTCGATACGCGAGCACGCAAAACGCGTCGATTTCAACGCGACTGCGGGAGTATGTTAAAAAAATGTTGATTCCGCGACTTTTTTCCGCTCAATTTGACAAAAGCACTTATTTATTTTATAATATATATAATCTTTGTAAAGGTTTTATTGTATGGGTTTGGGAACGAGAAAATTGGCGGGAGTCTCTGTGCTCCTCGCGTTGAGTCTTATAGCGTTTATGCTGGAAAGTTATTTGCCGCCTATGTTTATCCCCGGCGCAAAACTCGGTCTCGGCAACGCGTTTTCCATGCTCGCTCTCGTCCTCTATTCGCCCGCTGTCGCCGCTCTTACCGTAATACTGCGTTGCGTGCTGGGCAATCTGATCGTCGGGTCGCTTTCTTCTATGATCTTCGGTCTTTGCGCAGGCGCGGTCAGTATATGCGTCGCGGCATTCCTGTATTCGTTCGCTTTCCCGAAAATCAGTTTCGTATGCATAAGCGTATGCGCGGCGGTGATCCACAACGTCGTGCAATGTCTCGTCTTCTGCGCCATATCTGGTACGTGGCAGGCGGTCGTCTATCTTCCCTATCTGATACTTCTCGGCGCGTTGAGCGGCTTTGCCGTAGGTGCGGCGTGCGTGCTCGTCGTAAAGCGTCTGCCCGCTTCAATGCTGGCAAAGCTGGGCGCTGTCGTGAATAATACCAAAACCAATTGTCCCTGACGGGGAAAGCACCTTGGTGCAAATAAATCATCGGAGGTAACTGTGAAAGCAAGAAACGGCAAGTTTTTCAGTCGCGGCGTACATTTCCGCGATATGAAATTCATCAGCAAAGACTGCCCGATACGGCGACTCGAAGCTCCCGCCGTCGCGTCGATAGCGTTGCAGCAGCACATCGGCAAGCCTGCGGCGCCCGTCGTCGCGGTCGGAGACAGCGTGAAATGCGGACAGCTTATAGCAAAAGCGGACGGCTTTGTCAGCGCCAACGTATACAGCAGCGTGGCGGGCAAAGTCATAGCGATAGAAAAGCGCGCGAATCCGCGCGGCGGCATGGACACTCACGTCGTGATAAACCGCGACCTAGATGCGGACGACTCTTTCGTTCCTCTCGAGCCTCTCAAAGAAAAGACAAAAGAGACGATAATCGCGAGAATAGCCGAAGCAGGCATCGTCGGTATGGGCGGCGCAGGCTTCCCGACCTTTATAAAGCTCTCGCCCAAGACCCCGGTCGATACGCTGATCATCAACGCGGCGGAGTGCGAGCCTTACCTGACCTGCGACTACCGCCTCATGGTGGAACAGACGGACAAGCTCGTCGAAGGATTCAGACTGATAGCCAAAGCCCTCGGCGTAAACCACATCATCGTCGGCGTAGAAAAGAACAAGCCGGACGCGATATCGCTGTTTGAAAAGTACGACGATCTGGACGTGGTGATACTGCGCAAGCGTTACCCGATGGGAAGCGAAAAGCACCTGATATACTGCTGTACGGGGCGCAGAGTACCGCCCGGCAAACTTCCCGCCGACGCGGGTTGCGTGGTGCAGAACGTCGCGACCTCTTATGCCGTATACGAAGCGGTAGAACTCAACAAACCTCTGTTTGAACGCGTGGTCACCGTCTCGGGTCAGTGCGTGGAAAATCCCGCCAACCTCATCGTCAGATTCGGCACGAGCTTTGACTTCATACTCGAAAAATGCGGCGGCATAAAGGGCGATATCGGCATGATAATCGACGGCGGTCCGATGATGGGCGCGACGATGCTCTCTACCGACTACTACACCCGCAAGACGGACAGCGGTCTGCTGCTCCTCCCCGCGAGCGAGGTCTCGCTCTCCAACCCGACCCCGTGCATAAGCTGCGGCTCGTGCGCGAGAGTGTGCCCGATGCACCTGATGCCGATGGATATTGACTTCTACACGCAGGCGGGCGACTACATTATGGCGAAAGAACGCGGCGGCGTACTCAACTGCATAGAGTGCGGAAGTTGCGCTTACGTCTGCCCCGCAAGCCGCGCGCTCGTACAAAGCATTCAGCTTTGCAAACAAAAACTCAGAGAGATGAAATAGGAGGGAAAAATGGAAAAAGTTATCGTATCCGACAGCCCTCATATAAGAGGCAAACGCACTACGAGAGGCATAATGCTCGACGTGGTCATCGCGCTTCTTCCCGCGGCGGTGATGGGTTGCGTGTTCTTCGGAACGGACGCGCTCGTCACTATACTGATAAGCGTCGCGGCAAGCGTGGCGACCGAGTTCGTCTACTCGCTGTGCCTTAAGAAAAAGCCGATCGAGATAATCAAGTCGTTCGACTTTACGAGCGTCGTGACGGGTCTGCTGCTCGCAATGTGTCTCCCGTCTCACGTCAAATGGTACGTTCCGCTGATATCCGCGATTTTCTCGATAGCGGTAGTCAAAATGCTGTTCGGCGGCACGGGTAAAAACATAGTCAACCCCGCGATCACGGGCAGAGTCTTTGCGTTCATAGCTTTTCAGTCGATGATGGTATCCGGTTGGGTTGCTCCGACGATAGCCGCGCTTGACGGCAATGTGGCGACGGGCGCGACCGAGCTGACTTCCATACTCGGCGGCAACGGCGCTTCGGTCAGCCTGCTCGATATGTTCCTCGGCACGGGCATGATGGGTTGCATCGGCGAAACCTGCAAACTCGCGCTTCTCATCGGCGGCATTTACCTCGTCGTGCGCAAGGTCATCAAATGGCAGTTTCCCGTCATCTACATAGTCGTCGAAGGCTTTGTCGCGGTCTGCCTCGCCAAGTTCGACTTCGCGCAGTTCCTCCCCTCGATACTCTCGGGCGGTCTGTTCCTCGGCGCGATATTCATGGCGACAGACTACGTGACCAGCCCCAACAGCACGGCGGGCAATTACGTTTATTTCATAGCGCTCGGCGTGCTCACCGCGGTGCTCAGAGCGGCGACCAAGATAGAGGTCGTCTCCTTCGTGATACTGCTGATGAACCTGCTCGTCCCGCTCATCAACGCTTATATCCGTCCGCGTCCGTTCGGCGCGCCCGGACTTGTCGAGCGTATCCGCGCTAAGATCGAAGCGAAAAAAGCGGCGAAAGCGGCAAAAGAGGAGGGCGGAAAACAATGACGGTAAAACAGTTTTTCAAAAGTCAGGCATTCAAATGCATAATCGTTCTGCTCGTCATAGCCCTCGTCGCGGGCGGCTTGCTCGCGATCCTCAACGACGTGCTTTACGTCACGGAGGAAGAGCGCACGATGAGAGCGATCGAGAAGGTCTACGGCAAAGAGATGAATTATCAGGAAAAAGAATATTCCTCAGATCAGCTCGTCAACGATTACGGCACGCTGTCCAAGGTGTATCTGCTCGAAAACGGCAATTATCTCGTGCAGGCAACGGGCGGCGAAGGTTACAAGGGCGGCACGATAACAGTATGGGTCGTGCTGACAGCCAGGGACGGAGCTTTCGGCGGCATTGAAAAAGTCGTGCTGGAGAGCTACGAAAAACAGACTCTGATGTCCAAACTTACCTACGACGTCTACTCCGCCCATAACGACGAGATCACGGGAGACGTGTATTTCACGACGGGCGGCGACGGTATCAAGGTGCTGATAAGCGGCGCGACTTATTCTGCCAACGCGCTTAACAACGCGGTCGACTGCGCGCTGCAATTCGCACGCGAAGTGCTTTTTGCGACGGAACCCGAGGAGGTGGCTTAAATGACAGGAAAAAGATTTAAAACGATAGCCTTCGACGGGCTTCTCAAGAACAACCCGACCCTGCGCCTCGTACTGGGCACCTGCCCGACGCTCGCGCTCTCTACGGCGGCGTTCAACGGTATAGGAATGGGACTTGCGGTCACGTTCATACTCATTTGTTCCAACGTGCTGATTTCGCTCCTCAGAAAGACGATCCCCAACGCGGTGCGTATCCCTGCGTTCGTCATAATCATCGCGACTTTCGTCACGATAGTCAGAATGTTGCTCGACAAGTTCATTCCGTCGCTGTACGACTCGATGGGCGTGTATCTGCCGCTTATCGTCGTCAACTGTATCATTCTCGGCAGAGCGGAATCATTTGCGAGCAAGAACAAAGTGCTCGACTCTGCTTGCGACGGTCTGTTCACGGGTCTCGGCTTCACCGCCGCCCTCACGCTGATCGGCGCGGTCAGAGAGATCCTCGGCGCAGGTGCGATATTCGGCTATACGCTGTGGGACTTCAAGATAGAGTTCTTCACCTCGTCCGCGGGCGCATTCTTTGTCTACGGACTTGCGATAGCGATATTCAACGCGGTTTACACCAAGATAGAGAATGTCCGCAGGAGCAAGACTTTCGCTCTGCGTATTATGCCGAAACCCGATGTCTCCGCTCCCGACAACCTCGACCCCGAGGCGAGCGAACAGGCACAGGCGGACAGTGCGGCGCAAACCGCAAAGGAGGTAAAGTGATATGGGTACTTTCTTTACGATACTTATAATAGCCGTCTTTGTGAACAACTTCGTCGTCGTGCAGTTCCTCGGTATCTGCCCCTTCCTCGGCGTTTCCAAAAAGACCAACAACGCCCTGGGCATGGGCATCGCCGTCACGCTCGTCATGACGATAACCTGCCTTATCACATACCCGATTTACGAGTATATCCTCACCCCGCTCGGGCTAGAGTACCTCGAAATAATCGTGTTCATCTTCGTCATAGCGGCGCTCGTACAGATGATAGAACGCGCGATCAAGCGCTTCTCCCCCGCGCTGTATCAGGCGATGGGGATCTACCTGCCGCTGATCACAACCAACTGCGCGGTGCTCGGCGTTGCCGAACTCGTGATAGACAAGGCGCAGATGTTGAGCCTGCTCGGCATATCCTCGATGAACCTCGGCGTGGCGGTACTCTACGGCTTGTTCGCAGGCGTCGGTTTTACCGTTTCCATAGTCATTATGAGCGGACTCAGAGAAAAGATAGACCACCTCAAGATGCCCGGTCCGATGAAAGGCTTCCCGATCACGATGATGGCGGCGTGCTTCATGGCAATGGGCTTTTACGTATTCAACATGATAGGCTGAGGAGGATGAGACAATGATAAACGTATTGATTTCAGCGGCTATACAATGGAACAAAGTCGGAATGGTGCTGGGCATAATCGCGGGTCTTGCCGTGATTTTTGCGGTGCTTATCCTCATCGTGACCAAAGTCTGCCATATAGAGGAGGACGAAAAGGTCGTCAAGATACTCGAGCATCTCGCGGGCGCAAACTGCGGCGGTTGCGGACACAGCGGCTGCGAGGGTTTTGCAAAATGCCTCGCCTGCGGCAAGGCGTCTCTCGACGACTGCAAGGTCACGTCGGACGAAGAAAAGAAGGTCATCGCAGAGCTTGCCGGCATAGAGTTTTCGTCAAGCGAGCCGACAGTGGCTGTCGTCAAGTGTAACGGCGGCGTCAACGCTACCGACAAATACGAGTATATCGGCAACGAAGGCTGCCTCAACAAAAAATTGTACCTCGGCGGTTGCAAGCTGTGCCCTCACGGCTGTCTCGGCGGCGGCACCTGCGAAGAAGTCTGCCCCGTCGGCGCGATAAAGGTAAAGAACGGCGTCGCGTTTGTCGACAAGACGCTGTGTACCTCTTGCGGAGCCTGCATCAACAAGTGTCCGCAACTGATAATAGATCGCATACCCGCAAGCGCGAAAGTGTACTGCGCGTGCTCCACTACCTGCAAAGGCAAGGAGACGATGTCTTTCTGCAAGGTGGGCTGCATAGGTTGCGGAATGTGCGCGAGAGTGTGCAAACAGGGCGCGATCACGATGGTGAACAACCTGCCCGTATTCGATTATTCGAAGTGCACGGGTTGTATGGAATGTCTCAACAAGTGCCCGAGAAAGATCATCAAAGAACATTGACGTTTCTTCAGACCGCGGGTCGCAATGCCGTGCGCGGTATTGACGGTCAGCAAAAAACTACAGAAAAAGAAAGGCGGTTTTCACCGCCTTTTGTTTTTTACGCTTTGCCTCGTATTGCGTGTCGCACCGTCGCAGGCGCGCCCGAATGCCTCTTCACAGTTCCTTGACCCAGAGCCCGTGCAGATTGCAGTACGCGTATACCGCGACCGCCGTATCGTCTGCGAGGGCAAACTCGGCTACGGGTGCGTCGCCCGGCTTAAACGACTTGCGCTGACCGCCCTTCTCCGTCTGCAGATACACCCATTCGATATAGTGTTCAGCAAGCATGGGGTGATCGACGGCGCCCACTCTGACGCTTATCTTGTCGCCTTCGACATTGACTTCGGGGATATGCTTTTCGCCGCTCGCTTCCACTGAGTTGGGGGCAAGAAGCTGCATTTTCTCCCCGCAACAGACAACGGGCACGCCCGAATTCTTTATCATTCCGATAATGTTGCCGCAATGACGACAGATATAAAATTTACCCGACATAATTTTTCCTCCTGTTCGGTTTTTATTCAAGGGATTTCCCCCGATCGTTTCATCTGACTCGTTTTACCCCGCAATCGGTATCGCATCGGCTGTCGAAACGCGACTTCTCGATGCTCGAAAAGAGGCGGTATCCCCCTGCAAAATTATAGCAATCGAAACCGCTTTGCGCAAGCATTCTGCACGCGATATAACTGCGCAGACCCGACTGACACATCAGATATAAGGGTTTAGTCTTATCCAGCTCCGACATACGGTCTCTGAGTTCGTCCACGGGGACGTTTTTGTCAAACCCCGTCGCGTGTCCGCTTGCATATTCCTCGCTTGTGCGTACGTCCAGCAAAACCGCGTCCGTTCCGATCAAAGACGGGATATCTTCATAGAAAAACTGTCTGACCTTGCCTTCGAGCACGTTTTCGGCGACAAAGCCGACCATATTGACGGGATCTTTAGCCGACGCATACGGCGGTGCGTAAGCAAGATCGAGATCGGCAAGATCGGTGACGGTCATGCCCGCCTGCATTGCGGTGGCTATGACGTCCAACCGCTTGTCCACCCCGTCGAAGCCTACGATTTGCGCACCGAGAATTTTCCTATCCGTGTTGGTAAAAAGCACTTTTATCGTCATGACTCTGCCTCCAGGATAATAGGAAGCGTGAGATGCGGGCGATATGATCACCTTGCCGTAGTCTATGCCTGCCGCCTTGGCTGTCTTTTCGTTTATACCGACGAATGCCGCAGTCATGTCGAACACCTTGAGCACAGAAGCCGCATGAGAACCTTTGTAGCGGCGATCGATTACCGCGATATTGTCCGCGGCGACTCTGCCCTGTTTGTTGGCAGGTCCCGCAAGCGATATGACAGCCTTCTCGCCTGTGACCGTGTTCTTTATCGAGACGGCGTCTCCGACGGCATATATATCGGGATCGGAAGTCCTCATTCTGTCGTCGACGGCTATGCTGCCTTTGACTCCGAGTTCGAGTCCCGCTTCTTTTGCGAGCGACGACTCGGGTGTTACTCCTATCGCAAGCACTGCGATATCCGCTTCTACGGGATCCTTGTCCTTGATCAGGACGCGTATCCCTTCGTCGGTATCCTCGAAACCGAGAAGGGGGGAATTCAGTCTCAGATCTATCCCGAATTTACGCATGCGACTGTGCAAAAAAGATGCGATATCCCCGTCTATCGGGCTGAGCACGTGACCGCTTCTCTGTATGAGAGTCACGTCAAGTCCCTCTTCTTTGAGATTTTCTGCCGTCTCTATCCCGATAAATCCGCCGCCTATCACGGCAACCGATTTCACGCCGTCGGCAAGCGCCGCTTCCCTTATACGGAAAGTATCCTCCACCGTGCGCAGAGTGTATATCTTCTTGCTGTCCGCGCCTTTGACGTCGGGCACTACGGGACGCGCGCCGGGAGAAAGTATGAGCTTGTCATAGCTTTCGCGATACTCCCTGCCGCAAGTCAGATCGCGCACTACAACCTCTTTTGCCGCTCTGTCTATCGACAGAACTTCGGTCAGCACGCGCACGTCGACGTTAAATCTCTCTTTGAAACTTTGAGGGGTCTGCAACGTCAGCTCCTCTTTATCCTTGATCACGCCGCCTATATAGTAAGGCAGACCGCAGTTGGCGTACGAAACGTATCCCGTACGCTCGAATATGATTATCCGGGCTTTTTCGTTGAGTCTGCGCAATCTCGCAGCGGCGCTTGCGCCACCCGCTACTCCTCCTACTATTACAACTTTCATCTGCACACCGCCTTTCCGCTGTATGAAGCGATCCCGCCTATATTTTTTACGTTGACGTACCCTAAACGTCTGAGGACTGCTGCAGCCTGCGCGCTCCTCGCGCCGCTGTAGCAATACACGAATACGGGCGTTTGCGTGCATTCGATTTCTTCAGTCACGCGTCCGAGTTCGTCCAAAGGAATATTCACGCTTTTTTCCACGTGTCCTTCCAAATATTCTTCGCGCGTCCTTACGTCGAGCAAAACTGCCGAAGGCGTGGCATAAAATTCCTTTAAGCCTTCGTCGAAATTTCTGCTTTTAAAAAAATCCAGGATCCCCATTTTATACCCCAAGCATCTCCTTGATTTCTGCTTTTGACTTATATCCCGCCGACATTGATGTCACCTCTCCGTCTTTTATCACAACGAGCGTAGGAATGCTCGTCACACGGAAAGCCGCAGCCAGTTCTTGCTGTTCGTCGACGTTGACTTTGCCCACTTTTACTCTGCCATCGCACTCGTCTGCAATCGCAGCGACAACGGGAGCGATCATTCTGCACGGTCCGCACCATGACGCCCAGAAGTCGAGCAATACGGGTGTATCGGAGCCGAGCACCTCTTTTTCAAAATTGTTCCCGGTAACGGTAATTTCTGCCATATAGATGTTCTCCTTTTAATTTCAAAGATATTATAGCACTACCATCCGTATCTTTCTGTGACTTCGTCACTTTTCTCAAGCATCGTCGTCTGTGCAATCACTAACCTGCACCTTGAGCTTTTTTGCAAACCCTCCCGATCTCAATCCTGCATATCGGCGCTGTCCTTCACGTTTACTCCTGCGGCATTCGGTTTGTGAGTCAGAGCGCAAACGCTGATATTTATTTACAGACAAAAAAGACGGGCGCTATACCCGTCTTTTTGAAGCGACAGTTCATCTTCTTCCGCCCGTTCTCACTTCTTCTGATACGACCGCGAATATAAGATCGTACAATTCCCGCCTTCCTGCGGCAAAGCCGTCCCTGTCTCCTTTTTTAATTCTCGAATCGAGAATACGCTGAAGATGCGCAATACGGTCAAGCGCAGAGTTTCCTTCTCCGCTGACGCGGCGCATCAGATGTCTCCGTCTGTCGGTTCTGCGACGCACGGCTTTGCTTATATCTATTGTTTCCATAGGGCAACCTCCCAACCACACAAACCGCATTATAGTATTTTTTAAGTTATAATGCAAGGAAATTTAATCACCGCAGATTTTTGCGAGCAAAATAGTGGTTTTTCGAGCTTTTTTGCGTTTTCGCAAGGGCGACGACTGCGAATGCCTGCGACATGTCCCGCCTTTTCTGTCTCTCCTTCACCGAGGCTTCTTGAAAGAAGCACGTTTATTCCTACGCCCGTTCCGACTCCGACGGCAATTATAAGTATCTGAATGGGAAAAGCGCAAGACCGAAGCCTGTCTTACGCTTTTGAGCTGCTCGCTACTTTTTGCATTATAGCACTTTAAAAAAATTTTTCAAACGCAAAACGCAATTTTTTATTTTTTTATTCGGTCTGCGGCATGGTATCGTCATAAAGTCTGACGTTGTCTACATCGTTTATATCCAGTATTATCCCGTTGTGCTTTGCAGTCTGATATATAGGCGTCATGTTTATCATCGTCACGACAACCTGCACCGAAAGATTGGCGGGTCTGTCGTTGGTCTGTATCGCCATGTCGGGATCCAGAGTCCTGATGAACGAATATGACGAAGACCCCGGATATCCGTGATGTCCCAGTTTGAGTACGTTGACTTTGCCTATCTCGGGCGCTAGCCTCTTTTCGTCGTCGTCGAAATTGTTGAGATCTCCCGCCAGCAACACTTTGTAACCGTCTTTTTCAACAAGCACCGCAAGCGAGTTTTCGTTCTCTCCCACCTTGTCGTCGGGATCGGCTTCCTGCCCGTTGAACAACGTGATCGTAAAATTGCCGAACGTAAACGAGACGTCTTCAAGGTCCTGTATGAGTTCCGCACCCTGCGCCTCTACCGCGGCGACCGTCTGCTCGTAAACCTCTTTATTGTCCCAGCCCTCGACCTCGCTGCTCTTTATCCTGTCCTCGTAATACCGCTTCAGATACGCGCGCTGAAGATGAACGTTGTCCATAGAAAGAACGGTATCGAAACCGCCCAGATGATCCGAGTGCGCATGAGTGCCTATGATAAACTCAAGATAAATCTGCCCGTCCTCGTCAGCGCAGTAAGCATTGAGGTAATCTGCTACCCGATCTTCGTACCCCTGAAGATCGAGACTGTCGAAGCCTCTCGGATTGTCGTTGTCCTCGCCGCAATCGACAAGAGCGAACTTTCCGTCGCTTTCAAGGAGTATCGCGTCGCTGTTGCCGACGTTGAGAAAATGTAGCCTGTCTCCGCCTTTACTGCCGTCGTACGCGGCAAACGTGAAGTCGTCCTCTACCGCCATGCCGAAAAGCGCGCAACTACCTGCAACGATGCCTGCCATAAGTACGAGCACGCCTATGACCGCCACAGTGATGATCATAGCCTTTTTAAGTTTTGACATAACTTACCTCGCATCTATTATAATCCTTTTGCGAGCAAAGGTCAATATGTGTCTTTCTGCTCATGCACCGTCATCAGGACTGCCGTCGTATTTTACGCGATAGACTGCGTCGTACAATAACGCGATGATACGATCGAAATCGGAAAGAGCGCGCGGGTAACTCATCAGCAACATATGTACCCGCTTGCTGTCCCTGCGATAGGCGGGCTGTACGTAAGGTTGCGGATTTACTACAAAACCGTGCCTTTCGTAAAATGCCACACGCCTTTTCTGCACTTCGTCCTCGGGTTTTTCCACCTCCAGGATCACTTTGCCGTATTTTTTGCAGACCTCGTCTATCGCCCTGCCTCCTGCGCCTTTGTTGCGGAATTCTTCGTATATCGCAAAATGCTCGACAAAAGCAAAGTCTCCCGGCGTCCAAATAGTGACGAATCCGACATCCTCGTCCCCGTCGTAAATGCGGTAAACTCCATATCTGTCGTCGTCAACGAGGCATATAGTACTTTCGCGGTCGCGTAATTCGTCGTTTGCAAAATTCTCCCGCATCGCGTCGTAAATCCGATCCATCCCGTTTTTTCCTATCTTGCAGAACCTCATAAACACCTCCGACTTCTTATGCGCAAGCTCTCTTTAAGCCCTGTCTAAGATTATACCGCAACCGCCGTAGGACGTCAAGCGCGGCTTAAACCGCAACGTCGGCTTTAACGGGAATTTCGCTTTTTTCAGACAATGTCTCTGTTTATACGTTAATATCGAAAAAACATAACCCCGGCATCTGCCGGGGTCGTGTCGTTGTCTGACCTTTATCAGTTAATTTCTCATATCGATAAACTGCTGCAGAGTCATCATGCCCTTGTTGAGCATCATAAATCTGTCGTTGTACTTGTCGGTCGTGACAACGGCGACTGCCATCATGTCGTAGAAGAATTCTTCGCCCATTTCGCTGTCGCAATAACTCGTGGTCAGTCTGTATCTGATCTCGCCGTCGTTGATGTCGAGGTCGAAGCTGCCGTTTACGAGACCGTAGTTGGCTACGCATACCGCGACCGCCGCGTCTACGCGTTTACTCTCCTCCATTTTGAACGGAAGCGGCGAAAGATACTGAATGACTTCTCTTTCTGCGTCGACCCTGATGATGAATTTGACGGGGAGATCGTCGCCTGTGTAATTTGAAACGATCGTCAGATCCTGTTCGCGTTCTTCAAAGTGCCAGTTTTTGCCTTTGAGCGCTTTAACCATTGTTTTGTAGACTTTCTGAGCCTTTGCTTGTTTGTCTGCCATTATGTTTCCCTCCTTGGAAAATTGTTTTTATTTTTTCGTGCAGTTGGCTCCGCACATGATTCACTGTTTTACGTCTTTGAGTATCTCCTCGATCTCATCCGTCTTAAGCGCGCTTTTTTCGATCAGTCTGTCGACCAGCTTGTCGAATATATCCTTATTGCTGCGAACGATATCGATCGCCTTGTCAAGTTCTTCTTTCAGTATATCGTTGATTTTGGCGATTATGCGTGCGGATATTTCACTGCCCACAGACTGTATCGTCGAGAGAGAACATTGTCCGAATTCCTCGTACATGCCGTAAGTGCAGATCATATCCCTGACTATACTGCTGGCATTATTAAGATCTCCCGACGCGCCCGTGGAAATGCCGTCCTTTTCTCCGTAATACACGATCTCCGCCGCTCTGCCGCCGAGAGAAGCTCTGACAAAAGACAGCAGTTCTTCTTTGGTATAACCGCCTTTTTCGTCCGTCTGCGCCTGATTGTAACCGCCGTGATTGCCGCGCGAGACTATAGTCATATACGAAGATTTCCTGCCGAAATGCCTGTGCACTATCGCATGTCCTGCCTCGTGACGCGCGGTCCTGAGCAATTCTCTCTCGTTCCACTTTATCTCCTCGCCGTTGTTGAAAGTCTCGAAAGCCTCCTCGAGTATTTCGTCGGTAAGAGTCAGATTCCCGGACTTGATCACGTTTCTGAGCGCCAGTTCGAATACCGAGTCGAGCGCCGCCAGACTCGCGCCCGTAGAGCGCATCGCGATATTGTCGAGCATTCCGTCCGTCAGGGCATGTTTCTTGATCTTTGCGACCTTTTTCTTTATGAACTGCATGCGCTCGTCTCTGCCGGGAAGATCGACGTATATACGTCTGTCGAATCTTCTGAGAAGCGCTTCGTCGAGGCTCTTGTTTGTACCGCTCTTGATCGAATAATTTGTCGCCGCAAGCACGAATACCGGCTTGCCGGAATCTGCCCTGAAACCGTCCATTTCGGTCAGAAGCGCGGTCAGCACGTCGGTATGATGTTCGTGTTCTGACATGCCGCGCTCTTTGCCTATCACGTCGATCTCGTCAATAAACAGTATCGAAGGCGCGTATTTTCTCGCAGTGCGGAACAGGTCGTGTATCGCTTCGGGTCCCTCGCCGACGTAACGTTTGAGAAACTGATTGCCTTCCGCCCTGATGAACGTGACGTCCGACTCTCCCGCCATAGCCTTGGCGAGCAATGTCTTGCCCGTACCGGGAGGCCCGTACAGCAAAATGCCCTTGGGCGGTTTTACGCCCGAACGCACAAACTTCTTGGGATTTTTCAGATATTCTATAAAATATGTAAGCTCGTCTTTTGCGTCCTTTGCGCCAATAACGTCGTCGAATCTGACGTCGGGTTTGCTGACGTTGTCGAGTATCTTCTTGTTGTCTCCCGCGTCGGGCGCGATCTCTTTCCTGAAACCGAAGAAAGTAATCGTCGCTTCGCTTCCGTCCGCACAGATTTCCTGCGACGTCCTGTAAGATATGATCTTGTTGGCTTTTGCGAGGTCGAGGAGACAGCTTTTGCGGTACTGTTCCTCTATCTCTGCACCGACGAACGCGTCGAGGCTTTTTTCTCCCTTGCCGTGTATATACGCGACAGACCTCGCCCCGCTCTGCAATAGCGAATACTCTTCCTCCGCGCTTATGTTGCCCTCGTCCTCGAAAACGGCTACGACGGGCGCGAGATTGTGAGCAGTCACGTAATTCATGAAGTCTCTGCCCTCAGAATCCACGTCGTCTATGTTGAGGAGCTTGTCATTGGTTCTCTTTTTAAAATTTATGTCGCAAAGAATACAGCCTATATCTTTGTTGCCAAGTATGCGCTTGGCGGCTTCAGCATTGGCGGCATAAACCACTTTCTGGCTCTTTATCTTCTCTGCACATTGCCTATAAGTCTCTTTCGCGCCGAACACGAGCACCGTCGCGCTGCCGCTTTTTCTGAAGTACGGAGCTATCTCTCTGTCGTCGGGGATGTCGGCTGTGAACGATATCTTTTTGAGTTTTGCGATCTCATCGGATCCCTTGCCTCCTACGAGTCTCAGCAGTTCGTACAGCTCCTGATATACAAGTCCGCCGCTCTTGCCCTTTATCGTTCTGGCATCCGCATTCGCACCCTCGGAATAAAGCATTACATAGGGTATTTTTTCGTCGATCTCCACAGACAGTCCCGTGGAAACTCCTATCTCCCCCGCACACTTGTCCATCTCTCCTCTCGCGACTTTGAGAAGATGAGTCGCATCCATTCTGTTGAACATGACGACGTTGCCAGAAGCGAAACGCGAACATATCGCAGGCGGGAAAAATGCCTCGCCCGTCACGGGATTTGTATCTGCAGACAACGCCTTGAGCACGGCTTTGCGCGATGCTGTGGCGAGATTGACCGTCTCGTCCTCGTACATCTGCCTGCCCGCGTTGGTAGTCAGTATGATTATCGTATCCTTGAAAGACACTTCCTTGTCTGTAAAATTGTCCCTGAGCCTGCCCGCGTCGAGCATCTGAAGGAAAAGATATATGACGTTTATGTGCGCCTTTTCTATCTCGTCGAACAGGAGCACGCTGCGCGGATTGTCCGCGACGAATCCCGTCACGTTGCCTTCTTTGCCGTTTTTGTATACCTTGTCGGATCCGCAAAATTCGACGTTGCTCTCGTGATCGGCGTATTCACTCATATCGAAGCGTCTGAAAGGAAGCCCGAGCGCCTTCGCCACCTGCTCTGCAAGGAATGTTTTGCCCACGCCCGGAGGACCGGCAAAAAGAAAAGTTGCGCGCGGTTTTACCCTGCTTTTGTCTGCTACCGCCTGAAGTTCGGACGTAAAATAGCCCGCCGTAAACGAGTCGATTGCCTTATCCTGTCCGAAAACGACTTTTTCGAGTTCGGTCCTCACGCGGGAAACCGTCGCAGCTATTTCCGGCAAAAGCTCCTCGGGTTTCACGGCTGGTTTTTCGTGCTGAGGTTCTTCTTCGTCCTCTTCCGACTCGCTAAATCCACGTTCGATCTCTGCCAGTAAACGCTTTTTGACATCGCTCAGCCGACGGATGAGCTCATCGTCGATTGATGGCAAAGAAATATCGTCCGTCAGCTTTTTGTCGTCGCTATAAACTATACAATCTTTGAGTTTGCCCAAATCGGAGTCGATAAGCTCGCGACAGATCTTGTATGCGGAAACGCTTCCGCCGTTGTCCACGGTATCCTTAAGGCAACTTTCAAAAACTTTTTTGAAAACCAGTCCTTCGACCAATTCGTCTGCACCGCTTCTTTTGACTTCGGCAAGTTTTTGTTCCGTACTTTTCAGGTCGATTCCCTTATCGGCAAAAAGCTCTCTTATGCTGGAAATCTCATCTTTTATCTCATCTATATTATCGACGTCACCGGCAAAGTCTTCTTCGCTCGACGAAAGCGCCCTGATCACTTCAAAGATAAACGCTCCCGCTTTGACGGATTTTATGCTCCCGTCGGAACACTTCTCCATTATCAGGTGAAATAATCTGCTGTATCTGTCCATAACTCCTCTCTTGTCTCAAAACGTCTCGTATATAACGTGACACTGTATAAACAATATAACATATCACTATATATATTTCAAGTATTAATTATAATTTTTCCTCGATGCCTCTGCTTTGTCAATAGAATGTCCGCAAGCTACGACGCCATTCCGCACTCTGCTCTCACAGACAATTATCCGTCAACCGAAAACCTCGGTTTCCCAATTTTTCACGTCGTTTTCAAGCAACATGCGCAAGCGCGTCTTGATCGTCTCTGCGTTTTCAGTCACGCCGTTTGCCATATCGTCTGCTGACAAAACCTCACGCCTGAACACTTCGATCCATCGCCTGCGCCGTTCTATCTCATCGTAAGGCACACCTCCGGTTTCGGTATGCTCAAGACATTTTCTGAATACGCCTTTCGCCGCATTGTCCGTTCTCTTGGATATCCTGCAACTCAGGATTATGCCCCTCTTTTCGTCAGCGCATATTTCGTAAACCACGAGTCTGCCGCCGTCCCACGTATATTTGAGTTCTCCCGACACGATCCCGTCGACGGCGTCTGTCGTAAACCATACTTTGTCCTTGTCGTTGCCGCTTACCCAACAAAGATCGTCCTCACCGAGGAGCGTATCCGTGACGAATTTCGCATAATCCTCTGCCGCGACTTTTTTCAAAGTCGGATTTTTTTCGCGTCCGTCGTGCACGAATTCTATGTTCAGCAATCTGCGCTTATCTTCGTCGCTTATGCGTATTTTCCACCTTTTTTCCATAAAATCCAGCAGTTTCATTCCGCGTTCGTATATGCTCTCTGCTGACCAGTCCGCATATTGAGCCACTTCGGTTTCCGAATGAGACCCGTATATATATCCGCGCCTGCCGTTCTTGGGCTTTTTCTTTTCTTCAAAACTGTCGTTCTGCAGAGAGCTGTTTACCTTTTTCGACAATGCTAGAAGATTGCCGAGCGATCCCGACAGAATGTTTATTTCCTCGGGCGAGTAATCTCTGAACTGATTGCGCCAGTACCACTCGGTCGGGGTCTGAGGCAAGATATGTTCTATTGACACCTTGTCCCTTTGCTCTGTCGTAAAAAGTCTCCACGACGCCAGGTCTCCGTCACGCTGAATACCCTTTTCGCACGTAAGATATGCCTCGTATTCAAAGAAAAAGTATCTTTTTGCCCACCAATAATAGTAACCGCCGCCGTCGTTGAACATCTTTTTGACGCGCGCCGCAAAGGATGCGATCGCGGAGTCGGAGTCGTCCGCCAGCTCCTTAAGACTTTTGGTGACTTGTGCGATCGAACACTCTCCTTTGATGAGTTGACGCGATTTGTTGTAATAATCGCTGCTTCTGAAATTGGCCTGATAACCGCCGAGACGGAAATATACGAAAATAAACCTCTCTATCTCGTCATACAACGCACACCGATCTTCCGCCTGCACAGTTCCGTCAAGCGACATCGCCGCGACGACCAGAGGACGAAAGTATCCGATACCTATACGGTTGAGTCTGTCTATACACGTCTTTTCTTCCTGCGAAGCTCTGAACGATGCGTCGAAAGGAAACCAGCTGTAATACCAGTATTGCGCAAAATCCTTGAGGCTGTTTACATAATCGTTGATCTCAGTCAACGTGAGTCTCTCTCGCTTATCCTCTACGTCATCCTGTTCGTCATCACGGTCTTCGACGTCCTCATAGTCGCTGAGAGGGCGCTCTCCATGCGCTTCTTCGGCAACCACGTATTCCTCAAAAACGTTTTTGGCAGAAAAATGGCCGAGCAAAAATTCAATGTAATCGTCGCCTTTTCTCCTCGAATAGCGGTAATAAGTGATCCAATGCGCCCGGAGAAACTCGTCATCCGACAGAGGATCCTTGTTGCGCCCGAGCTGATAATAAATCTGCCCCCACGCGTTGTTGACGTTGTCACGAACGGCTTTGCGTTCTGCCTCGTCATCGTCGAACAGGGTCGTCAAATACATCAGCCTGTTCTTCAGAAGTTCGAGATTAGTCAGCTTCTTGCCGCGGTTGTTCATCGTCTCGAAAGCGACGTAGACGTCGTATTCGCCGTCTATATCGTGGATATTGAATTTAAGCTGTTGAGTGACTTTTCGGAAAAGCTCGTCAAGTCCCGACATTCCGCTCCGATCGTAAACCTCTTTAACGCTTTTTGCGAAAAAATCCTTAGCCTCGAGGAGATTTTTAGTATAAAACGACTCACCTACAGCCCCTCCGTGCGGCTCGTCAAAGACATTGTGAATAAGAAATGCCGAAGCGGCATTGCCCTTATCGTATCCGAAAAGGTAGGTGGTGACAAGACCTTTGGGCGGCATTTTTCTGCATACGTATTTTTCTCTGATATCTCTCAGAGAACTGCTGCAAAGATATATTTCGTCTTCCTTCCCGTCCGCCTCGATGCTCATGCTGAACGCAATCAGTTCGTGCAGTAAAATTGTAAAGGTGGTCAGTCTCTGTTGTCCGTCCACGATGTGATAAAGTTTGTAACCGTTGGCGAGCAACCACGCTTCGTTCTCGTACGCGGCGAGATTTTCGGTCACCCTCTTTATCGACAGCGCGCCCGTATAGTGGTTTTTCCCCACGGGAAGGTTGACGATGTCTTCCCAGAAATCAGTCAGCTGCTTTTTAAGCCATGCATAGCCCCTCTGATAGTCGGGCACGCGGAAAATGCTGTTGTTGTAAATTTCAGACAACGATTGCAGTTCGTTCGACATAACTCCTCTCTTATCGTATTTATAATTTTCTTGTGAAGTCTGCTGCTGTTTTAACGTCTATCTGTAAATGCTTATTGTTTTCAGTATGTCTGATACCAAGTTCTTTCCGCTTCGAGCATCGCTCGGTGTTTTGTGCAGGGTAATGACATACTTTTCGTTTCCCTTGTATATCAGTCTATAATGGTTGCTGTCCGAGATTACCTCGAAACCAAGGCTTTGCAAATCCAACAGGTCGC